>JBNJDQ010000015.1:0-30589 GCA_051745065.1 Fibrobacterota bacterium
CCCGGATGGGCGGTCTACCTCTCTTGAAGGAACGACATCTCTCGGGGTACAGAAGGTGGATTGACATTTATCCTAAATTTCCCCGCTGGTTCCTGTGCCGGCGGGGGGCCATTATGATTTGCCGGGGGAATGATTTCCTGCAGTATATATGAGCAGCCGTGTTTCATGCATGTGCAATTTTGCAAGTATCATCAGCCGGCGATATGGTGTACTGTCTGTTTGCTTCTTCGGTCCGGGAAACAGGGATACGTTCCAAAGGGCAGATTTTTGAAAAATTTCCGGTGTTTTGGAAAGCTCTTTTGTACCGGCACTACTCTGTAGACCCTCACAAGACAAATGCATTTCCAGTACAACTGTTTCTTCTTGATTTGCTTCGTTTTCGTGCACGGCACGGTCATATCCTCACCGTCCGGCCATTTCAAGGCTCGACTTTGCGCAATGCACGCCGTTGGTCCCCCGCTGAATGGTTCATAGCTGGTCGCAAAAGTACGCGCCCGCAGCAGAGTAACAATACAGAATTGCATCATGTACAAAGTTATGGAGAAAGGATGAATCGGAAAGATTACTGAGGCAGTGGAAGGATACTGATGAATCGAACTGGAGGCGGCATCCAGATTCGAACTGGAGAATGGAGGTTTTGCAGACCTCTGCCTTACCACTTGGCTATGCCGCCGAAAATAAAATGGAGCGAGAGACGAGGTTCGAACTCGCGACATCCACCTTGGCAAGGTGGTGCTCTACCAACTGAGCTACTCTCGCAAATATATGGTAGCGGGAGAAGGAATCGAACCTCCGACCTTCGGGTTATGAGCCCGACGAGCTACCTGACTGCTCCATCCCGCGATAATTTCAAAGAAAAGACTGGAGCGAGAGACGAGGTTCGAACTCGCGACATCCACCTTGGCAAGGTGGTGCTCTACCAACTGAGCTACTCTCGCATCAAAGTCGGCAATAATATAGATAATGGCAGTAAGAATGTCAAACTTTTTTATTCCGGATTATTTGACTGTGTCAAACCAAGTGAGATTCCTACAAGGATAAGCATCATAAGGCCGCTACGCACTTTACGGCGTGAATGGTTTTTACTGTATCCAGCGGTATCCGGTTTTTCCGTAAAGGCGGAATCGTCATTAAAATAAATATGAGCATAGAGACTGTCTGCATTGACCGTATCTGCGGGTTGGGTGATTTCCTCGCGGGAAATCGTGCTGTCCCTGCTGAGAACAGGGACAGCACAGAGAATGCATATCAAAAGAAGGCGGATCATCAACTGAGTTTCTCAGCGATGATCTTGTTGACTTCTTTGGGGTTTGCTTTCCCCCGGGTCGCTTTCATTGCCTGCCCCACAAAGAATGAGATCAGCTTCTTTTCACCTTCTTTGAGACGTTCCACTTCAGCGGGATTATCTGCAAAGATGGTATCCATGATGCCTTCAAGCTCCGAGGAGTCGGATATCTGTACCAAGCCGAGAGTTTCAATCAGTTCCTTCGGGGAGCCGCCGGAATCCTCTACAGCATTGACGACCTTCTTACCCGCCGATGCGGATATCTTTCCGTCCTTCACCAGGGCAATTACTTCAGCAAGTTTATCAGCCGTCAGGTTCATGTCACTGAGAGAGCGTTCATGTTCTTTTTTGAGACGCAGGACTTCTCCCATCACCCATGTTGCGGCTTTTTTGTTGTCTTTGGTCTTTGCAGCCACCGATTCATAATAGTCGGCAATTACCCGATCCTCCGTGAGCAGGGTCACGGCATCTTCATCGAGACTGTATTCCGCAGCGAAACGCACCTCCTTTGCTTCGGGCAGTTCGGGCATATTTGTGCGGATTTGTTCCACTTCTGCTTCGGTAACGGTAAGCGGTACCAGATCCGGATCGGGAAAGTAGCGGTAATCGTGGGCATCTTCTTTGGTGCGCATAGACTTGGTTACCTTCTTCTGAGCATCCCAGAGCAGGGTCTGCTGGACAATCGTTCCGCCGACGGAGAGTACGCTCTTTTGTCGGGCAATCTCGTATTCCAGGGCTTTTTCCACATTACGGAAGGAATTCATGTTTTTCAGTTCGGTTTTGGTACCCAGGGCCGTCTCACCCATGGGGCGTAGGGAAATATTGGCATCACAGCGAAAACTGCCTTCTTCCATATTGCAGTCGCTCACATCGATGTACTGCAGGATCTTTTTCAGTTTTGTCAGATAGAGATAGGCTTCCCGGGGGGAGCGCATATCCGGTTCACTGACTATCTCGATGAGCGGAGTGCCGCAACGGTTGACATCAAAGAGTGAGTCCACGTCTTTATCATGTACCAGCTTGCCCGCATCCTCTTCGATGTGAATCCGGGTTATTCCCAGGCGCTTTTCCGTTCCATTATGGGTAATATCAAGATATCCCTCTTCGCAGATGGGCAGCTCATACTGAGAGATCTGATACCCCTTGGGTAGGTCGGCATAAAAATAATTCTTCCGTGCAAAGATTGATTTGCCGCGAATTTCACAGTTTGTGGCAAGACCCGCACGAACGGCCATATCGCGAACGGCACGGTTCATAACGGGCAGTGCTCCGGGCATACCAAGACAGACCGGGCAGCCGTGGCTGTTCGGTGTATCTCCAAAGGATGTTTCACATCCGCAGAATATCTTTGTCTGTGTCTTCAGCTGTGCATGGACCTCAAGGCCGATAACTACTTCGTACTGCAAAACGACTCCTGACAGTTATTGATTATTCCCTTTAAAATATATTCTCCCCGCAGGAGGTCCAGGAATTTCCCGTTCCAGCTCAGAGGGATATGTTGAAGAAGGAGCTGTACCACTCCCAGAGCCGGTTCCCCCACAGAAGGGTTATGAGTAAACCGCAGCACAGGGCCGGGCCGAAGGGGATCGGGTTTTCAAGAGAGACCTTGCCCGCAAAAGCCCCGAAAGCGATCATGATCAGGCCACAGAAAGCGCCGATAAAAATTGTCCCTGCGGCAACTGCCGGTCCCCAAAGGGCCCCGAACCATGCAAGCATTTTGATGTCGCCGCCGCCGAGAGCATCCCGTTTGAGGATGAGCTTTCCGGACCAGGCAAAAAACAGAAGGATGCCGCCCCCCGTGAGGGCTCCCGTAAAGGAGGCTGCAGGGCTGATCCCGCCGGGTATAAAGGAAACGGCGAGGCCAATAACCAGTCCGCCGAGGGTAAAGCTGTCGGGAATAATGTAATGACGCAGGTCAATCAGTATAAGAGGGATAATCACCATGCATGAAAGATACTGCACCAGCAGAGGTATGTATAGATACCAGGCATGAGTATTTTCTGTGAGTATCGGCAGAAAAAGAAGATAAACCAGCCCCATGGAATAGAGTGCTCCGCTCAGTTCCACTGCTGGATAGCGCAGAGAAATGGGGGCACTGCAGAAGCGGCACTGTCCGCCAAGATTCAGCCAGCTGAGGAGGGGTATATTATCGTACCACCGAATGGGGTGATTACACTCCGGACAGGCCGACGGTGGACTGACGATGGATTCCCCCCGTGGCAGGCGATACACCAAAACATTGAAGAATGAGCCCAGAAGAGCTCCGAAGAGAGCGCTGAAAAACAGGATGAGGCCCGTTGGAAGAGCGGTCATTCAGTTTTCTTCCTGGCGAATGCCGACAACTACTTCGTCTTCGATAATAAAAAGCTTGTCATCACCTTTGGTGTAGAGCAGGTGGGTTTGAGTTCCCCAGGGTTCACGCACCGTGGAAATCTCTGAAGGTTCGCCGTACATGAATTCAAGAACATGCCGGGACATGCCGATGCGATATTCACCTTCAATGAGACAGGAGGAGTCGATTCCGCTGACCGTGTTCTGCGCCATGAACGTGTCTGCTTCGGTTTTAGTGGGAAGTGTTTTTCCGCCGCCGGCACAGGCGAACAAGAGCAGAAAGAGAAGAGAAATACCTGCAATCTGTTTCATATCATTATCCTTTGTTCATACTTTGATCATACCTCTAATATAATACAGAAATCTCACTTTTTACGGAATTTCTTTGTAAGATCGGGCATGGGAAGGATTCCTGTGCGGTCAAAAATAAAGAGATTAAGACAAAAGGGCAGTAATCCTGCGGTAAATAGCATCCAGACAGTACTGAAGGGCCCGGAGTAGGAAAGGCGCGAGAGCAGGGCTGCGCTGATACCTCCGGGAAGAGATAATATGATTACACGCAGAATCTGTGGAAAAATCGTAAGGATTCTGGATTCACTGTACAGATGCTTCCAGTGGATAATCATGGCGGTGAAGGCAATAACAGAAAAAAGACTTGCCGGAAGAGCAACTCCGGTCACCCCCATGCGGGAACTGAGAATAAAAAAGAGGGGCAGAGATATCAGCACAGAAACCGTTGAGATAATTGTCGGGGTAAACATACGCTGAACCGCATAATACAAACGATTGAGTATGAGAACGGCGGTAAAGAAGAACAGGCCCGGAATATAGGCGGTTAACGCCCGGGCGGTAATTTCCGTGGATGAGCTGTCGAAGGCGGCCCGTTCAAAAAGAAGGGAAACCAGTTCCGTACTGATGAAGGGGACGATGAGTGATACGGAAATAAGCAGGGCTCCCACTTTGTTCAGGAGTGGAAGAACCGTTTCCTCGATTCTGTCAATACGATTTTCGTTGGCCATCTGTGTAATAAACGGGTATACACCGGCGGCAACTGACTGTCCCAGAAGTCCGACAAGCACCATAAACAGCCGATAGGCGTAATCCAGAGCGCTCACGGCGCCGGCGCCATCACTGCAGCGGGAGCCGAAGGTGCGGATGAGAAAGTTGTTTGAGAAGGTAAAGCCCAGACCAATGACCAGGGGAAGTGTTTTTACAAACCAGCGATGCAGGGCCGGATCTTTCAGATCAACCACCGGGTGGTAGGTAATGCCGCTTTTACGAACCGCAGGAATCTGTACGGCGACATTTCCGAGAAAAGCCCCGACCACAACGCCCAGTGAAAAGCCGGTTACGCCGATCTTTTCATACAGGAGTACTCCCCCCGTGATAATTCCAATATTGTAGATCACCGGAGCAAGGGAAGGGATAAGGAATTTCTTATCTGCAAACTGAACCCCCTTAAGAAGAGCTCCCCAAAAGAAGAAGAGCTGTGCCGGTAAGATTATACGGGTCAGACGAATGCTGAGAAGACGCTCTTCTCCGGTGATGTTTTTTCCGCTGAGAAAATTAATTAAATCCGGCGTAAAGAAGGTGCCCGCGATAATGGAGAGGGCAAACAGAAGGGTTCCCGTGGTAAGTAGATTTGAGAAAAAACGATCGCATTGGGCTGGGTTGTTTTGTTTCAGTTCCTGAAAGATGGGAATAAACGTTACCGAGAGGACACCTCCCGCCAAAATGTAGTTCAGGGTGTCCGGCAAAAGAAAAGAAATTGCATACGCGTCTGCCGCACTGCCCGTACCGATGAAGCCGGCCTGCACCTGAGTGCGTACAAAGCCGATGATACGACTGAGAAAGTTTGATACAAAGAGTATCAGAATTGCCGTAAACGTTCCTTTGGTTTTTAATTGCCGCACCAGTGCTCCCCGAATACTATATTCTTCGATAATATACGTTTATCCCCGGAGGAATATGGACGATAAAATTATCAGCCTTGAGACGCGAATCGCATTCCTTGAAAATAATCTGGACGAGGTGAATCATACTCTCTTTCAGCAGGATCGGCAGCTGTCGGCCCTGAAAAACACTGTGGAAAAACTTAACAGACAATTGAAATCCATTGGGCGTGGTGATGTGCGGGATCTTTCCGAGGAAACACCACCGCCCCATTATTGATACAGCTTTTGCTGAACACCGAAAACGGGCAAAATTAAAAAAGGCTGTCTCCGAAAGGAAACAGCCTTTTCTGTTTTATGCCGGAAGCCAGTTTTACTGCAGGGTAACCCGGCGTACAAGGCTCTGCGAGGGGCCGGATACACGCAGGAGATAGGTTCCCCGGGAGAGATTTCTCAGGGTAATCTCTTTTTGTGCTCCTGCGGAGAATGATTTTTTCTGAACAAGACGCCCACGAAGATCATATAGCTGTACCTGTGCCGGGGCCTTCTGACCTGTGGTAACTGTCAGGGTGGAGCCCTGTGTCTGAATACGAAGGGCGGAGCCGGTTTTTCCGGTTTCCCCAAGGGTTGCCGTGGTTTCAGTCAGTTTTCCCGCACCGAAACATTCCATATCCGCTGTAAAGGAACCGCTCATGGTGGTGTCAAAGACCTGTGCCACCAGGGCGATTTCGTTGACTGCAGAGAGATCGAGAGGACTCTCATCGGCGGGATCAACGGGGCGCGGCTGTTCGAAGAAGTCGGTTACCACGGGCAGTTCCACGGTTCGGGTGGTGCCGTCGGTACTGGGCAGTCCCCATCCGTAGGAGTCCATTTCAAGCCCGTTTTGTTTGAGAACTATCCGCAGAGGTATGTCTGAGGAATAACTCAGACGCATGGAGTGCACTTCTTCCATGCTTTTGGAAAGGGGCCATGAAAGACCTGCATAGCCAGTCACTGCCCAGTCTTTTGGGTCCCCGACGGTGACGTCTACACTGTTTTCACCAGTGAGCTCGGCCTGAGATCCTGCATCATCAACCAGAGGCCGGGCACCGGAGAACCCGCCGCTGCCATTATCTGTACGGAAGGTAAGTTCGTCATTGCGTGAGAGGTCATCCAGAGCTACGGGGTTTTCCATCCAGCGGATAATATCGATTTTCGTTACCACCCGCGCATCGGGCAGAGAGTCTTCGATCCAGTCCAGAAGCATTGTGAGCGCCTTGCGTCGATCTGCAAGCCCCGTGGAGAACTCGCTGGCTGCAGTCCCGCTGGTATTCTGAGCGGTTTCGGAATAGTAATCGCTGTGAAGACCAAGGTCCAGGGGCGCGCGGTTTCTGTTATAGTTGTACTGGATTGCCCATTTCATCTGGTTGAACATGTCCTGGGCTGAGGCTCCGCTGGGCCAGCCGTTGGTTGTGCCGGAGTCAAACCCTTTCACGGAGAACTTACCTCCCTCCTGTGTCTGATAAATTGCATTGGGTACCTGCCAGAGTCGGTCCGTTGCCATGGCAGTCCACCAGATCCAGCCGTCCTCCATGGTTCCGGGGAAATAGGCACGGGCCCATTCCGCAGGCTGATTTCCCTGCATTCCGTTGTCCAGAGTGCAGTCATAATACATACCCAGATCACGCGTTGCCCGGAATGAAGCGTTATTCGAGGCAGAGCTGGCAAGATAGGGAGTACGGAATCCGTAGATATGGGAGACCGGCATTCCGGCGATATTGACAAGGTACTGGGAGCACATACCCAATTCTTTTAAAAGGGAGGGACTCTGATCTGTTCCCTCGGAATAGCTCAGGTCGGAGAGATTATGCCCGTGTGTCCAGGTATGATTGTTTACGCCCATGCCTGAAAGATAAGCTTTTCGCCATGATTCTGTAACGGGGCGGTCCGTGGGCATTTCCTGATTATAGGGATCTTCAGACCAGGCGTAATCGGCGTTACCGATTACATAGATATCCGTTTGCATGGGGGTTCCGTCAAAGGTCGCCGCATTTCCGGTTCCTTCATTATTGAACCGGTCCTTCAGAAGTTCTTCTCTGATCCAGTCCACACCGTCGGCATATTTGTTGTCATCAAAGCCGAGGCTGATGAACAGGGGAATGTTTGCCGCATCCAGGCCGCCGGGGTTGTCCTGCGCCGGAGGGATCGGTTCATACGAGTACACCAGAGTGACGGCAAGACAGAGAACCGTCGTAATTGTTCGTATCATAGAAATCTCCTTTTATGTTAGCTATTCAGTAATATAGCACAAAAAAAGAGATTTGCAGGGATTCATACTGCAATGGGTCGGCCTTTTCCTGCGGATTATTCCCCAAGGCCTGATTAAAAATGTGTGCAACCAATTATTGAGTAATGTTTTTCAGGTTTTTGCATACCTCTTTGAAGTATCTTTCTATGAGCTGCCGCGGAAATTGATACTGTGGACCTCAGTGTGAGAACCCGACGGATTCAACAATCTTGTTAATAACCCCGATATCTTTATCCGAAATACTGAGGAATTGAAATCCCGAGATATAGTGAGAAGGGTTGATGTCCTGATGTGACCACTTCACTTCTGCGTCAAAGTCGATACTTTTTTTTGTGAGCAGAACATCCAGATCCGACAGGTCGATGGAGAGACGATGTGTCTCTCCCGGTGTATGCGCCTGTTTGCTCAGCAACAGAAGACCCTTGGTGGAAAGATCACCAAGGCGGCCGATAACATCCCGTGAATCACGATCCAGAACCTTGAGATAGAAAATCAGATGTTCCCGTTTCTGTGATCTCTTATCTGACATTGCCATTGAAGTCCTCCTAAGGTATGTTTTTCTACATGATACAATAGAGAACAGAAATAACAAGCCTTATTTTAATAAAACAAGATTAGTCCGTTCATCCCAGGAGCGATTCAGGGCACTTCCGTTGTATTCATAGACAGCTATGTTGAATTCCGAGGAGTAGAGTTTTGTTCCTTCCGAGAGATGGCCGCCGTAGACACCACCGTCATGGTCAGCCAGAGAAATATGACAGTGCACAAAGGGCTTGCCCTCGTACATGGAAATCGTACCGATGCAGGAGACTATTTCCATGCTCATCTTATAGTAGACCCAATCAAACATTTTTCGTTTTTTATAATAATACTTTACCTTTGCCGAGTCGACCGAGCCGATAACCTCAATCCGTCCGGCAGAGATTTTTTTTTCCTCACAGAGCTTCTGCAGAGAAAGAAGCAGGTCATCGCCGTAATCAAATGATCCGACCAGTGTTTCTTTGACCTCAAATCCCTTAACAAACATTATGCTTCTCCTACCTTTTTAAAGAGTTTTTCAAGCTTTTCGGGAGAAACCGGCTGCTGCGGTTTCATCACGGGGTGTGCAAAAAGCTGCACCCCCAGTTCCTCCACAAGTACCATTAAATTTAATAAATCAGCCTGCTGGAAAATATTAAATCTGTCAAAATCAGCAATTAAATCGGCAAGGCGCTCCTGAAAGCCCAGAAGAACCTCTTCCTGCCGGCGGTATTTACCCGTGGCTGTATAGGCTTTTTCGATGCGGTGATAAAAGGCCTGCATAATGCGGGGAAACTGCTCCAGAAGCGGCAGCGGAAAGAACCCTTCCATGAACTGATCCATGTAGACTGAAAGCTCTGCACGAAGTTCATCTGCCAGATTACTGCGAAAGGTATGTGCATATTTTTTATTGAGTTTCTCAATGAGCTCACGGTTTTTACGAAGCTGCTTTAGAAGGGTTCCGATTTTTTGGGGAGCCTCCCGTCCGGCTGAATCCATGCTTTTTTGTCGGGTTTTCAGCAGTTTCCTGTAATCTGCCGCTTTTCGCGGTGGATTGGCCGGTGGTCTCAGGGTATATTCCCGTACGATTTGCCCGTAGCGCTTCTCAAGGATTTTTGTTCCACCCAGAGGGGCCGCATCAAGAGCATATTCAGGAGGAACGGTAATATCTTTTCGAAGGATCTTGAGGGATTTCTGCAGATCTTTTTTAAGCAGAGCGGCAACACCGTTTCGATGTACCGATTCAGCCTCGTCATGACGGCTGAGGCAGGTGAGTGCAATGGTTTCGTCCCGGTCCTGAAGCGCGGGAAATGCATAGAGGGGAAGACCGTCGTTTGTTCTGCTCAGTTCTATCTGCGGCGGAAGATCACCGAAATTCCAGGTTTTAACACTCCCATGTTCCCATCGGCGGATCTCCTTTTCGATATTTCCGGGGGCAAGGTCTGCGCGGTTGTGGGATATATTCCTGAGTTCTTCCGTGCTGCGTGTTGTCATCAGGGTTTTCCCCTTTTCCTGAACAGCAACCCGCATTCTCAGATGCTCGGGCAGTTCCTCTTCGGAAAAATCCCGGGCAGAACAGGAAACACCGCGCCGGGTGAGCTCTTCGGCAAGGGTCTGGGTGAAGCTTTTGCCCCGGGGACGCATCTTTTGAGCAAGTTTGGCAGCAGTTTCCGGTAGGGGAATAAGTTGCCTGCGAACGGAACGGGGCAGCTGCCGCAACAGGGCGGTGATTTTTTCCTGACGCAGGGGCAAAATAATCCAGCCGAGGGATTCCTCCTGCAGAAAGGGGGCTTCCTTCAGGGGAACGGTTACGGTGACACCATCGTTTTCGCGACCGGGATTGAAGGCGTAGGAGAGGGGGAAACTGCTTGTCCCCAGGGTGAATTCCCGGGGGTACTCTGTCGTTTTTTCAGGAAGATCGTCAATAATAAGATCATCCCGGGTGAGACGCAGAAAATCATCGCTGCCCTCGCGGCGAACCGTGCCCAGCAGATCGCGGAATGAGGCTATGCCCGGCAGGCGTTCTTCATACACGGCCCCAATCTGTTCCGGTTCGGCGACAAAGCCACGCCGGCGGATTTTGGACTGATCTTCCTGCAGTTTTTTGTACAGGGCATTGTTGGCTTTGACAGCATCCAGCTGGCGTGCCACACGATTTTCAACAAGAGCCTCCTGTACAAAAATCCGCGTGGCTGCTGCCGGATCAATCTTTCCGTAAAAGCGTTTCCGTCCTTCCGAAACGGTCAGGCCGCCGAAGAGAAGCTTCTCTTCGCAGAGAACGGTTTCCTTTTCCTCATCGTAGTAGGGTGGTGAGTGAACAGCCTTAATCAGATGCGGAAAGAGCTGAACAATCCAGCGGGGGTTGAGTGGCGCCACAGTGCGGGCAAAGACCCGGCTGGTCTGGACGATCTCGTGAGCCATGATCCATTCGGGCTGCTTCTCCCGCTGCATAAGGGCGGAGCCCGGAAAGATCCAGAGAGAGCGGTTGCGTGTGGCCTTGTAGACTTTTTCTTCGGGCTCCCAATGGGCCACGGAGGTGACAAGTCCTGTGAGAACCGCCCGGTGAACTGCATCGGCAAAGCCTTTTTTTCCGGAATACTGCCGGGCGGGACCCTTTTTATCTTTTTGAAAAACACGTCTGATCTGACGGTGAACATCGACCCATTCCCGCATGCGGCGGTAATTGAGAAAGTTCTCCCGGCAGTAGCGGCGCATCTTATTGCTGCTGCGTAGATTCTCAAAGCGTTCATGATAGATCTCCCACATCCGCAGCAGGGTGAGGAAATCTGAATGAACGTTGATGTATTTGGCGTGTTTTTTATCAGCGGTATCGGCTTCTTCCTGCGGGCGCTCCCGGGGATCAACAATGGAAAGACCGGCACAGATGACGGAGAGTTCCTCCACAATATTTTCTTTTTCCGCTTCGATCATTATCCGGGAGATATGCGGTTCCAGAGGAAGACGGCACATGCGTTTGCCCACGGCGGTGAGTTTTTTTCGGGGTGAAAGAGCGCCAAGCTCCTCCAGCTGGGAAAAGGCATCGCGGATTGCCCGCTCATCGGGGCGTTCAATAAAGGGGAAATCGCTGATTTGGCCCAGGCGAAAATGCAGCAGTGACAGAATAACACCGGCCAGATTGGACCGGCGGATTTCGGCATCACGGAAATCCTGCAGGTTCTGGTAATCCTCTTCGCTGTACAGCCGAATGCAGATGCCCTCGGATACACGGCCGCAGCGGCCTTTGCGCTGGTCAGCCTCAGCTTTGGAAATCATCTCCACGGGAAGGCGGTTTGTCCGCAGGGTGGGGGAGTAGCGGTTTATCCGGGCGTAGCCTGCATCAATGACAAAGCGGATTCCCGGAACCGTTACGGAGGTTTCGGCGATGTTTGTGGAGACAATGATCCGCCTCTTTCCGCCGGGGTGAAAGATTCGGTTTTGATCTTTGCGGGAGAGGCGCGCAAAGAGCGGCAGCACCTCTGTGGAACCTGTAACGCGGGCGCTGAGCTTTGTGCAGAGTTCGCGAATATCCCGTTCCGTGGGCATAAAGATGAGGATATCACCCTTTTCCCCGGTACCGTCGAGTTTATCCACCGCAAGGAGGGCCTGGTCTATGTAGTCGTAGCCGTTTTCTTCAATCGGATCGTAGATTACCTCCACCGGAAACATCCGCCCGGATACATTTACGATGGGAGCATCGTTGAAGGCGCGGGAGAACAGTTCCGTATCAATGGTGGCCGAGGAGATGATCACCTTCAGATCCCGCCGTTTACTCAGGAGTGTGCGCAGATACCCCAGAAGGAAATCGATGTTGAGGCTGCGCTCATGGGCTTCGTCCACAATAATCACGGAATAATCAGAGAGGGTGCGGTCGCGGCCGATCTCCGTCAGAAGAATCCCGTCAGTCATAAAGAGGATACTGGTACGATCACTCTCTTTGGCAGCAAAGCGGATCCGGTAGCCCACTTCATTGCCGGGAGTACCCCCGACTTCCTCGGCCACCCGCGCAGCTGTTGAAGTTGCGGCAATGCGGCGCGGCTGGGTTACGGCAATCTTTCCGTTCTCCTCCAGCCCCAGCTCACGGCAGAATCGGGGCAGCTGTGTGGTTTTGCCCGAACCGGTTTCACCGGCCACAACCACCACCTGACTGGTGCGAATCAGCTCTTTGATTTCCTCTTCTTTCTCGCGAATCGGCAGGACGGAATTGTTCACGGTACCTCTCTTGGATCTTCGGGTTCGGCGGGAAAATATATTCCGAACCGCATGAAAGGCATCTCAGCCCTTTCGGGAAAAGGCGCGGTCAATGAGGGTGCGCGCCACGGCGGCCTTTGGCGGCAGTTCAATATCCTTGAGATCTTCAGAGCTGAACCATCCGGCCCGGGTGATCTCATCCTGGTCGGGTCTGAGTTCTCCTGCAGCGTATTCCGCGGTAAAACCAAGCATGAGGGAATCCGGAAAGGGGTGGGATTGGCTGCAGACATAGCGGATATTTGTGACCGATATGCCGACCTCCTCGGCGATTTCCCGGGCCACAGCTTCCTCAGGCTCCTCTCCGGGTTCGACAAACCCCGCAATGAGGCTGTACAGGTTTGGGCGAAAACGGGCGTTATGCGCAAGAAGCAGGGAGTCTTTGCGGGTGACTGCTACAATAATTGCCGGTGAAATCCGCGGATAAAATCGAAGATCGCAGGCCCGGCAGGTGCGGGCCCGTTCCCCGTCGATTCGGTCTGTTTTTCGGCCGCATCGACCGCAGTATTGATGATTTCGGGCCCACTCCTTCACCTGAAAGGCGTATCCTGCCAGGCGGTATTGCCCGTAGGATAAATGCCGGTAAAGGGCGCGGAAGTTTTCCCGGCGGACGTCTTCGGGCAGATCCGAGTGGGGCTCTGCTTCGGCGCAGAAGCAGTGGGCTCCCGCTGCCAGCCCCAGATATTCAGCGGTATACGGTAGTATTTCAACGGGGGCAGCAGCGGCTTTTCCCGCAAGATATACCTGGCTGCTGCAGAGGATATCTCTGTTTTGAAAAATGTACCAGCGGACCGGGGTGGTGGTCTCTGGCGGTGTTACGCGGCGTTCAATTTTCATCTCTACCTCTCTTTGCAGTGCCCAGTAATATATGTTTTTCGAAGTGGGCGGGGAAATCCCTGCGCTGCAGGAGTGTTTCGTAGTTGGTTATGCCGTCATTTTTGCCGATGTGGTGCTGCAAGTGACTGCAGGCAGGAGGGAGGTGCATTCGACACAGGCTGAATACCGGCATCGGATCGGATTGCGGAAACTTGATATTATATCTGTATTTCTTTGTATTGTTATATGGAAGAAATCGTATTGCCGCATCAAAAATAAAAACAGTGGATATTTTCGGGGAAACAGTTGCCGATTACCCTTTTTTCTGAAAAAATGCACGGAAAAAGTTATTTTATCGGTAATAAAAAGGTGAGGCACAGATGGAATCAGTATTTCTCTACAGCGATTATCGAAAATACATGTCCGATTACTTTGAAGAGATGAAGCGGGAAAGCCGCTTTTCATATCAGGCCTTTGCAGATTCTGCGCGAATCAAATCACGCGGTTTCATCTTTCGGGTTATCAAAGGTGATAAAAATCTTTCCGCCGAAAGCAGCAGCCGCATTGCCCGGGCCATGAATCTTGCCAAAAAAGAGGTGGAGTATTTTCAGGCCCTTGTCCGCTTTAATCAGGCCCGGGACAACAGGAAGAAGCATATTTATTACCGGGATATGGTGGAGATCAAACGGGGCTCCCGGCGAACCCCGGAGTCGGCTCTGTTGCGGGATGATCAGGTGGAACTGCATGCACGCTGGTACCATGCCGTGGTGCGCTCACTGGTCGGAATTATTCGTTTTACCGGTGACTATGAACGTCTCGGACAGATGGTTCAGCCCAACATTACCGCCTTTCAGGCACGAAAATCCGTGGAACTTCTGGAACGGCTTGAGCTGATCCGCCGTGATGCAGACGGGGTGTATCGGTTGCAGGAGAATACGGTTACCACGGGAGAGGATTTTCGCCCCATGGCTCTGCATCATTATTACAGTCAGTGTTATGAACTGGCAGAACGCGCCATGAGTGATATTCCACGTGAGGAACGAAGTATCTCCGGCCTTACCCTGGGAATGTCCCGGCAAAATTTTACTCTTGTTACGGAGCGCATTGCTCAGTTGCGCAAAGAGCTTCTGGATCTTGCAGAAAATGACCGGGACTCCGATTCCGTGTACAAAATTAATATATCTGTTTTTCCGGTATCCCAAACGGTTGGTGCCGAAGACAAGGGGGTGGTCCATGAAAAGAATTAAGCTCTTTCTTATGGTGGCATCCCTTTCTCTGCTGCTCTCCTGCGGGGGCTCCGGAGACATTGCGGGGAATGGTTCGGAAACGGGGAATCCCAAGATTGCCGGGCGCATTACTCTGAATGATGCGCCTCAAAAGAATGCTGCAGTTTCCCTGTACCCTGCAGATTACCGCCCTGGTGCTGATATGGGAATACAACAGGTAACAACAGACAGTACGGGCTCCTTTGAGCTCGACCATCCCGGCGGTGCGGTAAATCTTCTGGCTTATACTGCAGACAGTTCGGTATGCGGTTTTCAGAATATTGCAGAAGGTGACGATCTTGCAATGGATCTGGATCTGCGTGATGTCGCCCAGGTGACACTTCAGCGCAGTTCTGCGGCGTCGGGAAAACTGCTCTATGTTCAAGGGACCCCCTTTTCCGCAGATCTCAGTGAAGATACTGCGGTAACACTGCACCACATGCCGGCGGGGCTCTTCCGCTTTCAGGACAGCAGTGATTCCATTCACCGTTCAGTCTCCCTGGAAGCAGGTGATTCTGCGGTGGTGTCTGCGAAACCGGCACATATTCTGGTATGGTACGGCGGCACCTCCGCTGATACTGCCTGGAAGCAGTACCTGAAAACTCTCGGAGAAAAATGGGGGTACACCTTTGAGGAAGCACCCCGCGGGAGAGATTTTTCTGATGATGATTATACTGCCGTTATGGCTCTGCCAGGGGTGTCGGAAGGCGACGTTCTGAGTGAATTTATCGAAGAAAACCGCTGTCCCGGAATTATTCTTTCCGGTGAGCTTCTTCTCTCCCTTGGCCTTGCTGACAGTATCGGAAGCCGAAGGGGCAGTACAGGGGTTCTTATAACGGAAGAAGCCCTGGAGCATCCTCTGAGTTCCTATTTGGGGCAGATGAGCAGTATCGTTTTCCGTCTTGATATTATTGCGGATACCGCGTCAGTTCTTGGGTGGGCTGCAGCAACTGCGGGGGCTGATGTTATTGCCAAGGGTATCGATGATCAGAAAGAGAAATATCTTTTTACCTTTGATCCCGGCGATCCCCTCCCCGGTGGAGATACCGCTCCAGTTTCTTTTGCGGCGTTGCCCTTTCGTGCTCCCGGTCTGAATACCGCCGGAGAAGAGCTTCTGGTCAGCTCCATCAATTGGTGTCTGCGTCCGTAGGATGAATAGGTTTTCTGCGGGATATCCACAAAAAGACTCTGATGATTTATTACATATATTAATGGAATGAAACTTATCTGTTTCGGCAAAGCGACGCTTTTTATATTTTACTATGCAACAGTATTAAACGGTAAGGCCCTGATATGTCAGATATGAACCCCATCACATTTTCCGCGCATAAAAAATCCTCCCCTTCAAAAGATGAAGGGCGTGTTCTCAACCGGACGCCGGTTCTCATAGCTGTTCTTATTGTCATTGTCTTTACGACAACGGTTTTTTTATCAGCGGCATGGGTGCTTTCCCACCGGGTTGCTGCGACACTGCCGGATCCCGGAAAGCTGTCGGATATCCGGCCCTCTCTGGTAAGCACCGTATACGATATGCATGGT
Source organism: Fibrobacterota bacterium (assembly GCA_051745065.1). GTDB lineage: Bacteria > Fibrobacterota > Chitinivibrionia > Chitinivibrionales > Chitinivibrionaceae > Chitinivibrio. Next base: position 16,180 of record JBNJDQ010000015.1, read on the forward strand.
GAAAAGGTGCATGATTTCAGTATCGAACGCCGTTTCTGGAAGCCTCTTGATTCTTTTCCCGAACATATGCAGAATGCTGTTATTGCTATTGAGGATATCCGTTTCCGCAATCACTGGGGGATTGATGTTAAGCGTATTGCCGGGGCGATTGTCCATGATATCGCTGCCGGCGGGTTTGAACAGGGGGCATCAACCTTGACTCAGCAGTTGGCGCGAAATGCTTTTTTCTCTCACGAAAAGCGAATTATCAGGAAGATCAGGGAGGCCTTCACTGCAGTTGCTCTGGAAAGATATTACACCAAAGATGAGATCCTGGAACTCTATCTAAATATGGTATATCTTGGCGGCGGGGTATATGGTGTGGAGGCTGCAAGCCAGCTCTATTTCAGCAAGCCCGCATCGCAGCTGACCGTTGGTGAAGCAGCCCTTTTGGCCGGGTGTATTCAGAGTCCTGGGAATTACCGCCCTGACTTAGAGGAAAATCGGGCCCGGGCCCGGGTTCGGCGCAATTCCGTCCTTCGGGGCATGGTGCGTGCGGGGTTTTTAAGTAAGGAACGAATGAAAACACTTGCAGGCCTTGCTGTTACTGCTGATCCTGCGCAAAAGGAGTCTGACCGGGCCCCTTATTTTGTGGAGGAGATTCGTCGCCGGGTTATCGGTCTGCTTGGAGAGGATAAGCTCTATCACGATGGAATCGCTATTCACACGACCCTGGATACGCATGCCCAGGACAGTACGGAAAAAGCTGTGAAGGCCCATCTTGATACCCTTCAGCGTATTCCCAACCGCAGTTTTATCCGCCGAAACCGTGCCTGGACCATGATTGATGTTCCCCGGGACACCCTTTTTGAGCATTTTGATTCTCTGTATGATGCACATCGTCATGTATTCGATACGCTTCACGATTCCCTGCGTCTGCAGCAGCTGCAGACCTCCGTGGTGACGCTGGATAACGCAAACGGGGCGGTTCGTGTTCTTGTGGGAGGACGGGATTTTAAAAAAAGTAAATTTAACCGTGCTACTCAGAGCACCCGTCAGCCCGGTTCAGCTTTTAAACCCTTTGTATATACTGCCGCCCTCAAGAGCGGGTATACACCGGCTACTATTGTAAATGATAAGCCTGTGACCATCAAAACCGATGATGGGGACTGGCGGCCGGAGAATTTTGATAAGAAATTCTACGGTGAGGTGCCATTGCAGTTTGGTCTGAAAAAATCTCTTAACCTCATTGCAATACAGCTTCTTCTTGATATCGGAGCGCATCCGATTGTAACTCTTGCCCGCAGTATGGGTATTGAGGGGCATCTGCCCTATGTGCCGGCCCTTGCTATTGGTGCGGGAGGGGTCAAAAATATTAATCTGACCACTGCTTTCAGTGTTTTTCCTGCAGGAGGAGTGAAACAGAAGCCCTACTTTATCGACTCCATTGTAAACAGTTCCGGGCGGACTATCTATCGGAGGACGCCCGAGGTGGATACCGTCCTTTCACCGGGGATTGCCGCTGTCATGACAACCATGATGGAGAAAGTGGTGGATGAAGGGACCGGTGTCTCCATTCGCCGGGCCGGATTTCGTCGTCCATGTGCCGGTAAAACCGGGACAACCAACGACTACTCCGATGCATGGTTCGTCGGCTTTACGCCGCAGTATTCCTGCGGTGTCTGGACGGGGTTTGATCAGCGCCGTTCCATGGGGCGGGGGATAGCCGGCTCAAAAGGGGCGATACCCATTTGGGTGGAGGTTATGAAAGCGGTGCACGGTGACAGTCCGGAGGGCGAATTTCCGAAGCCGGAATCCGTTGTGGAGCGCCGGGTCTGCAGTGCTACGGGGATGGTCGCCACGGATTACTGTCCGGAAATATTCAAAACCAGTCTTCTGAAGCGGCGCGTTCCTGGCAGATGTGATGAGCACACATTGCGGGAGCACCGGGATTCCTCCAATGTGATCAACTTCTTCGGCAGTGACCCGGGCAGACACATAGATGATACGGCAGACACTGCGCAGACGGGGAGTTCACGGATGCTCTTTTAGATCCGCCAGGCTCACTGCTGTTCTTGTCTCTTTTCTGCGGGCAGTTTCCCATGCCGTGCTCTTTCACCGCTCCCGGAGGTGTTTCTGCTTATTGGCGGCGCGCGCCAAACCAGATCAGGGCACCCCGGGCAATGAGATCAGGAATAAAATATCTTTCAGCTCTTGCTTTACAGTAGGGGGCGATCTCCGGCCAGTCACCGCCGGTGGTGCAGAGCACGGGGGCTTTACCGCCGCAGGCGGTCAGGATATGCTCAAGGGCCGCCGCCGATTCCAGGCGTGCGCCGATGGCTATGGCCTGCTTTGTGGTGGTTGGTGGTTCGCTTTGGTGGTCGACGGGATCTCCCGCTGCAGGGAGCTGGTCCGTTGCGCTATGCAGGGCTGCCGCCTTGGTGCGGATTCCCGCAAGAATCCAGCCGCCCTCAAAGCGCGGCGCCGGGGAAAGAATATCCACGGTCAGGGCGGTGCCCGCATCGGCAATGACAACGCTGCGCCCGGCAAAGATACGCGATGCTGCAAGGGCCGCAAGGTACCGGTCGATTCCCAGATGATCTGCATTGTAGGCGCAGGAAAGGAGATTCGTATTGACAGTGCAGATCTGCCGGGGAAGGGCGGGGAGTTTTTCCTGCAGCCGTGCGGTAAACGCCGAGCCTCCTGCAACGGCAGAGATAATGAGATCGGTGACAGGAGGAGCGGTATCGGCACAGATGGTGCAGATCTGTGCCACGGCCTCTTCGGGGGACAGCGCTGCACAGAGGTGGGGCAGCGATGAGGCCGTGAGCGCATGATAGATCTTCACACGGCTGTTGCCGTGATCGATGATCAGCAGAGACATTATTTAGCACCCTTGCCGGTAAACACCACAATGATTGTCTGAATAATAATTTTGAGATCCAAAAGGAGGGACATGTTCTCAAAGTAGTAGAGATCGTACATGACCTTGGTTTTTACATCTTCAATGGTTTCATCGTATTTATGTTTCACCTGGGCCCATCCGGTGATGCCCGGCTTCATCTTCAGGCGTTTGACATACCAGGGTATTTCTTCTTTGAGTTTGTCAATGAAATACTTGCGTTCCGGCCGGGGACCGACAAAGCTCATGTCGCCTTTCAGAACGTTAATCAGCTGAGGGATTTCATCAAGGCGGGTTTTACGCATAAACCGGCCGAAGGGAGTAATCCGGGGGTCGTTATCCGTGGCCCACTGCGGACCTGATTTTGATTCAGCATCGACATACATGGAGCGGAATTTCATCATCGTAAAAGGTTTACCGTTCTGGCCGATACGTTCCTGACTGTAGACGGCGGGGCCGGGGTCGGTGATCTTGACCAGGGCCGCAACAAGCAGCCAGACCGGCGCAAAGGGCACCAGAATCAGCAGGGATATGATAATATCAAAAAGACGTTTGACCTGAGCCTGCCAGGCGGGCATGTGATCCTGCAGAAGAACAATGAGGGGGATTCCGGCAATTTCATGGGTTTTGAGATGCCCTGCAACAACATCCATAAGAGAGGGCGCAAGGTAGATTGTCAGTTTCTCGTCCCAGCAGTAGTTGAGAATATCAAGAATGTCCCGGGCGGAGCTGCCCACATGGGAGATAATCAACCCGTTGAGCTGTTCCCCCTGAGTGATTGAGGGAATATCCGTGTAGGGGCCGAGAACGGGGTGGCCCAGATATGATCCGGTGACCCGATTGTCGATAAATCCGCGGAAAGTGTAGCCCAGTTGTGGATTATTTTCAATTTCCTGGATGAGTTTGAGGGAGGAGCTGTTGGCACCGACTATGGCAATGTTCTGTACGGCGATTCCCCGGCGGAAAAGCCAGGCGTAGAGACTGTGCATAATAAATCGGATAAGGGTTGCGGAAAAGAGCAGGGCCAGAAGATACGTCATAAGAATGGAGCTCTTCATTTGGCTGAGAATTTCACCGAGACTGCTCCAGGTATGGAGCTCTCCCGATTTTGCAAGACCGATAATCTGATCACTGAAAAGCATGAGAAAGAGGATGGCAATGCCGAGAATGACCGTTCGGGCAACGACAAGAAATTCATCGAGGCGGGACTCTTTAAACCAGTCACGGTACAGGCCGTTGATAAAATAGAGAAAGACCCAGCAGAGGGTTGTGATAAATGCCAGGGAAGGGGTGTAGAATTCCCCGAGGGAGCTGTATTTATCGGGGGTGCTGTAGAGCGGGCTCTCATACCGCAGAAGATACGTAAGAATGAGGGCGCCGTTAATGGCAATGATATCAATGATCAGGGTGGTTAGTTTTTCCAACAGTCGGTGTCCCATTGTCTGCTCCCGGAATAGTTTTGCCGAAGGGTGGGTAAAAATACATTTTCCCCTGCTCCTGTGCGTAGGAGGAAGTACTTAATTTATATTTCATCAGAGAAAAGGAGACACATCATGAAGGAGCTGGCCCTGCTGATTTGCTGTACCGGAATACTTCTCTGTACCGGATGCGACAGAAGCGACAAAAAACTCAAAAAGAGTGAGGTCCGCGCCCGTGAAGGAGAGCAGCTTCTTTCGGGAAGCCGCATGAGTGCTTACGAGGACGGACTGCTTCTCTGGCAGCTGGTCAGCGAAAAAATGTATCGCCGCAGCGGTGGAGCCGGTGTGGAGATTTCTCCGGTTTACATGGATATCTTTGATGAGCTTGGACGGGTTTCCACGGTTGTTGAGGCAGACAGCGGTGTAACAAGTGACTCCTTGGACAGTTTTCGACTCTGGGGTGGTGTGGAGATTCGCACAGACGATGGCAAACGCATTCTCAGCCGCAGTCTGAACTGGGAGAAAGATGACCGCCTGCTTACATCCGAAGCGTACGTTGAGATTCGTCTTCCCTCGGGGGAGCGGATTCGGGGAAAAGGCTTTGATGCGGCGGAGGATTTCTCCTGGTGGACCTTCCATAAGGATGTCGAGGCGGAGTTTTCCGACTTTGAGTCATTTATCGGTATAAAAGATGACAGTATTTCCGACTAATCCCTGGCGGATAGTATTGCTGATTTTAGTCACTGTGAGCACCCTCATGGGGGCTGATACCACTGCGGTGGACAGTTCCGGTATGCTGCGTCTGGTTCATGCGGATAAAAACCGAAACACCCTTGAAGACGGTGAACTGGTCAGCCGCCTTTTCGGGGATGTTCTTTTCAGAGTGGACAGTATTTCCGTTTCCGCTGATACGGTTACCCTGCTGCGTTCTGCGGGAACTGTCGATCTGAGCGGATCCGTGCAGGTGAATCAGCCCGGTTACGCCCTCAGCTGCGGCAAAGCGTTGTACACCAAAGAAAAAAAACGCCTGAGCCTGGCTGATTCTGTCCGCGCTCTGGACAGTGCCCGCCGTGTGACTGTTGCAGCGGACAGTGCATGGTATTATTTAAGCCGTGACAGTGTTTTCCTTTCTGCACAGCCCGCCCTGTATTTTCATGCCAGGCAGCAGGATCCCCTCGATTCCTCCCGGAGGGATTCCGCTCTCAGTTTTGCTGATACCTCCCTGGTGATCAGTTCCGATTCCATGAGTTACAATAACAGCAGTGGTACTGCACAGGCCCTGGGAAGGGTTGTTATTACCGGCGATTCCCTCGACGGTACAAGCGATTCCGCCCGAATCTGGGCAGCCGGAGATTCCGTTCTTTTTACGGGAAGCCCCGATCTTCGCTACGGGGCAAACGGCATCTTCGGTGATTCAGTTATGTTTTATTTTCACAACAGCTCTCTGCAGGCATTTCGTGCAATGGGGCGTAAGCCCGGCACATACATGAAAGACAGCCTTCGGCAGCGTGATGCACTCATGACCGGTGGTGATATCCTTTTTACGCTGGATTCCGGAGAGATACGCACGGTCCGTGCGGTGGATTCTGCGTCTCTCAGTGTTCTTTCCCGTCCGGAGAAAGATTCTCTTCTAAGGGTGACCGGCGGGATAATCGAAGCAGATTTTTCCCGGGGGGAGCTCACATCTTTTCGCTCCTTCGAAAATGTGCGCTCCATGAGTTACGATACCGGTGATTCAACTGTCTACCTGGTCTACGGTGATACGCTGCGGCTCTTTGCATCTGAGGGAGATGTTGACTCCATGCAGGTCTACGGCAGCAGCAGGACTGAAATTTTTCAGGACAGTTCACAGGTGAATCGTGTTCGCGGTGATACAATTCATATGATTCGCTCGGGGGATGATTTGACAGATATTACTTCTTTTTCCAATGTAAATGCCGTATATTATACTGATTCATCACGAGTAAACGAGATAGCCGGAGATACCCTCAGGCTTCGTATTACCGATGATGATGTGGAATATGTACGGATGCGCGGAAATGTGTTTGGTAAAATGAAAGAGGTTACTGCCCAATGACGGAAGCAGGCTTCCCCGAAAAACGGATTGATGCACAAAATCTGGTAAAACGGTTCTCCGGACGGACCGTGGTTGATCAGGTATCCCTGTGCCTGAAAAAACGGGAGGTTGTGGGGTTGCTTGGACCAAACGGCGCAGGGAAGAGCACCACCTTCAACATGATTGTCGGCAATCTCCGGCCGAATCTCGGCAGTATCTATCTTGATGAAAAGGATATTTCTGCTGTGCCCATGCATCGCCGGGCACGTCGGGGGATCGGGTATCTGCCGCAGGATGCTTCGATTTTCCGCCGCCTTTCAGTACAGGATAATATTATGGCTGTTCTTGAAGGACGCCGTATGTCCTATGCACAACGGTTGGAGAGAGCGGAATTGCTGATGGATGAATTCAATATCACAAAACTGCGCCACAGCCCGGGGTATGCTCTTTCCGGCGGGGAGCGCCGCCGCGCGGAAATTGCCCGGTGCCTTGCCATTGAACCGGATTTTATTCTTCTTGATGAACCCTTTGCCGGTGTGGATCCCATTGCCGTGGAAGAAATACAGACAATTGTATCACATCTGCGCGAGCGCGGGTACGGTGTTTTGATAACGGATCATTCCGTGCGTGAAACCCTGCGAATTACCGATCGTGCCTACATTATGTCGGAAGGGCGAATCCTTCTGCACGGGACGTCCCGGGAACTTGCCGAAAACGAAGAGGCCCGCCGTGTATATCTCGGGCAGAATTTCAGACTGGATTGAGTCTATGAGAGTATTTTTGATTTTAATCTGTATGGCCGCCTTTATTTCTGCCGAACTTGCTGATTACACTTTTTTACGTGATACATGGCCTGAAAAGGATTCCCTTTTTCGTGGCGCCCTTGTTGTTCAGAGCGATGACATGGACTTTCGCGGGCGCCGTCCGATACAACTCTATGTCGCCCTGGATATTTCCCAGGAGTTTACGGCCCGTGTTAAGAATGCGGTTATTAAACATCTGCAGTCCCTGGCAGATGAACTTACGCCGGAGGACATGCTTTCCCTCTCGGTGTATTCGGAATATGGGCGAACTCTTATGCCTTTGCGCAAAAAAGGAGATGATTCCCTGGATCTTTCACCCCTTCTGGCCGGGCTGAACGCTGAGTCCGGGCGAAGTTTTCGGCGTTTGTACCGTCTGCTTACGGACGAGATGACCCGGGATAATGTTGTGGGAAGCAGTGAAATGCCGGGGCAGGGAGAGCGGTATCACCCGGTGCTCCTGCTGCTTACACTGGGCACGCCGCACAGTGATTCCGTCGCTGCTTCCGCCCTGCCTGGAAAAATTCGCAGGGAGGTTGCAGTGTATTCTGCGGGGTACGGTGATAAAATTGATGCAGATTATCTGATCAGTCTTTCCGAAGAAACCGGCGGTCGTGCTTTTTATATTCCCCGTGATTCCACAGAATTCTTTGATACGGCGTTTCAAAAGCTGCAGGCGGATCTTTTCGCACCGACCGTGTACGATCTCTCCTTTCGTTTCTCGCCGCCTGTGCACCTGGAAAACCATGTTGCAAAGCCGAACCTTACACAGGAGAAATATTTTATTAATACTCTCCCCGAAGGCGGAAAAAAATATATTTTCTTCCACGTTGCAGGCGATTCAATGGTCAACCGGGATATTGATGTTGACTATTCTTTTCGCTTTTTTGACGATGTGAACAGAAATACCCGGTTCTCCTTTGAGATTCCGGATCGATCGTCGGGCTTTGGATACAACAGTTCTGCTGCACCGCAGATTATTTTGAATTCGGTACTGCGGCATTTTCTGAGTTACGAAGATGCTCTTCTGGAAAGCGATACAGAATACCGGCGTGCCTTTGCCACGAAGTTTCGCAGCACTGTTCTGGGTGATCTTGAGTCTGTGCTTCGCCGTCTTGACAATGATGAAATGAAAAACGTGTACAGTGTACTTGATGAATACAGTAATACTCTTTACAGCAGTTCCGTACGGGAAGATGTTGCGCTGTTATTAAAAAGAATGAAGTATAAACTCCACAATTGCAAATCTGAGAATTAACAGGGGATTATATGAAACGAGTTCTTATTACAGGTCCGAAGGCTTCGGGAAAAAGTAATATTGGTAATCGTTTGGCCGAGCTGCTTGGTGCTGACTTTTACGATCTTGATAATATGATTGAAAAGCTTTTTCGTGATGACAAAGGAGCCCGCCTGAACTTTCGCGAGATCTATCGTCGCCATGGCGAGAAAGTGTTTCGCGAGTATGAAGTTAAGAGCGCTGAGAAAATTGCGGAGAAGGATAACGTGGTCCTCAGTACGGGAGGGACATCGTTCCTTCTTCCTGAAATACGGGATGTCCTCATGAAAGACTCCTATATAATTCTGCTGAAAAATGATTATGAAGTACTGTGGGAGCGTGTGGCCAAAAACGGTACACCGGCTTACCTGGAGGATGTGGAGGAACCCAAGCGCACCTTCTTTAATCGTGTTGATAAAGTCCTGGAGTCGATTGAGCCCGATGCCCATATTATTTTCGATACAAATGAGCTTTCCATTGAAGATGTGGCGCAAATGCTTGACATGGAACTTGATCAGCGTGGTGTTTCCCTCAAAACCCGTTAAAATCGCTTCCCCTGTTGCGAAAATTGCAAAACAGGGGTATACTTACATATAATTCTCAATCTTATCCGGAGTGTATCTATGCGGTGTATCATTCTAACTCTGACGGTGCTGATGACCATTTCCTTTATCAGTGCAGACCCTGTCGATGAAGCTGTTTTTGCCCTGAATCGTTCAAAGGAGATTCGCCGGTCCGGCACCATCCTTCTGGCCAGCGGTACGGTATTGATGGCAAGCGGAGCCGCCATGGCAAGCACCTGGGATTCAGAAACTGATCAGACGCAGCTTGCCCCGGCCCTTGGCGGGCTCTCATTTGGCTTCGGCGTCTTTTTGGATGTAATCGGTGTAAAGAGTATTGTCGAAAGCCGTCGGATTCTTGAACGTGCCCGCCAGGCATCTCAGGCAGAAATGTCGTTCTTTATCTCCGGCGAAGGCGCACCGGGCTTTGTTCTTGTCGGTGAGTTCTGATTAATCAGGTATCTTTGCCCGAACGCGGGTGAGCCTGACCATAGGCATCGCGCAGTTTCTTTGGTGAAAGATGCGTATAAATCTGTGTTGTATTGAGAGAGCTGTGTCCCAGCAGTTCCTTCACAACGCGAATATCTGCTCCGTTATCAAGAAGCTGCGATGCATAGGTATGGCGCAGGCTGTGGGGGCTGTATTCGGAGGATCCTGTTGTGTCCTCCAGGGTTTTCTTGACAATGCGCTGAATCTGGCGATGCGAGAGACGTGTGCCTTTTTTTGAAAGAAAGAGGGGGCCGGTCGGAGTATTGCTGCTTTTTCGCTCCTGAAGATAGGCTGCATAGATTTTGAGGGAATAGTCGGTTGTCGGGATAATTCGTTCTTTGCGCCCTTTCCCCATCACCAAAACGGTACCGTTTCGCGTATTCACATCTTCACAGTTAAGTCCCTGCAGTTCACTCAGGCGGATGCCACTCCCGTAAAAAAGTTCAATAATAAGACTGTCCCGAAGTGAACCGGAGTCAGTATGGTTTTTGCGCAGGGACTGCGTTGCATGGTTGTCCAGGGTGTGAGGAATATCCCGCGGCAGGCGGGGCATGGGGAGCTGGGCAAGATGATCCGTTGTAATGTATCCCCGGGCCGTGAGGGCTGCGATAAATGCCTGCAGTGATGCCCGTTTGCGGCGGATTGACCGCGGTGCATATCCGCTTTCATGCAGGTGGTGGAGAAAGCTGCGCAGAACTGCTTTGGAAAAACAGTCTTCCCCGGTGATATTTGATGCTTCGCAATGGCTGAGAAACTGATTGATATCTGTGGAATACGCCTGTACAGTATGTTTTGATGCACCGCGGATTTTTTCAAGATTTCGGAGAAAAGTGTCTCTCAATTTTTGAAGATTCACTGTACGTCCTGTTTTGCCTGCTGCATTATCTTTGATATAAAATAATTGCTGTTGTTGAGTTTTTGGGCAAGAAGTTTTGCAATAAAAAAGCTGTAATGGGGAAAACGATTCAGATTGATAATAAAATCGAGTTTGTTGATGGGGATAACTTCGCTGTCGGTTTCGGCCTGTACTGTCGCTGTTCTCTTTCCCGATATAAGCAGTGCCATTTCTCCGGCAAAGATATTGTCCGGTGTTATGGTGGATATTCGCGTGTGATTAACTGATACGGAAAAGCGACCGCGCTTGATAAAGTACAGAGTATTGCTTTCGTCGTTCTCATGGATCAGTATTTCTCCGCGGGGGATCTTTTTCTGCGGACAGCTGTGAAATATGGCGGGGATCTGATTTGCCTCGGTTTCCCGGTGGTTAATCATGCAGGTTACGGCATTGCCTGCTTCGTTGAACTTGACACTGTCCAGTGATGACAGGGCAATCATGATTCCTCTTCCGTTTTCTCCGGTATAATCGATGGAGTCGGTATGCCGGGTGTATTTTTCCCAATCAAAGCCGGGGCCTTCATCCATAATATTGAAAAGAGAGCCGTCGGTGGAGATGTTGTAGGAGAATGTTACTTTGCGATTTCTGAACTCTGAATACTGGAGACGTTTTTCGATAATACGTTGAATTGAATAGCCCTGCCGCAGGAGTTCCCGCTTCTCTGCATATCCGATCTCGCAATTACCGTGTTCGATTGAGTTTATGATAAGCTCAATGAGAGAGGTGTTCAGACTGTTCTTTTTCTGCCAGGAGATTTTTCCCGTATTGTAGAGAAGAGAGGTTACAAGACTGACAATGACCTCCACTTCGAGAAATGAGTTGGAGATGCGAAAAGACCCCGTGGTTCCGAAATCAAAATTAAGGGGAATGGCACGGTCTGAAATTAAGGGGCGATTCAACCGGATTACGTTAAGCACCACAGGGAGTTCATCAGAAATATCATACCGGGAAATGGCCGTGAGAAAATTGATCAGCTTACTGCCGCTGAGCTGCCTGCTTCCGCGGCGGTTATTGTAAATTGTTATAATGTTTTGGTAATGCAGCCAGGGATCCGCAGCAAGTTTATCCAGAATGGTAAAACCGAGATGCCAGTCGGAAAAATCAATGATCAGTATAGAAGCAGTGTTCAGGGATATCTTGTCGAAATCCTCTGCTTCCGAAGCAAAGAGCAGGGTTTCATCATCATGAAAACAGGCACTGATATCTTTCTTTACTGTTTCATTACTGCTGATACAGAGCGTTGTGGGTATGAGGGTACTGCTCATGGGTATACTTCCAGTTTCAGATTTGATACAAGGGTTAATCCAAAGGATATACAAAAAGCAATGAGGGGTGTAACAATCCATCCTGAAAATACTTTTAATACCGTCTTGTAATGGATCGATTCGCGGTTTTTTATGAAGCCGATAGCCAAAACAGCACCGACGATTGCCTGCGATGTGGATACGGGGACCCCGATGACGGCAAAGAGATGGACAGCTGCAGCATGGGCTATCACTGCAATGAGTGCTGAGAACCCGTCCAGGGGAATTACATTCCTGCCCACAGTCATCATCACATTTCTGCTGTAGGTGAGAACCCCCGCAGCAATGCTCATGCCACCGAAAAGGACGCCCTGAAGAGGAGTGAGGATATTGTTTTCCCCCACGTATATCCCCGTTACATTGGCAACATTATTTGCTCCCAGGGCATAGGAACCGTAGCATCCGGACAGAATAAGTCCGTATTTAATAAGACGATCTCCTGTGGTGAGCTGGGGTTTAAAGAAATTGATCAGGCGCTGAAAGAACGAATACAGAATAAGAGTGAATATAAAGGCGCCCACGGGAGTGGCTATCCAGCATACAACAATTTTGGTGAGTTCGGCATAGTTAATTGTGGAGGTGTTCAGATATATTGCTTTGAATACCTGTACGCCGAGAATTGCGCCGACAACAGCCTGAGATGTGCTGATGGGTAGCTTCAGAAGGGTGAGAATGACAACGGAAACCGCCGCACCGAGGGAGGTGATAAAGGCGGTTGTACTGTTTTGAGGTGCAAGAGACTGGAGTGTTTCAATACCTTCGTATCCCTGTAAAACTGCACCGGCAAGGATAAACAACGCCGACAGAAGAACGGCAGAGCTGTACCGTATGACCCGGGAGGCAACGGCTGTACCGAACACATTTGCCGAGTCGTTTGCCCCCAGTCCCCAGCCGAGAAGAAATGCACTGAAAAGCCGGTACATACTCAGATAACTCTCTTAATATTAATAATATTTATAATTGCCGCCGTGTCTTCACATGCATCGGCTATGCTGCTGACCTTTTCTGTAAGTTCTGCCAGTTCATACCGAATATCCGACGGAGCGCTGCGGTATATTTCGGTAATTATTGCGTATTCACTGTCATCACAGATTGTTTCCAGATCACCGATCTCCTGGACAGCTGTGCGAATGCGATCCTGATTACGGTGACGAAAAATGAGAGATACGGTTTCTTTTGTTTTTTCAAAGCATCCGGTTTCGTTGCGCACAAGGGCGGTGAAGTTCTCTGCGGTTTGCGCAAGAGGGGCGAGTCTGCGCGACTGAATGTAGCGGATAACATCTTCTGCAATATCCAGAGTGTCATCAAAGGTGTCTGCCAGAAGGGCTATATCCTCACGGGAGTCGGGCAGAAGAAACCCTTCGTAGAGATGGTTCTTGATCTCCTTGACTGAGCGATCCGCTTCTTTTTCGTACCGCGTAACCTCTGCTGCCTTATGGCGGAACTCAGCTCCTGTTCCGTGGTGCTGGAAATGATCCATTGCTTCTATGAACACCCGGTGTCCCGCATGGAGGGTCTCTAAAAAAAGATCTATTTCCCGTATAAACGCCTTATGTCGTTTTCCAAACACGCATACCTGCTTTGCCGGAGTTTCTGTGATATATTTATATCTGCCAAGTATACGATGATTTACTTATTCTGTCCATTATTTTTTAAATTCCCTGTGTGATCAATTATTTTTCTGTAAAGATGGAAAACTGGGGGTCGTAATGGCTTATTTGAAACGGCTTTTCGATAAGAATTTTCTTGAATACGCGTCCTATGTTGTAAAGGAGCGCGCCATACCGGACATCGCGGACGGATTAAAGCCGGTCCAGCGGCGCATTCTTCATTCTCTTATTGAGATGGATGACGGGAAATTCAATAAGGTGGCCAATGTTGTCGGCCATTGTATGAAGTATCACCCTCACGGGGATGCTGCTATTTATTCGGCCCTTGTGGTACTTGCCAATAAGGGCTTTTTTATTGACCGGCAGGGGAATTTCGGTAATATACTCACCGGCGACCCTGCATCGGCGGCCCGTTACATTGAGTGCCGTCCTTCAAAACTTGCCCGGGAAGCTCTGTATAATCCGGAAATTACCGAGTACGATGATTCCTATGATGGCCGCAACCGTGAGCCCCGCAGTTTTCCCGGAAAATTCCCCGTTGCCCTGGTGCAGGGTGCCGACGGAATTGCCGTGGGTATGGTGGCAAAAATTCTTCCCCATAACTTCTGTGAGGTGCTTCGTGCCATGGGCAGGGCTTTGCGGGGGGAACCTTTTGAGATATACCCGGATTTTCTGACCGGCGGATACATCGATGTCAGCCGGTATGAGGACGGCCTGGGACGCGTTCTTGCCCGGGCCCGCATAGAGGAGAAGGAAAAGAGTATCATTATCCGGGAAATTCCCTACGGCACCACAACTGAATCGATTATTGCCTCCGTGGAAAATGCTGTAAAACGGGATAAGGTCAAAGTAACCCGCATTGACGATTTCAGTACCGATAAAGCGGAAGTGCATCTGCGGATTAAACGGGGGTTTACTGCTCAGGAAGTTGTTAAATCCCTCTATGCCTTTACGGATTGCGAAAAAAGTATCAACTCCAATATCCTTCTGATTCAGGAGAATCGCCCCCGTGTCTTTACCGTGTCAGAGGTTATTCATTACAGTGCAGATCAGCTGCGCGATGTTCTGCGGCGGGAGCTTGAGCTTGAAAAGCGCAAACTTCTGCAACAGCTGCACCGGCG
>JBNJDQ010000016.1:0-29709 GCA_051745065.1 Fibrobacterota bacterium
GATTTTCATACTGATCCCGCCTTTTCCGCAGTTCTTTCTGCGGCTCTCGGCTCGGTCGATATTATCTGCATGGGCGTTTCCTGGGATCGGAATCTTCACCTCCATGTTGCCCGCGAAGTACCGCTTGATATGCGGGCCTGGGAAAAACACGGGGCAGATTCAGGGATCTATGCGGTCTGTCTCTTTACCGGTATCGATCGTGTTGTGTCCATTGGAGCCCTCGGTGAGATCAGGTTTCCCGCCGGCTATTATCTCTATGTCGGATCGGCAAAGCAGGGTCTGTCCAAACGGATTGCCCGCCACCGGCGGCGCCGTAAAAACATGCATTGGCATATCGATTATCTGCGTGATGTCTGCGATGTTGTACAAGCCTGGCCGATTCGCCTGCAAGGCAGTTATGAATGCTCCTTTGCCCGTGATATTGCCGCCATGGCCGATGATTCTGTTCCCCGCTTCGGTGCGTCGGACTGTTCCTGCACTTCTCATCTTTTTCATTTTCACGATCATCCGGGGCAGAAACCGGAATTTCAGGATATTCTTCTCAGGTATCGGGCGGATCTTATCTGGGAATAATGTTTGTGCCATATGTCTCTTTTCCTGCTGTGATTTGAATCACAGGTACATAGAGAGACCGTTGGAAAAGCGTTTCCTTCTGCAACCATTTTTCTTGCTTCACTGTTGTGTGCTGAACGATGAATCACAAGAGACGGGAGGGCGGAACTGATGAGGTTTCTTTGTTTCGACCGGGATCAGTTTTCTGCGATTGGTAACGTCTGATACGATTTTGTTTTCCTGCTGTTTGCATAAATCTTCTGTTTTTTATGTGTTTTAGAATTACTCTTTTGTACAGAAAAAAATGTTCTGTTTTTCATATTTTATCCCGGATAGTACTTCAATAGTGGTATAATTCGGGTGTTGTTTATTGGTTGTGTTTTCCCGGAATTTTATTGGATCCTTTTTTTGGGGTGTCCATATCTTCTGCATATAAAAATAAACGTAAAAAAGAAACCGGAGAAAACACGGCCATTCTGTGATGCCATTGTTGTTTTTTACTAATACTGTTTGTCATTTTTTTGTCAATTGACCTGCCTGTCCGGTCATCATATATTATGTTCAATCATGTAATTTTTAAGGTGGGTGTAGTATGTTCAGAAAAAAGGAATCCCTGTTCTTTCATTTTGTGGTGTACAGCTGCTGTGCGCTTCTGTTTGTTTCAGTCTCCGTGCAGGCGGCTTCAATTGATTCCCTGCGCTCAGCCCGACCACGGGTGAAGCTGTCAGAGGTTTCCGACAGCGCGTATCAACACGCCAGCATACGCGTGAAGCTGGATGAAAAAACTATCCGCAGGATGCCGCAGGGAATTATGCGCGCTTCCTCTGCCGGGCCTGTCCGTACGGGGATTCCATCTTTGGATTCTCTTAACAAGCGTGTGCAGGCACAGGAATTTCGCAAAACCTTTGAGCCCCTGTTTTCCGACCCTGATCTGCGCAGTGCATCTTTGCGTTCACGGCACGAGGCCTGGGGATTTCACCGGTGGTACGATGTATCCTTTGACAGTACACGTTCTGTGAAAGAGGTTGTTGCTCTCTATAACAACAACAAAAATGTTACGAAGGCGGAGCCGATCTACCGCATACGGAAATACGCTGACAGCGCCGTTTCCTGGGAGCCGGATGATCCCCGATTTAACGAACAGTGGCATTATCATAATACGGGGCAGTATTTCGGTACTGCGGGCAGAGATATTTCTCTGAAAAATGCCTGGGCCATGGAACGGGGCCATTCCGATGTACTGGTTGCGGTGGTAGACGAAGGAATCGATTACAACCATCCTGATCTGCAGGGAAATATGTGGGATGAGATCGGTAAGAACTTTGTTGACAGCACCCTGGATACCATTGTACCGGGAAATCACGGAACCCATGTTGCAGGAACAGTGGCCGGTATGAACAACAACGGTATTGGTATCGCCGGTGTTGCCGGCGGCGATGAGACTCAGGCCGGGGTGACACTTATGTCCTGTCAGATTCTGGGGGGAGCGGAATCTGAATACGGCGGCAGTCATCTTGCATTGATTTATGCTGCGGACAGGGGGGCTGCCATAGCACAGAACAGTTGGGGGTATGATGCTCCCGATGTTTGGAACGAAGCCGATCTCGATGCAATCGATTATTTTAATGCCCATGGCGGCGGGACGGTTATGGACAGCGGGATAACAATCTTTGCAGCCGGCAACAACGGGGAGAATGCAGACTATTATCCCGGAGCCTACGAAAATGCTCTTTCTGTGGCTGCCACGGATAACAGCGATGAACGGGCATCCTATTCCAATTACAGTGCATCCGTGGATATTTCCGCTCCCGGTGGTGGTATGGGCAACGGCGGTGTCCTGAGTACGGTGACGCGTGCTGCCGGTAACTACGGCTTTATGCAGGGTACTTCCATGGCATGTCCCCATGTTTCAGGTGCTGCTGCACTGCTCATTTCTGCAGCTCACCGAAACGGGGTTACTCTCACGGCCGGACAGGTGCGAGAGCTTCTACTGCAGACGGCAGATTCCATTGATGATATCAACAGTGAGTTTGCGGGTATGCTGGGGACGGGCCGACTGAATGCCTATGCAGCACTGAAGGCGTTGGAGAATGAATATCTTCCGGAGTTGCTCGCACCGGCGGATATTGCCGCTGTTGCCCAGAATCATGAAGAGATTCGCATCTCCTGGAAAAAGAATTCAGCCGGTCATGATGTTATTCTGCTTCGCTCAGAAGATACTGAGTTCGGTATCCCCGAACCGGGGACAGAATACACCGCCGGGGATACACTGGACGGGGGCGGAACTGTGCTGTATCGCGGTGACGATACACTGTATTCTGATACCGGGCGTTCTGAGGGAACACGGTACTTTTATCAGGCCTTTTCGGTGGACACTGCGCAGATATATTCTTTGGCCTGGAAAAACAGTTCCGCTACAACCTGGCATTTCACAGCTGAAGGGACCGCAGAGGATCCGCGGATTATTGATTCTCCCGAAAAGCTGAAAGCCCTGAGCAGTTTTTCACGGTACTGGGATGCCCACTATCGGCAGACCACTGATATTGATGCGGGTGTGAGTACAGATTGGAATAACGGTTCCGGTTTTATTCCCGTGGGTACAGAGGAGACTCCCTTTCGCGGATTTTACCACGGCGGCGGCCATCGGGTTTCAAATCTTCGAATATATTCAGGGAAAGACTTTTCCGGGTTCTTCGGATTCATACAGGGCGGCTCTGTTGACAGCCTGGGTATTGTCGATATTGATATAACCGGCGGCAGTCAGAGCGGTGCCATGGTCGGCAGTCTACGCGGCGGCGAGATTCAGGCGTCCTTCACCACAGGCAATGTTCAGGCGGGCATGCTGGTTGGTGGGTTTGCCGGCGGTGCTCACGATGCCAGCCGGATCGAAAATTGCTATACCCGCTGTGCGGTGTCGGGATCGCAGTACATTGGCGGTTTTATCGGCAGTTCTCAGGCAGTGACCCTGAAAAATGTGTATTCAACAAACCGTGCCGAGGGAGAATTCGGCGGCGGCGGATTTGCCGGAACCACTCGTGGGAGCACGATTGAAGGGGATGCGTTCTGGGATATGGAAGCTTCCGGTCTGACAACATCTGACCTGGGAACGGGCAAAACGACTGAGGAAATGACAAATCCCATCACTTTTTCCGGCTGGCAGGATGACCTCTGGGAACTGCTTGCAGATAAGAATGACGGCTATCCCCGCCTGAAATGGGAAAAAAATACCACGGATATTATACAGATTGATACGGCCGGCAGTAGCGACGGAGTTGGTATCATTCCTCAAAAGAATCCTGTGTCTGTCGCAGAAGGATCCTTTGTGTTTACCCTGAAGGCGCAGCCGGCGGTTCGTGTACAGATTTTTATTTACGATGTTCTGGGCAATATCCTGGATGAACAGGATGCAGGGATAGCCCCCGGAACCAGCCATGTGTTTGCCTGGGATATGACAAATCGCCGCGGACAGGCTGTTTCCCCCGGAACGTATCTGGTGGTTGCCCGTACCCGTGATTCACAGGGCCGGACACGACAGTACAGAAAAAAGATTGGTGTATCACGTTAGGACTGGTTCAAAAGTCCCTGTGATATTTTCATTCCGGCATGGCGCAGAGCCATGCCGGTTTGTTATGTAATGCGAATGAAATGCAGTTCTGATTCCGTTTTGTGCATCCTTCAGACGGCGGGCTCCGGTGAGATTATGCGTCGGCAAAATGAAACGGGCCGCCCCGAAAGGCGGCCCGCACTAAAAAAGAAAAAGGGTTTTGCTATACTGCAGTTGCCCAGAATCCATGCTTATTGCAGAATTCCCGGACTTCTGTAACAGTGTCTTCAACTGTAAATTCCGCCTGAGCTACGGGGTTGTCACCGTCAACGTACTCTTCGGTAAAGTCATGACGGTACACCTTATCACCGGCAAGAACCTCAATAAAGAGAATGTAATGCTCCGGTGTCATGGGATGTGCCACGTCACCGATGGTTACTTTTACTTTTGAACCGTTCTGCTCAACAACGGGAACATGTTTTTCTTTCCCCGTATCTGCGGTCTTCGGGCTCAGTTTGTTCATTTCCTGTCCACAGCATGAGATGGAGGGTTTTCCATCCCAGAGGGATTCCACAACGTTGCCGCATACTTCACAGTAATAGACAGCTTTCTTTTCAATAGACATGTAATACTCCTTACACGAGTTGGTTGGTGGTTATTTGTTAAAGTATTCTTTAAGACCGTCATTATCCGGTTTCATGGCGTCGTCCCCTTCGCTCCAGTTTGCCGGGCAGACTTCACCGTATTTTTCGGTGTACTGCAGGGCGTCAACCATACGCAGGGCTTCATCAACGTTGCGCCCCAGGGGAAGATCGTTCACCACCTGGTGGCGTACGACATGATCCGTATCGAGAAGAAAGAGGCCGCGATAGGCTACGCCTTCACCTTCCACAAGGACATCGTACTCTTCAGCCACTTTCCGCGTTTTATCTGAAATAATCGGATAGTTTACGCCCTGAATCCCGCCTTCGCCCACGGGGGTGTTGAGCCATGCAAAATGGCTGAACTCCGAATCCGTACTGGCGGCAATTACCTGAACGTTGCGTTTTTCAAATTCTGCAAGCTTTTTGCTGAATGCATGCAGCTCCGTGGGGCATACAAAGGTGAAATCGAGGGGATAAAAGAACAGCAGAACATATTTGCCCTTATAATCGGAAAGAGAAAATCCTTCAACAATCTGTCCGTCTTTTACGGCAGGTACAGTGAAATCCGGGGCTTTTTTTCCTACTAATACACTCATGTTTCCTCCTGGAATACTATTCTATATTATTGTTACAGTTATTACAAATACCTTTTACATTAATCTGAAAATCAAAGACGGAGAAATCTTTGTCGAGGCGGAGTTCCATGGCTTCTCTGTCGAAAGAAAAATCAAAGACCTTACCGCATTTCTCACACTGAAAGTGGCCGTGTTCCGCTGTGTCAATATCGTAGCGCAGAGTTGTATCTTCGATCGTGACCGGACGAACCAGCCCTGCGTCGAGAAACCCTGAGATTGTGTTGTACACGGTTGTGCGCGAAAGTGTCGGCATCTGCGGCTGCAGATCGCGGTACACCATGTCAACACTGGGGTGGGTTCTGTGCGTATACAGATATTTATAGATAGCTACACGCTGCAGGGAAGGTTTAATTCCCGCATTACGCAGTACCGAGCTGATATCAACCTCTTTCATTTATGTCTCCGTTACAACTTTGTAATAATTACAATCAATATATACTGCGATATCAGCATATGCAAGGGTATACATTAAAAAAATGTACAATAAAACAGTATTTTCC
Organism: Fibrobacterota bacterium; assembly: GCA_051745065.1. Classification (GTDB taxonomy): domain Bacteria; phylum Fibrobacterota; class Chitinivibrionia; order Chitinivibrionales; family Chitinivibrionaceae; genus Chitinivibrio. The sequence continues at coordinate 5,876 of JBNJDQ010000016.1, forward strand.
GGACGGTGGCCGGGCAGCCCCGGGGAAATGCAGAACAATGACAGCGGATTGAGAACCGTACAGGATTGGGGGGTGAACGCTGTGGAAAAGAGGTACAAAAGAGCAGGTGACCAAGGGCCGCCGCCTTAAATCCGGCGGCGGCACGGAGATTACTTCTTCTTCAGGCGTTCCGGAACTACCTCCGGACCGGTAACATCCTCAAGCCGTTCCCGTCGGCGAATCAGCTCTGTGGTGCCGTCTTCCATCACCATAACCACCGCAGGGCGGTACGTGATAAACTGCATCCACTGAGTGACATTGTACGCCCCTACGGGAGCAATGACAAGAGGGGTTCCCACGGAAAGAGGCGGCAGGTACACCGATTCCGCTACGACATCGATATTCATGCAGAGCGGACCGTAAATGGTGGCGGATTCCGGTATGCCGTCGACATCCCGGGCCGGTGTTATATCAAAATTATACCAATTTCCCGTGTAGAGATTGTTAATACCGGCATCGACAAAATAGGCACTGCGGTTAAAGGGGAGCTGCTTTTGGGAAATGACCGTGGTTATGAGAGAGCCGGCTTCATCCACCATGTAGCGGCCGGTCTCCAGATAAAGTCGCGGCCGTCGATGGGGGGGGAGATTATGCTCCAAGGCGGTGCATACTGCTTCGGCAAAATCGTCCACATCGGGTACAGCGATTTCCGGCGGCATGTAGGTTCCTTTCAGGCGATTGCGCGAGGGAAATCCGCCGCCGATATCGAGGTAGGAAATCTCGCAGTCGAAGGTTTGTTCAAGGCGGTTCATCAGGGCAACCATTTTTTGTACCTGCAGACCGTAAGCCTTGGAATCCAGCATGAATGTGCCGATGTGGGAATGTAGGCCGGTCAGTTCCAGCCATTCACTGCGGACGATGCGGGCGGCGGCTTCAAAGGCCTGATTACGCTCGTGGTCAAAGCCGAATTTATACCAGCGCGGATAGGTTCCTGTATCCATGTTAATGCGGATTCCCACAGGGACAGAGGTTCCCAGGTCTTCGGCGATTTTTTCGGCAGTATAGAGTTCCTGAAAGCTGTCCAGATGCACCATGGAGCCATTCTTAAAGGCCCGGCGCAGTTCATCCTCTGTTTTGTAGGGGCCGTTGAAAATGATATCCGATCCGTCAACGCCCAGACTGAGGGCTTTTTCGTATTCAAAACCTGAGACAACTTCAGCAATTTCACCTTCCTGATGGAAGAGCGAGCAGATTGCGCCGAGGTAGTTTGTCTTATAGGACCAGGAAAACTGCACATCCGGATACCGTGTGGAGAATGCCTGATAGGCATCGCGGTACTGTCGGCGCAGCACTTCTTCTTCAAAGACAAATGCGGGAGAACCGTATTCTGCAATAATTGATGATACGTTAACACCGCCGATTTCCTCTTTGGAATTGAGCATTTTAGTGTTTCCGAATTTGTTCATTCCGCCGATTACCTGTTTCACAAGGCTTGGTTTTATGTATCTTTTTTTACTCATGAGAGCCTCTCTTTTCCGTATTCTGCATTCACCGAAATTTCTTCCATATTGGATATGTCCCGAATGATTTCTCCCGTATAGCGCACAAGGATCCGTCCGGCCTGATAGTTGGAGTGGGTTTCATATTCCATACCAAGGAGATATCTGACCAGGCGCTCGGGAAGATTGATGCCGCATCCTGCCGCCATGTACAGCCAGGCGGGAAAGCGCGGGTTGATTTCTATCAGATAAAATTCATCTGTGCCGCGGCGATTGATGAGCTCCAGCTCGTAGCCGCCGGTCCAGTTCAGTTTTTCCACCAGTTTCTGTGCGGCTGCAAAAATGAATTCGTTAATGACCGAGACATTTGTCCAGACCTTGCCAAGCTTTGTAACAAGCATCTTTTTAATTGCCAAATGGCCCAGGTCATTTCCCGCACCGTCTGCGAGGCCGACAAGGTCGTACTCATCACCCTCAACAAACTGCTGCAGAATGAGAGGGAAGCCCCACCTGGCCGAGAGTTCGTAGAATTTCTTTTGTGCCTCTGTGCGGTTCTGCACTTTATATGCTTCGTAAAAAGGCCCCTTGATCATCATGGGATAGCCGAAATCATGCTCGGTCTTTTCGATATCCGACAGAGCGGTAATGGTGCGGGTTTCCGGCACCAGAAGGCCGAGATCATCGGCAATGGCGGGGAGATTTGTCTTATCGCGTTTCAAAAAGGTTTTATAATCCGGAATAAGCAGACGGACGCCCAGGGCTTCAATTTTCTCTTTCAGTTTCATATAGACCGGCAGTTCTGCATCCAGGGCGGGAATTATCACATTCACCTTCTCCCGATTGATGATGTAACTGAGTCGTTCCAAATATATCTGTGTTTTACACGAAGGCCAGGGAAGGATATAGGTATAGTCAATAAGCCAGTCCATGTAGATTCCCGGTTCCATGGAATCATACGCAAGGCCGACAACACGAACCTCCAGGCCGGATTCTTTCAGGCTGCGGGCAATTCCCGTTCCGGGACCGGGGTTGTCAATAGCGTTGATACCGCTGACGGCAACAGTAAGTGACATGTTTCCTCCTAAACCATATTGTTGGATTGAAGGATTTCAATTATCTTCATGGCATCTTCCTCGGCGGTGGTATGCGCCACTTCGTAAGTATCTGCCAGATCATCGGTGATTTCTTCGGCTGTTCGGCCTTCCTTCAATTGGCCGATGATGAACAAAGCTGTTTCATTGGCCGTAAAGCTGTTGCCGCTTGCAGGGTCAAAGATGTAGCCGTTTTCGGAAATGGCCAGGTTTTTCAGTTTCTTCAGGTTCATAGCTACTCCTTTGCAGGGGTATTGGTAAGGTAATTCGGGGCATCTGTATCGGAGGGATCAAGAATCAGGATTGTTCCAAAGAGAGAACGGGCACGTTCCTCCTGTCCTTCTTCGTGCAGAGTGAGGGCAAGTTCCTTCAGAAAGGGAATGGATGTCGGGTAGAGATAGGTCATGCGCGATGCGACCTCACGGGCCTGCTTGAGTTTTCCCTGTTTACGGTAGGCCCGGGCAAGCCAGAAATTTCCGTCCCGGTTGTAATAATCCGTTTTGATCATGCGCAGGGCAGTTTCTGCGGCTTCTTCCCATCGCTTCTGAGCTGCAAATACCAGTATTTTCTTATGCAGTACCTCCATGGAATTGGGGTATTGCGTCAGGGCGGCATCATATTTTCTGAGGGCATCACGATAGGCTCCCTGCAAATAACTGAGCCAGCCCGTACGATAGTTTACAGTGTATCCCTTGGGGTACTCTTTTCGAATCGGTGCAAGTGCTTTAATCGCTTCCCGGTAGCGCTCCTGTTGTTCCAGGGAATAGGATTTTGCGTAGATTTCTGCAGTGCTCTGGTTTTCCTGAGCTTTCAATATGGACAGGATACAAAACGCAGCCACAAGTGTTCGTTTCATTATTACCATAGTGCGGTTATTCCTCCGGATAAAAGAGTTCGATTGAATTGACTGTATGCCTCATATCGGCCTGTGCCGAAAAGGTAGATCGGGCGGTTTTGAAATAGCTGCCAGACGGCCTTAATTTCGGCAGACCCCCTGTGCGGCGTTGTAAGAGAGAGCTGACTTTTGCCCTGCTGTTGTGCAGCAAAGGCGCATTCACCGATGATTCCCGCTGCCCGCCATTCCAGGCGGGTAAGACGAAGTTTTATTCCGCCGTACAGGGAATACTGTGTTCCCGGCAGCGGAAAGGACCGTGTATCTTTGGCTTTCCAAATATAGGTGGGCTCCAGAAACAGACGGATTCTACTGTGCGGTTTGAAAATGACTCTGGGATTAAGCTGTACCACATGCAGATGAGGGGAAATTGTGTAGGCGCCGGCGGCAATGAGGTGAATTTTATCTGCGGGACGTGGATTGAAAGCACTGTACAAAAGAATACTTTTTTCAAAATCTTCCATGGTGCTGCTGAAAAGATTTATTCCCGCACCGAAGCGGTCTGTATTCCAGGCAATGTACAGATTGTCCTGCACAATATCCTCCGGCTGGATTGTATCAGCCCAGTGGGCCGTGTCTTTCCAATGGATGGTATCCTTCCAGTGGACGGAGTCAAGGGCGTCGTAGGAGCCAAGGGTTTCCTGCGATATACCATCGGCTTCCCCAAGGGAATCCGTTTTATAATAATACCAGGCGGTATCGCTGAAGCTGATTTGATTATACGTTGTATCCCAGGGAATTACGGTATCCAGAGTATAGCCGGCCTGTGAAAGACTGTCTTTTTTGTATTGCACGGAATACCCATCCTGCGTAAACTGCGTATCAAGACTCCAGACAAGAGTGTCTACATCAATTCCGTACAGAGCGGTACCGCTGTAGACAGTATCACCTTCATAAATTGTATCACCGGCGTATATGGATTTTTCAAAGGATGCATAATAACGTCCCGCAGAGATGGTCAGACGACTGCCGTTTTTCAGATGTCGGATATATTCTCCACCGGCCCAGGCTCCGTGGGAGTACACATACTTCTGGTTCTTTTCATGGACCGTATCAGCAGAATACAGGGCAGCACCGCCAAAAACGGAGACAGTGTTCTGTTCCATCGCTTCAACAGCTTTGCGGGCTGTACTCAGGGCATTGGCAAGAGCGGCGTTTTCACCGGGGGCGGCTTCCTGAGCACGGCGGAACCATTGCAGTGCACAGGCGTAGGCATCGCGGTTATAGCATCCCCAGCCGGCGGAAAGGGCGATATTCATGCGATCGGTACCGCTCAGATCAGATAGGGATGCATAATACGTTTTTCCTGATTTGGCCCGCCCGGTTACGGTCATGCAGTAGATGCGTTTGCCCGCCAGAACGGGGTCTGTTATATCGCCTTTTTCAGAAATATGCAAAGCAGTGCGGTATTTTTTTTGTGCCATGAGGGAGTTCATAATGCCGTAGAGAGCGTCCGGAATTGAATCGCGCCGATAGATTCGGGTGTACAAATCCAGGCTTTCTGCGTAGTCTTGCTGAAGATAGTGGGAATATGCATCCTGCAGTGTAAGTGCTGCAACGCAGGAGGCAGCCACGCAGGTAATGATGATAACTGCTTTAACGGCGGATAAGTTCATATTCTTTTTCCCGTTTTCGGAGTGATATGCCTTTGAAGCCCTGTGCATCAATTTCTGCATTGGTCCTTATCTCTTCGGTGGTATGGAAATTATGCACCTTAAGCGTGCCTGCAATCCTGCTGCGCCCCTCTCCGGTATATTCGCCTTTTATTGAATACAGGGGGTGGTGGAATGATTTGATCAGCCCCTGAAAGGGATTTGTATTTCCCATAAGAGTATAGGGAGCGGTATCTTTCCAGGAGATGGTATGGTCAGTGAGGGGAAGGCTGGGGCAGGAGAGAAGAAAAAATCTGAGAGGCGAAGAGGGATCTCCGGTAAAAGTTGTAAAGGTGAAAATACTGCTGTTTTCTGTATAATACAGGCGGCTTTTCCGGCGGGTGTCTTCCAGATAGTACGTGCCCTCCACAGACATCTGAACCTGCAGGATAAGCAATTCCTGTTCGATCCCGTTCACACGAAATTCATAGGTGAGCTCATCTTCAATAATCATATTAACCGCTTTGCGCAAAAAAGATGATCGCACCAGGGGGCTGAGCTGGTCTCCCGTTGTAAGAGTGTCGCCGCAGCGAATGTAGTGTCTGTTTCGCAGGGTGCCGGAAAAGGTAAACTGCCGTGTGGGGGCCCCGGCATTGCCGGTTGTCTGCACCTGAAAATGGATATGCGGTTCCGGTGAATAGCCGGAGTTTCCACACAGGCCCAGGCGTGTTCCCCGTGCAACCCGCTCACCCGGAGATACGCCGATGGACCCCTTCTGCAGATGGGAGATTTCGATGTAGTAACCTGAATCGGCATACAGAATGATATAATTTCCCCAGTTGTTTTCCTTATCCACTTCTCCAATAGGATTGTCATCCAGACTGTTTTCGATGGCCACAACGGTACTGTCGGCAGGAGCAATTACAGGTTTGGCAAAGCAGAGATAGTCTGAAAGTTGCAGTCCCTTATTTCGATAGGTTCTGCCTGTTCGGTGATCCTCTATGACAAAATCCACGGCATGGCGCCATATTCCTTTGTGAGTCCATTTGTCATCAAAGGACTGGTAGACAGTCCACGTACCGGCAAAGGGGAGTTCCGGGGCAGGAATGAAAGGGTCGAATCGTTTGCGATAGGTGCACCAGTTTTCCAGATTTTCCTCAGGGCTCTGAAAAAAACTGAGCGTAATATGGCTGAAACGACTGATCTTTAATGAATGCAGAACCGGCAGTACGGTCAGGGCAAAGGGCAGGGTGAACAGAGGGATTCCGAAGCTTGACCAGAAGACCGTGCCAGCATCAAGAAAAACAGTTGATATCAGGACCGCCGCGAGGGTAATCAAATAGGTTCGTTTGGATGGAATCAGAAAATATCCGCCCAAAGCAAGAGCGATGATAATGTAGTTGAAATTATAGGGATTTTGCAGAGATGCCTGCATGGAACCGGTCATTACGGCATGAAAAAGAACGCCCGCTGCAAAGCCGGCGGCGGCGAGAAAAACATTAATACGGGAGAAAAAAAGAAGTACAAGGATTATTAACAGGCCCGCTGCCTCGTAGGGGAGAAAAAAGATTGTTCCCGCAGCTTTGAGAAAGGCCGATATCCACAGTGGAAATATTCCGGGATCCAGCCCGTTCATACTGTTAATATTATCCAGAGAGAGATTGCTGTAGCGAAAAGATGCCAGATAGACAACCGTCCCGGCCAGAGCAAAGGGAAGATTCAGTACGGGCAGGCCGAAGACTGTAGCCAGGCTGGTTGAAAGTGATGTACTCAGGATGAGCGTCAGCACCCCCGAGACTGCCGCAAATGCAAGGGACAGGGGCGTAATATGGTAGACAAAACCGATGGCCATACCAATCAGGAGGGGGTTGTATAAGAACAGGCTTCCCTCCATGTACCGCCGGGAGTGACCGGTCATTTCGCCGGCGGCAAGGGCTGCCGTAAAGGCGGTTATGCCGTGCAGCCCCGTTGAAGGATTTAAAAAACTTACTGCGCAGAGAAGAACGCCAAGGTATCTGTTACCGGAAAACAGAATGTATGAGTAGCTTCGAAAGAGTGTCTGAAGGTATGATTCTATTGTCCTCAGCATAGAATAGCTCCGATATCGGTTATGAGAGTGGATGTGTCGGCAATATCTTTATCTGTGGGGACAGTTCGGTAGCGCTCTATGTATTCGCCCTGTATCTGCAGTCCCCGGGATGTACAGATCTGCTGCAGTCTGCCGTAGCTGACAGGAAGGGTTTCATAGGTTCCGAAATGACGGAAAAAAAGGACAGCCGGACGGGAAAAAGGCTCTTTGCGTATTCCCTGTCCTGTTACTGAATCGGCAAAAGCTGTGGGGTAATATACGCGGAAATGAAATTGCTGAGCCTGTGAATCGGCATAGTATACGGTGAATACAGAATCCGTCGGGGCAACATTTCTGCGGCGGCAGAATCGGTGGAGGTAGTCGATGTGAAAAGCAACGTCACGGGCAGTGCCGTAGCCTTCAAGGGAGAGTGTCTGTTTTTGAAAAAATGGGCGTGGCGGAGGTATCCTGAAAAAGTGATCCTCCTTTTCAAGAGAGAGATTACAGGCCGTCAGAGTGTGCTGAAGCTTCTGATAGGATGCCACATAAGCCCGTCCTTTGTTCCGAAGAATCTTTTGCAATGCCCTGTCACCGGAAATCAGAACCTCAAAAACTTCATCGATGGAGCAATCCAGAGACCGCAGGAAAGAAATCCGGGATGCAAGGATCAGCTCTTTTTCGGAGTAATACCGATACCCCGTTTCATCGTTGATTCTGGCCGGTTCGAGCAGTTCTTTCTCTTCGTAAATAAGTAATGCCTTTCTGCTGAGCCCTGTAAGACGGCAGAACTCTTTCATTTTATATTCCACGTTACCCATGGCCTCCTTGCATACGTATAAGATAGTATCATCCTGCATAATATGCTATTACAAAGATGTCCCCGGGGACATCTTTGTATTTTAGGATAAAAGAGCAGTTCAGACCATGAAATAATGTATTTTTGTGTATGAAAAATACTGATCCATATGAAGAAAATAAATTCCATCTCAGGGGTGAGTGGGCGCGGGTATATGACCATTTTTCAACCCGATTCACCTGGAGTTATCAGGGGCGCCGGGAATTACAGGTTATTCTTAAAGAGCTTCAGATGTGGGGGATTGATTCATCCCTTGTGTCAGATCTATCTGCTGTCTGCGCAGAAAAACTGACGGAGAAGCAAAAAACGCAGCGGGTTCTCGATCGGTTGCGCCGTCTATGGCGGGGGCTGAAACAATCCCCCACCGATTACCCTGAAAATGCCCCTGTACGGCAGGGCAATTCCCCCGTTCATATTACCTATCGCCGAATACCGGGCAGTATCCTCGGCGATTGCCCTGTTGCATCCGAAAAAACCCGGTGCTGCAATCTGAAGACCCTTGATGCGGTTATTCGGTGCGGTTTTGACTGTTCCTATTGCTCTATTCAGTCCTTTTATACCGGGGGAGAAGTTCTTTTTCAGCCGGATCTCGCCGAACGCCTTGCAGCATTGGACCTCTCAAAGGATAAAATCTGGCACATTGGTACGGGGCAGTCGTCGGATTCGCTGATGTGGGGGAACCGTGATGGTCTTCTGGAGAAACTCATGGCCTTTGCCCGTGCCAGGGAAAATGTTATTCTCGAGCTCAAAACCAAATCCCGTGAAATTTCATGGCTGATGAAGCATTCCGTGCCGTCCAATGTTATAGTGACCTGGTCCCTCAATCCGCAGGTAATTATTGACCACGAAGAACATGGAACTGCATCTCTGAAAGAGCGACTGGATGCTGCTGAGATGCTTTCCAAAAAGGGTGTTGCTGTGGGATTTCATTTTCATCCCATGGTGTGGATTGAAAACTGGCGCGGGGAATACGGGCAGATCTTTTCTGAACTGCAGAAACGTTTTGACCCCCGCGCGGTTGCCATGGTCTCTCTGGGAACGCTCACCTTTATTAAACCGGTTCTTAAAAAGATTCGGAATCGTGCCTTTTACAGCAAAATTCTCCAAATGCCCCTGGAGGAAATTGCCGGACGCTTCTCCTATCCGCGGCATATTAAAAAAGATCTCTTTTCCTTCGCCTATGAACGGTTTTCTGCGGCCTGGAAGGAGAACGTCTTTTTTTATATGTGCATGGAGGATAAGACGCTCTGGAAAGATGTCTTCGGTTTTGAATACGGGGATAATAATGAATTTGAAGAAGCAATGACAAAACAGTATAAAGCAAAAACTGAACAGCTAAAGAGGTTGAAATGACGAGTGATTTTGAAGATTCAGTTCGTGCACGGAAGAGTGAATTCCGCCTGACACGATTCGGATTCGGTATGCATCCTGAGCGACTCCTTGCGGTGATCATTTCCGGCCCCCTAACTGAGTCGTCTTTCTGGAATGATGTTACGGGGGTATGCCGGAATTATTTTGAGGCAGACTTTGTTATCCTTGCAGAAAAAGGGCGCCCACACTCAAAAGATGCACCGGTTGAGGAAGATAACGTGTACGTTCTGGAAGGCCTTGATGATGAAACGGCGGAGTATCTCGTTTCCCGGGCCCATCTGCTTCTCGATCCGTCGGGAAAATTTCATGATGCAGCTGCAGAAAAGACCTTTGTTCCGGATTGCTTTACTACTGAGATTGGGGCTGCAGTTTCGCAGTATCTGCAGGGGCTGGGATGTTACCGCAACGGAACTGAAGCAGTCTCCTTTGCCCGCGACAATACGACTGTTCGCATTTCCCGCACAGATTCCTGTTCCAAAGAGATATAAAAAAAGGAAGATCCCTGCGGATCTTCCTCTCTGAGATATGTTTGCACAAAATCTATTTTGAATAGAATTCCACAACAAGCTGGATATCCCCGGGAAGGGCAACATCTTCCATGGCTGGTTTGCGCAGAATTTTACCTGTGCTGTCCACCTTGGAAAAATCAAGCCATTCGGGAATTGTTTTACCTGCATTTTCAGCAATGTACTCCTGGACCAGCTTTTTGCTTTTATTACGGTCGCGCACGGTGATAACATCATTCTCGGATACCGTGAATGAGGGAATATCTACTTTATTACCGTTTACACGAATATGGTTATGGTTTACCAGCTGACGTGCCTGAGCACGGGTGGAAGCCATACCAAGACGGTACACCACGTTATCAAGGCGTGATTCCAGAAGAGCAACGATGTTACCATCGGTTGTCCCTTTCAGTTTTTTTGCCTTTTTGAAGGTATTGCGGAACTGACGTTCGCTCAGGCCGTAGGAATAGCGGATTTTCTGTTTTTCACCAAGCTGTTTCCCGTACTCACTCACATTGGGACGACGTTTTTTCTTCGGTCCCGGGGGAGAGGGCTTCTTGTCAAGAATCCGCGAGTACTTATCGTTTCCAAAAATATTGCTTCTGAAACGACGGACGATTTTAGCTTTTGGCTTCATGTTTCTGGACATTTAATCTCCTGTAATCAATCTCATTAATCTGCTGTTAAAATTACTGTAGCCGCGGTAATTTCTGCCAGCAAAGACCAACGAATTTATCTAAATATATAAGGTGATTGCGGCATAATGCCACATTTTTTAATTTTTTCTGACGGGATAATTTCCGTCAAAACAGGCTTTGCAGTAATTACACCGTTCATCCGGTGAAATTGTGTCCAGCATTCCTTCTATTGAAAGGTATGCAAGGGAATCCACATCGAAATACTTTTTGATTTCATCGACATTTTTGTTGTTGGCAAGGAACTGATCCTTTTGGGGCATATCAATTCCGTAAAAGCATGGATTTGTAACCGGTGGTGAGGCGATACGTAGATGCACCTCTTTGGGACCCGCCGATTTAATCAGCTTTACGATCTTTTTCATGGTCGTACCGCGGACAATAGAATCATCCACTACAATGATCTTTTTGCCCTTTATTACTGATTTTATCGGATTGAACTTAACCCGCACACCAAAATTCCGTCCGCTCTGTTTGGGCTGTATAAAAGTTCGTCCCACATAATGATTTCGAATCAGGCCGTACCGAAAGGGGAGACCGGATTGCTGGGAATACCCAAGGGTGGCAATGGTTGCCGAATCGGGAACACTCATAACGCAATCGGCATCAGCAACGGGGGATTCTTCGGCCAGTTTCATCCCCATGGCACGTCGAATGCGGTCCACAGGGGTGCCGAAGATACGGGAATCCGGACGCGAAAAATAGATATGTTCAAAGATGCAGTGAGCATAATTGGTAATTTCACGGTATTTGGGTATCTCAAAGGATTCAATACCGGCTTCGGTGATTTTAATCATCTCTCCGGGTTTGATTTCACGTATTTCCTCTGCACCAAGAAGATCAAAGGCGCAGGTTTCCGATGATACAACGTAGCTCTCATCAAGCTTACCCAGCGCAAGGGGGCGTATACCGTAATGGTCCCGTGCGGCGTACAGGGCATCCTTTGTAAGAAAGAGGATCGAATACGCTCCGAGGGCGTTGGAAAGAGAATCAAGAATCATATTATCCAGTGTCTTCTGCCGGGAGTTCGCCAAGAGATGCATTATCACATCGGTATCATTGGTTGAGGTGAAAATTGAACCGGCATTTTCCATTTCTTCGCGCAGCTCCGTGGCATTTATCAGATTGCCGTTATGGGCACAGGCAATCTGTCCGGCTTTAAAGTTGATCAGCATTGGTTGGGCGTTTTCCAGACTGGAGCCACCTGTCGTTGAGTATCGGTTATGACCGATGGCATTGTTTCCTGAAAGGGACTCAAGGATTGAACGATCACTGAATACATCTTTCACAAGTCCGGAATCGGCGTAGCGCTTCAGCCGTTCGCCGTCAGAAACGGTTATGCCCGATGCCTCCTGCCCGCGATGTTGCAGGGCGTACAGTCCGTAATAGGTATAGTTGGATGCTTCGGGATTGTTGAAAATGCCGAATACACCGCATTCTTCCTTAATATCTTCTGTCATACTACCTCTTGTTCCTGCCTGGCTTACTGGTTATTTCGATGACTGACAGCTGCGTCGATAAATCCGGAAAAAACCGGATGCGGCTGAACGGGACGGGATTTAAACTCGGGATGAAATTGTACACCCACAAAGAAAGGGTGGTCTTCTATTTCCACGATTTCAACGAGCCCTTTTTCTTTATAATGACCGGAAAAGGTAAGTCCGTTTTCCTGGAACATATAATAGTAACTGTTGTTGAATTCGTAACGGTGCCGGTGACGTTCGCTGACATTTTCTTCTGCATAGAGACGTGCGGCAACGGTGTCCGGCGTGAGCTGACAGGGGTATGCTCCAAGGCGCATTGTACCGCCGAGCTGGTCAATGTCTTTCTGGTCCTCCATAATATCAATAACCGGATCCTTGCAGTTTTCGTTGAGCTCCGTACTGTTGGCATCGGTCAGCCCCATTACATTACGGGCAAATTCAACCACGGCCATCTGCATTCCCAGGCAGATACCGAAGAACGGCACCTTTTGTTCCCGGGCGTACTGGATTGCAAAGATCTTGCCTTCGTGTCCGCGCTTGCCGAATCCACCGGGGATGAGAATGCCGTCAATGTCGGACAGGAGAGCCGAAGGCCCTTCTTTTTCAATATCCTCCGCATTAATGCTGCAGAGCTTAACCCGCGCACCGAACTGTGCCCCGCTGTGGTCGAGGGCTTCATGGATCGATTTATACGCATCAATCAGTTCGGAATACTTGCCTACAACGGCTATGGTTACTTCTTTCTCTGATTTCTTAACATTATCCACATATTCGCGCCATTTTTTGAGCCGGCGTTTTCCTGCCTCCATGCCGAAGTAGTCAAGGATAATGGTATCGATATCCTGTTCTGCATAGGCAATGGGGACCTGATAGATTGTGTTTTTAACATCAAAGGCTTCAATGACGTTATCCCGGTCGACATTGCAGAAGAGAGCCAGTTTGTTGATAACATCCTCTTCAAGATGTTTTTCCGTGCGGCAGACGAGCATATCAGGGATGATACCGATTTCCCGCAGGCGTCCCACTGAGTGCTGTGTGGGTTTTGTTTTTACTTCACCGGCCATTGACAGATAAGGTATAAGGGTCACATGTGCAAAGTACACATTCTTTGACCCTTCCTGCTGCCTGAACTGGCGCAGGGCTTCCAGAAAGGGAAGGCTTTCAATATCGCCGACAGTGCCGCCGATCTCTGTTATGACCACATCCACATCGGTGTTGTCAAAACTGTGGATGGCATCACAGATCTCACCGGTCACATGAGGCACAACCTGTACCGTACCACCGAGAAAATCACCATTCCGTTCCTTCCTGATCAGGGTATCATAGATACGTCCGGCCGTGTAATTACAGTTGCGGTCAGTAGCAATACCGGTGAACCGTTCGTAGTGACCAAGGTCAAGGTCCGTCTCCGTACCATCGTCCGTGACATAGACTTCCCCATGCTGATAGGGGTTCATTGTACCGGGATCAACGTTCAGATAGGGGTCGAACTTCTGCAGTACAACCTTGAGTCCGCGGGATTTCAAGAGCAGACCTACGGATGCTGCGGTTATCCCTTTTCCAAGGGATGACACAACACCGCCGGTAATAAAAATATGTTTTGGCATTCTATCTCCTTATAACCTCTTCCGGCGTAAAAATAATATTTGAGACCGTCTAATATCCATAAAAAAAGGGGAAGCATCAAATGCTTCCCCCGCTGCAGTTTTTTCGGGCTGCTTACTTGACGACAGATACAGCCTTAATGAGGCTTGCTCTGCGGCCTGAAGTGGATACGACCTTGAAAATATACGTTCCGTTTGTAAGATCCTGTGTTGACACAGAGGCTCTTGCAGAACGGCCTGAGAGAATTTCAGACTTAACAAGCTGACCGTTTACAGAGTAAATCATAGCTTTGGCAGTGTTTACTCCTTCGGGCATGGCAATGTTCAGGCTGGTATTATTCACAGAGAGATCAAAAAGACCGGCTTTCTCAGAAGAACCGGTGTTTACTACTCCTGTGATGTCTTTGATCTGCTGATTTGCATCAGAGACAAAGAGTACGTTGTCAACAGTAATTGTTCCACTCTCACCGGGTTTTCCTTCGTAGGCAAACTCAACGCCCTTGATTGCTGCAGGCTTGAAGTTCTTGCCCTTATCTTTATCGTCCCACCAGGGAAGAGTAAGGTCGTCAAAGGAGATGGTTGCAGTTTTCATCTCTCCACCAGTTGCGGGAACAGAAACGTAAAAGGACGCACCGTCAGCTTCGATATGGGTTGTGTCAACCATACGCACCTGCATCCATTCCATATCACCGGTTGTGGAATAATCAAAACGGATACCGTTGAACCCTTTTTCCTCTGCGTTGTAGGGGGATCCCTGCAGATCGGCATTCAGTTCCATGGCAAGGCCGGCAAAGGGGAAAATCTGAATATCTTTTCCATCCAGGGTCTGGGTATAGGTTTTACCAAGGGTAAAGCCCATGGAGACATTTTCCGCACCGTCAGCAACAGAATATTTGGGGCTCAACCCATTGTAGGTTACTTCACCGGTTCCGTTGGACTTGATCTCGGTTACGTCTTCGCCAAGTACAAGGCCCGCTGTATCCCGGCCCTCGATATCGTTGTACACGTACCAGCCGTTTCCGTCGCCGATGATGTTGTCACCGCCGGTATGGTAAATGGAATCACCTTCCGTGCCGTTTTCCGTGGTCCAGGTATCTTCCTGCTGAAGCTGATCGTCAAAGAACGGTTCGTAATTGGTGATTACCACGTTATCAATGTAGAGGGTTACTTCTTCGTTCTGGAGGAGAGTGTTGTCTCCGTCATTAAGGATGTTCCATGTAAGGGCATGGGACTCTTCCCATTTGGGATCAGCTTCAATGGCTTCCACAAAACTTGCCGTATCTGCAGCTTCCCATCCCCAGTAGTCTTCAGAAGCAGGTTCATCATAGAGGTTCCACCAATTATGCTGGTGGAATTTTTCTGTTGTCTCATACTCGCCTTCAGCGGTAAGAGCCGTGTCCGATTCATGGACGAGCTGAAACTCCATGGTCTGCCATTCATCGGTGACATCAATCTTGACCTTGTAGAAGTTACCGTGCTGTGCAATCACATACTGGTTGGTTTCCACGGCAAAGTCAACATCAAGCTTGTTCACGAGAGCACCATCGGGAAAATCTGCTTTAATATCGAATTTTATCGACATATCAGAGCTGAGCTGCGCATACTTTCCGTCGGGCACGAGCCCTGTCCCGATACCGATGTATCCTTCGTAGGCACCGCCTTCATGGTCGTATTTGGGCTGAACATCACCGAGTTTAAAGGAGGTTTTCAGTCCTCTGCCTTCGGTGCCGGCACCGTCTGTTGCCACAAAATTGGGGTATTTGCGTTTGATCTTCAGGATATCACCGTTACTGTTTCTGATCGTATCCTTCTTGATATCCTCTTCGGTGATTGTTTTATCGCCGAAGGCAGTCAGAACAGAATTACCCGGTTCCAGTAATCCGTCGGGATCTTCGTAGGAATTCGTTTCGGGGTTATAGGTTGCCTTGTCCCATGAAGGAGCCCCGTCATCAAATACGTACCAGGCACCATTGCTGTAGTTCATTACATCCTGACCCTGATCAGTGTTCTCGAAATCTTCGAGCATGTAATCTGCAGCACAGACAGAGCCGGTCATAACCGCCGCTGCCGCAAGGGCTGCAATACTTTTCTTAATTGAGATTCGCATCATACTATCTCTCCTCTGAAAAAGAGTTGTCTAAAATGGTTTCGGTTTCAAATATATACATTTTCTGCCGGTATTTCAGCATTGTTTCCTAAAATATATAAAATCATAAGAGTCTGAGTAATTTTGAGTAATCCGCATTCTTGTTATTAAGATGAATTTTTGTTATCCTTTTTCGAGCTGTTTTTAACAAGTTCCTTCAGCACCACTATTGTAATTACATTTATCGCACTGAGGATGTCCAAAGATATTTTACATAAGAATTCGCAGAGTGCAAGGAATTATTGATATTTTGGAAAAACAGCCATGAATCGCCCCGTATCCCGAATGATTACCGTGTCGGATATTGTATTGATTGGTATTATACTCGCAACCTCCTGGTATGTTTGGATAAGTATGCGCACATCAAGTGGAGAACTTCCGCCTGCCGGGCGGTTTGCTGTGTACCGCAGGGATTCGCTTATTGCTTCTTTTCCGGCAGCTGCGGATACGGTATTCCTTATTCAGGGAGTAACGGGAGCTCTCACGGTTCAGGGAAGGGACGGAACCGTTCAGGTGACAGAAAGCTCCTGCCGCAGGAAAATTTGCACCGGCATGCCGGCTCTGGATATTCATAGTGCCGGACAGATTGTCTGTGTTCCCAATCAAATTGTTATCCGTCCCCGACGCAAGGAGCTGATCGATGCAGTCAGTCGGTAACCAGAGCGGGTATAAGTCCCTGCTTTTTATTACAGCCCTGCTGATTGCATCGGTTGAGATTGTTCTTCCCCGTATTCCTCTTATGCCCTGGCTGAAGCCGGGTCTTGCAAATATGGTTGGCCTGGTGTGGCTCTATCGGTACGGCTGGCGCGAGGCGCTTCTCTTTGGGTTTCTCCGCATCTGGGTCATTGCTTTTTTCTTCGGCTTCTCCTTTGTTACTTTTATCTTATCTGTAACGGGGATGGTTGTTTCCGTTTCACTTATGGCTTTTTTGGTATGGGCAGGGCGGTCATGGGTGTTTGGAACAGTGGGGATCTCCGTGGCCGGGGCATTTGCTCATAATATTGCCCAGCTGATTACGATACAATCTTTTACGGGGAGGCTGTTCTCGCCGTCTGTGCAGTTGCCCGTCATGGTGCCGGCGGCTGTTTTCTTCGGTGTGCTGAGCGGTATCGGAGCGTACCACCTGATGGCATATCTTGAAAAAGTTGATCCGCCGGAGATTTCCCTCAGCAGTCAGCCCTCCTTTGCCGATGCACACGGGGGAGTTGTCGGTGTGACTTTTATGCTCGGCCTGAGTATTTTTTTCTGGGAAAGTATGGCGGCTCTGTTTTTTTTGCAGGGCGTTCTCATTCTGGTGCTTATGCGTTTGAGGCGTCTGCGCAACACCCTGCGGGCGCTGTGGAGGTCCCGGTTCATTCTATTGGCGGTGGCCCTTTCTTTTTTTCCCTTTCATGAGCCTGAGCAGTACCTTGCGTCATTGCGGCAGACTATGCGCCTGACGTCCTGGATTCTCCTGACAGGAGTGCTTTTTTATTTTCATGCAGAGGTGTTGTTCTTTTCTATCCTGAAGCGCTGGTTCCCTTCCGGCACAGAGACCCTTGAAACAGCTGTGCTCATGGTTGAATTATTCCCCGGGATTCTTGATGCTTCCTTGTGCAGAGAGAAAGGCTCCTCCCTGAAAGACCTGTTTCGGCCGCAGCGATTGATTGCCCATGCCGGTGCCGCCGGTGCCGGATTACTGCAGGGGCGATACAATCGGAAGGGAGTGGCAAAAAAATAGTGTCGATTCTGCACAGTATGATATACTACGACTGCAGGTGTTGTATTTAAAAGATTGCTGAGGTAACTATGCTGAAATCAGAGCAGGACCGGATTTTATTGGAGAGCGGAACAAACGAGGTTGAGTTTCTTGTTGTTGATGTGGCAGGTCAGCTTTTTGGAATAAATGTTGCAAAGGTCAAGTCAATTCAGCAGTATAAGGAGGAGCGTATTACGCCCATTCCGGACAGTCATGATGCGGTGATGGGGATGTGGCGTGACCGCAGGGAAACAATTACTCTGATAGATCTTGCCAAGGCCCTCGGCAAGGAGATTACCGAGGACTATGATCGGGAAATCGTTATTGTGACAGAGTTTAATTCCGTAGTCAACAGCTTTCGGGTACAGGGGGTGAAGCGCATATACCGCGTTTCCTGGGATGATTTCACTCCGGTCAGTGAGTTTACGGCGATAAACTCCCATATCACGGGGTCTGTTTTTATTGATGAGACCGAAATTATGATTCTGGATCTTGAGCAGATTATTTCGCGGATCTTTCCGGATATGGTCAGTGAGGAAATTGAAGAGCGGACGATCGAACACACCGATGAATCGGTACGCAATTCTCATTTTATCCTTTTTGCGGAAGATTCAAAGCTGATCCGTACCAATGTTCATGACCAGCTTGCCAGGTCCGGCTTTGAAAATATTAAATCCTTTGATAACGGCAGGGATCTTTTCGAGTATCTCACTGCTGAGTTTGAGACAATTAAAAAGAGCGGTCTTGCACCGATAATCCTGACGGATATTGAAATGCCCCAGATGGATGGTCTGACACTGACAAAGAAGGTGCGGGATCATTACACGGCCGAGCATATCCCCGTGATTGTCTTTTCCAGTCTGATTAATGACCAGATGATTGAGAAATGCAAAAGTGTCGGTGCGGACAGGGCCATATCAAAGCCCAGTTTTAACGAACTGATTGAGACCGTGGATGACTTTTGCAATTGAGAGGGATATGAACTATTTTAGACTGATTTAATTTGAATAAAAGCGAGTAGTATCTTGGCCGAAGAAAATAAAAAAGACAGAATGCACCGGGAGCTTTTTAAAAAACAGCAGCGTATTCAGCAACTCTATCAGAAGCGCCTTTCCGGAAAGAATATCAAGGCTCTGAACACCTTTCTCTCCTCGGGTAAGCAGCCGGGCTCTGCGGAGTTCTTCAAGCTCGCCCCGCTGGTACAGGAGGTTGTCCTCAGACTGAATCTTACCAGTATTGAGGTAATGGGCAAATATACAGTCAATCCCATCAAGAAGGGGTTGTTCTTTCTGCAGAAGATGATGCTGAAACGGCTGGTCCCCAAAAAGAATACGGGGAAGAAAAAGTAGTTTACAGGCTGGTTCTGTGCATCTCACGCCATCCCTTGGCGTATCGTTTGATCCACAGGAGAGCGGCAGTGTTAATATCAACATATCTGTTCTGAAACTTTGACAGAAAGAGACGGTATTTTCTGATTTCCTCGATCTGGGCGATATTATCCATGTTGTGCCTCCGTATTATACATCCCTGTATACTTTCTATATCGGAGCGCACGGGGGGAAACTTGAGAAATGCACATCTCCTGAACAGGGAAGAGGTACCATATTGATTGAACTTAAGATCCGCCAGGCCGGGCAGGATGAATCTTCGGAAAACACAGTCCCGAATGCCGAAATCGAAGTTTTTGAGCGGGCCTTTGATGCAATGGAATGGGTCCGGTCCGACGGCACAGCCCCCGGAGCAGAAGGCGTAGTGACGGCTTTGAACCGGGAAGATGCAACCCTTCTCAGTGTAACCGTGGATCCCCATGCGATACACCTGTTTGTGTTAACGCTCATTTATATGAAAGAAAAACGTTTGATCTTTGGACTCGGGCCGGTGACAGGCAGATCACGGGTCGTGCGCAGGGTGTACACCCCTGATGCCGGGGTTGTGAGGGACTGTTTCGCTGCTTTTTTTGCCGGACGCTCAGCATATTTGCAGACCCGTGTGTATCAGTTGCCCCGGGCTGTTTCTGCCTGATTTGGGATGTCGCAGGTGCGCAGTGACTTAATTCTCCTCTCCCGTGTGGTATGAGTTTATTTTATGGAGAGGTAACTATGCAGGAATATTCAAAAATTGTAATTTACAGTGTCGGTCTTCTGGGCGGATCCCTGGGGGCGGCATTCAGGCAAAGCGGTTTTGCCGGAAAAATTGTCGGGATATCATCTCCCCGCAGTATCGCTGCAGCTCTCCGTTTGCAGGCGATTGATGAAGGCTGCGACTACAGCCAGGCGTCATCGGTTCTTGTTGATGCGGATCTGCTGATTCTCTGTTCTCCCATTGAGGCAATCCTTCGGACTCTCGGGGATATTGCCGGTTTTGATCTTCCAGCGGGGCTTGTTGTCACTGATGTAGGCAGCACCAAACGTGTGATTACCGAGCAGGCCCAAAAGATGCTTCCGCCCCAGGTGAGCTTTATCGGCGGCCATCCCATGGCGGGATCGGAAAAATCCGGTGCAGCCAATGCAGATCCTCTCCTTTTCGAGAATGCCGTGTATGTTCTGACCGAGGAACAGGAGAGTCCGCAGGGACAGCGTCTTGCATCATTCCTGACGGCGCGTACAGGCTGCCGGATTCAGCGCCTTCATCCGGCGGTTCACGACCGGATTGCTGCGGCAATCAGTCATGTCCCCCATATCGCCGCGGTTGCCATGGTGGAAGCGGCCTCACAAATCAACGAAACCACACCGGGGACACTTTCCCTTGCGGCGGGGGGATTTCGGTCAGCGACACGAATTGCATCCTCTTCCTATTCCATGTGGGGGGATATCTTTCGCACCAATCGGGCCGAGGTGCTGTCGGTGCTGGGCCGGTATGAGGATATTCTGCAGGCCATGCGAAAAGAGCTTGAAGGGGATGATCTGGAAAAGCGCTTCAACCGCGCCGCCCGCGTTCGGCAGTCCCTTGCCAAAAACAGAAAAGGTTTTTTGTCTGATCTTTTTGATATTGCCGTTGTTGCCGCGGACCGTCCGGGGTTTCTTGCCCATTTAACGGCGACAATCAGCACGCAGGGAATCAACATCAAGGATATTGAACTCCTGAAGGTGCGTGAAGGAGACGCCGGCACATTTATGCTTTCCTTTGGGTCCCTTGGGGACTGTACTGCGGCTCTGGACGCTTTGCGCGATTGCGGTATTCAGGCGTGGAGACTGACCTGATGAAACCTATTGCACAGGTCGGTTTTATTATCTATAAGGATGATGCAGAAGCCGCAGCGGTTTTTCGGCGCATTGTACAGTGCACTGCCCGGTTGGGGCTGGCGCCCCTGTTTCACCCTGATGTTCCCTTTGACTGCAGTCATACTGCCCGTGTTGCCTCCTCGGAGCAGGATTTTCTCGAGCGTTCCGATGTGGTTGTTTCCGTCGGCGGTGACGGGACGTTTTTAACTGCGGCGCATATTGTAAAATTTACGGAAACGCCCCTCATGGGAATCAACCTGGGGAGTCTGGGGTTTCTTGCCGATATTGAACAGTATGAATTCCGTTCCTGCATGGAGCGCATTCTTACGCAGGAATACCGTACCATTGAGCGGATGGTTCTGGAGGTGGATTTATACCGTCAGGGTGCCCGGATTGCGCAGATGCATGCTTTAAACGATACCTACATCAACCGGACAGTACCGCGCCTGATTTCGGTCTCCCTTGCCTACGACGGTCAGTATATTACCGATTATGAATCGGACGGACTGATTATCGCAACGCCCAGCGGTTCCACGGCGTATTCGCTTTCGGCGGGCGGGCCCATTGTTGCGCCGGGTCTTCCTGCCTACATCGTAACACCAATTTGTCCCCATTCCCTCAGTGAACGCCCGATTGTGCTCTCCGCAGAGAAGCATATTGACCTGACGGTGAATTCCAAAAATCCCGGAATGATATTCAGTGCTGACGGCCTTGAATCTCTCAATCTGCAGGCTGGGGATCGAATCCGTATTTCCTATAATGGACGGAGTGCCAATCTGGTGCAGTTTTCCCAGCATTCATATTTTTATACACTGAAAAATAAACTGAAGTGGAGTAACTCAAACAAAAAGGGGAATTAGATGCTTGTATCGCTTTCGGTGAAAAATCTTGCCCTGATCCAGAACATTACCATTGACCTGCGCGGTGGTTTTTCCGTGTTTACCGGTGAGACCGGCGCGGGAAAATCCATACTCATGGGGGCAATAGATCTCCTCCTGGGGGGGCGGGCGTCCACGTCGGCTGTTCGCAGCGGCGAAAAAGAAGCATCCGTGGTGGGAGTCTTTCATATATCTGACAATCCCGCCGTGAAGGCGATCTTTCGCACTGCGGGCATTCCCGATCAGGACGAATTTACCGTGACCCGCATCATTCGCCGCTCCGGTCGCAATCGCGTTGTCATCAACAAAAAAGAAATTTCCCTGCAGGTCCTTCGCAATCTGGGGCGTCATCTTTTTGATCTGCATGGTCAGCATGATCATCAGGCTCTGCTTTCGGATGAGGCCGCCCGGCATATTCTGGATCAGTTTCGTCAGGTGCGTCCGCCCCTCAGCAAATACCGTCATGCCTGGCAGGCCTACAGTGCGGCCCGTCGGGCACTTTCGGAACATGCCCGCCGAATACAGCTGTTGCGGGAAAAACGGGATTATCTGGAGTTTCAGTTTTCCGAGATCGATGATCTGGAGCTGAAAGAACAGGAACTTGATTCCCTGCAGGATGAATATCGTTTGGTCTCTTCATCCACAGAACGCAGCGAGGCAGCCGGGGCAATTGCCCGGATTATCAGCGGAGACTCTACGGCCGGATCTCTGCAGGAAGGCATTGGTACTCTGCAGAAGCTGCTTGGTGAGCTGATAAAATACGATTCCTCCTTTCGTGAATGGGCTGCCTCGGTCAGTGAGGCATCGGCGGTGTTTAATGATCTGGAAGCCACAATCAATGCGTACGTCGATGATACGGCCGAGGAGTACAGTCCGGCGCGCATGGATGAGCTGAACAGCCGTATTTCGCGGATTCAGCGGCTCATGAAAAAATACGACTGCACCTTTGAAGGGCTGCTGCAAAAGCGTGATGAACTGCGCCGGGATCTGGATAATATTGACAGTGCCGATTACGACGGATCCCGTCTTGAAAAGGATCTGCAGGAAGCTCGTTCCATTCTTGATGAGGCCGGGGCGCATCTGGATGCAGTCCGCCGTGAAGCAGCGGAGTTTCTGGATCGGCAGATTACCGGCAAAATGGCGTTCCTTGGTTTTCGGGGTGGTGCTTTCCTCACCGATTTTATTGCCCGTGATGAACCCGGCGAATGGGGGCTGTCGGATCCGGTTTTTATGGTACGCACCAATCGGGGAGAGCCCTTCATGCGCCTTTCCGAAACGGCATCGGGCGGCGAAATATCGCGCATTATGCTTGCCATTAAGGTGATTCTTGCAGAAAACGATCCCGTTCCCATTCTTGTTTTCGATGAAATTGATACGGGGGTTGGCGGAACCCTGGCCGCGGCAATTGCCGAGGAGATTGTCTCGCTTTCGCAGCATCACCAGCTCTTTGTGATCTCCCATCTTCAGCAGATTGCCTCCCGCGCGGACAACCATTACGCCGTGTATAAAACAGAAAAAGAGGGTCGCGTTATCACGCAAATCCGCGAGCTTTCCTCTGCGGAACGGGTGGATGAAATTGCCCGAATGCTGGGGGATGAGTCGGATCTGTCCCGGGAGCATGCCCGCAAAATTCTGGAGGAGTGATGGACTCGCTCTTCAGGCGGGCATCGGCAGTTCTGTGACGCCCTCTGTAATCTGCCGTGGAAATGAGAGCGGTGTTTGAACTTTCCGTTTTTTCTGCACAGCTTCTGTCTGCACCTTTTTAATGCTCGGACAGGCGTACGGTTGTACTCAGCGAGTGCCTGCGTCTGCGAATGCTACGGTCATTGTTCCCCTTTCAGGGGGCGGCCAAAACCTCCTTCCCCTTCACTTCCTGCGGCAGTGGCTCTTCCCGTCGCAGGCGCCGCTCATCACTCACGCCGCAGTGTGTTCAGGCTCAGGGTATTTTTGGCGCGCTCCCATTGTGCCGGGGGCAGGTTCTTTGCTTCGCTCCCGCTCTGTGGGCTGGCCAAGGGCTCTGGCCGCGCTGTAGGGACAAAAGGGGACCATAGACGTTCAGCGAAGCCGTACCGTACCACAGGCATTTCCTCGACACGGGAGTAAGCTCCAGTCTGCGGGGCAGGGAAGGGACGCCCCGGAATGGCCGGACGGTGAGGGGGGCGAACCGGAACGCCCCAAAAATGACCATGCACGAAAACGCAGTACATCGGGAAG
>JBNJDQ010000017.1:0-28248 GCA_051745065.1 Fibrobacterota bacterium
CCGCCGAATGCGTACAAAGCTCTGCAGACGGAACCATACATCGGCACAATGCTCCCGTGTAATGTGGTAATACGTGAAGATGAAACCGGACAGATCACCGCTGCCGCAGTACTGCCCACGGCCTCCATGGCAGCTGTGGAAAACCCCGACCTTACGGAAATTGCCGCAGAGATAGAAAAGAAATTATGCGCCGCTCTGGATCGCCTGTAACCGTTCGTGAAAGATTTTAATCCCGTGCAAAAAAATATGGCGTGGGATACAATATTGGACTATATTACAGGTATCCTCCATGGGTGACTCCTTTTAGTGTTTGAGTGAATGTGCAGTAAGCGGGCCTGATGGTCCGCTTATTTTTGGACGTTCCATCATACCCTCCGTAATGCTGCCGCGAAACCCTGGACCCTTGAAACCACGACATTTTCCGGTACGATTCTTTCTTCCCCCTTTCCTCCGTTTTCGTGCATGAAAATTCTCCGGACGTTCCGGAGCGGCTTCTGTTTCCCATTGCACGTTTCGCCTCCAGAGCGGGAGCGAAGCAGAGAACCTGCCGTCGACACGATGGGAGCGCGCCAAAAATACCCTGAGCCTGAGCACACTGCGGCGCCAGCTTTGCAGGGGCGCCCGCGACCCGAGAAGCGGCTGCCGCAGGAAGTGAAGGGGAAGGAGGTTTTGGCCGCCCGCTGAAAGCGGAAACGGTTCCTGACACACACGTACGCGCCCGCTGGGTAGTACGTAACGCAGGGACGGATTGTGTAATCCGTCCCTGTGTTTCAAACCTGTTATCTATGCTCAAGGAGATATCCTCTTGTACATAAGATATATCCTCAGCACAGAAGAAACTGTGACATTGGTCACACAAACACGTTTTTTTATAAAAAAGTTTTTATATCTATAAAATGAGTCGCAAGATCGGTGTATTTTTCCTGCACATACTGCTGCAGTGCCCAGATACCGGCCTGCTCTGTTCCGTGATGTCCGGCAAATATTACACTGCACTGTGCATCGCGCGCATCGTGGTAAAAGTCAACTTCTTCTCCTGTAATAAGGAGGTCGGCCCCGCATGAAAGAGCTTCGCTCAATTCGCCGCGCCCGCCGGCACCGGTAAAGACTGCCACCCGGTGTACGGTGTTTTCCGGAAGTATGACGGAACTCTCTGTGCCAAGGAAAGAATCAACCTCCTGACGAATTTCTTCGGCCGTGCGGGGCACCGAAAGGGTTCCGATACGCCCGATCCATTCGGCACCATGACGGGAAAACCCCTCGGAGGACGTCACGGCAAGCTCTGACAGGAGGGCCGTATTATTACCGACCCGGTCATGGATATCCAGGGGCAGGTGGACCGCATACAGAGAAATTCCGGCCTTCTGCAGAATCTCGATACGCCGTTTCATTACCCCCCGAAATGAAGGATCTGCTTTTTTCCAGAACAGACCGTGGTGCACAATCAGCATATCAGCACCGATCTCAACAGCTCTTTCAAATACTTCACAGCCGGAATCCACGGCAAAGGCAATGGTGGAAACCTCCGATACCCCTTCAACCTGGAGGCCGTTGAAAGCGTAGTCATCAATACAGTCAACATTCAGAAGCTGCGAAAGCTCCCGACAGATTCGATCACGATCCATAGGACCTCATTTATACAGAATAGCGTTTACAATATTACCGAACTGTGCACTGTTCAGGGGCTTGGTTAAAACCCTGGCTCCCTGATTCTCAAGGATCTGCACAGGCTCTTCAAAAACTTTATTCTTCTGAAAAATAATATATTCAATATCCGGGTACATGGTTTTTCCTGTTGTAAAGAGATCATGGCACATACGCCAGTCACTGGGAGGATCCATATCCATCACCACAA
Organism: Fibrobacterota bacterium; assembly: GCA_051745065.1. Classification (GTDB taxonomy): domain Bacteria; phylum Fibrobacterota; class Chitinivibrionia; order Chitinivibrionales; family Chitinivibrionaceae; genus Chitinivibrio. Next base: position 1,856 of record JBNJDQ010000017.1, read on the forward strand.
GGGGGATATGCTGAGACAGGACATATTCTGAAGCCTTGGTTATATTATTGAAGAGCTTCACATTGCCATACTCCTCCAGAACCGATTTAACGGTCCCCAGGAAAAGACCGGGATGCCCGTACACAAGAACATCCTTTTTGCGGTGCCTGGCCCTGCGGCCTTCCGGCTCAAGAGCCCGCTCTTTCAGACGCGCCCGCACCCTGGCATTCTCCTGGGCCCGACGCTTCGACCGCTGTTTTGATTTCAGGGTATTGAGAAGCTTCTCACGATTGCTGTTAAAATCCATATTCATACGCCTCCGGTTGATATTTTGTAATTATATTATACTGTAAGGGATATGCAATATTTTATATAAAGGAACAGCAGCTCTCATGAAATGTCCATACTGCGCAAACACACAGGACCGGGTCGTTGACTCCCGTATCTCACAGAACGGATCCGCCATACGCCGCCGTCGGGAATGCACCCAGTGCGAAAAACGGTTTACCACATATGAATACATCGAAGAATCGCAGACCGTTGTAATAAAACGTGATAAACGGCGCGAGAACTACAACCGGGAAAAACTCATCACCGGAGTAAAAGTTGCGTGCAAAAAGCGCCCCGTCAGCATCCATACGATCGATGAGATTGCCGACCGTGTGGAGTACCGCATTCGTACAGAAGGTACCGGTGAGATCGATTCACTGCGCATCGGGAAAATGGTTCTGCAGGAACTGCAGTCCGTCGACCAGATCGCGTACATTCGTTTTGCATCGGTTTATCTTGATGTCGATACGGCGGAGGAATTTATCAGACAGATTGCAATTCCGGAGAAAAACTAACATGCAGAAACCGGTTATCCTGCTGATACTCTGTACATTTTTTTCCGCCCGAAGTACATCCCTGAACGACATAATCCGCGACATAATCCGGGACGAGGGATTTCTTCCCCGACAGGTTTCGTTCACCGTAATCAGGGAGAGCTGCGGCGACACTCTTGCGGATATCGGTGGTGCGCGAATGCTGATTCCCGCCTCCGTACAAAAACTCTTTACCGGCGCAGCCGCCCTGGATATGCTCGGCACGCAATTCACCTTCCGCAGTGAAATAACAGCAGACCACTTCGACCGCTCTGCGGGGGTTCTTTCCGGAACGACCGTCATACGCGGCACCGGTGATCCGTCCCTGACGGCCCAGCGTCTCTGGCTTTTTGTAACGCATCTGAAACAACAGGGCGTCACGAAAATTACGGATACCCTTCGTATTGATAATACCTATTTCCGTTCCCCCAACATCGTTGCACCGGGCTTTGGCACCAGCTCCAGCTCCCGGGCATACATGGCACCGTCATCCCCCCTTGCGGCCAACTTCAACGCCCTTGCCGTGCATATTGCTCCGGGCAGATCGGGCTCCCCGGCCTACATCAGCACCCTCCCTCTCCGCTCTGACCTGGTCCGGGTCGGCACGGTGATGACCCGTAAAAAACCGGACCGGCGCCTGGATGTAAGCACCTACCGGGAGCATGATACCACCTATCTTTACGTGTCCGGCGACATCAGCAGCTCCAGCACGGGACGAACTTTTTATCGCCGCATCTGGTCAGCAGACACGGCCTTCGCCGAAGCCTTTATCGACCTATGCCGCGAAAAGGGCATCTCCGTGGATGTGGTTACAACCTCGGGCAAACATTTGGAGATACAGAAAGATCCCCTCGTTTCATTTCCCTCTCAGCCCATGCCCCGGCATATTCGCAACATGTTCAAGTATTCAAACAACTACATTGCAGAAACCATATTCCGAACCATTGCCCTGGAAAACAGCGGTGACGGCAGCTGGAAAAGCGGTCAAAAAGAGATGCAAACCTGGTTTGCCAGCCGCTTTGACACGGCCGCCCTCGGTGTTCCGGTGATCATAAACGGTTCCGGCATGGGCATAAAAAACCGAATCTCATCCCACCAGATCACGGCACTCCTTGCCTACGCCGCACAACAGGCAGAATGGAAGTATGAATTTCTTGCAGCTCTTCCCGTTGCCGGCATAGACGGGACCCTGTCCCGGCGAATGAAAAGCCCCGCCCTGCGCGGACGGGTCCGTGCAAAAACGGGAACCCTCTCCGACAGCGGTGTCAACAACATTGCCGGGTGGATTCAGCTCCGCAGTGGCGAGGATCTGATATTCAGCCTGCTTTTAAACAATCCGCGCAAGGGCAGCTACGCACACTGGCAGCTTCAGGAGAAAATACTCACCGCTGTGATCCAGGCCGGCGATGCCATCTCAGGACAAACAGAAAAGAACGAATAAGTTATAACACCCGGCCGTTTACGCACACACAGGCCTTACCCTGCTCCTTCGCACGATAGAGTTGACCGTCTGAGCGTTCAAAAAGCGCAGAAAATGCGCGATCCGTTGAACGAAGGGTGGCAATGCCGACACTTACGGAAATATGAAATTCATTCACCCCGGCACAGACCGGAACAGCCGCAAGTTTGCGGCACACCCGCTGAAGAACAATGGCAGCACCTTCTTCGGGAGTATTTTCCATAATCAGAAAGAACTCATCCCCGCCGTAACGGATGGGCAGATCACTGTCCCGGGTGGAATCCTCCAGAATCCGGGCAAGATGCTTGAGGGCCTCATCCCCGGCGCGGTGCCCGTAGCCATCGTTGATTGACTTAAAATCATCCAAATCAATCATGGCAATGGCAAACGGGAGGGCTCTGTGCATATTGAAATGTTTTACGTAATCATCAAAGAAAAGACGGTTTTTCAGCCCCGTTAAGGAATCGATATTGGCCAGTTTTTCCGTATCCCGAAGTTTATTCATGGTATTAATGAGTTTTTCAGTAATATCCAGACTGACCGGACTGATGGAGAAATGGCAGATAACATCACCGTATTCACCCGTAAGAACCGTTGTAGCATAGTCAAAGACCGCCACCCGGGTCAGCCCGTAATTGATAACCGGTGGATTAAACGTCAGAAAACCGTAGCTCTTCTTAAGATCCTCAATCGCCTGCCCCACAGAGGTGTTGAGGATTTCATCGATTACGCCGGAAGTTACGACATCGGACACGGTCAGGTCAGCCTCGTCAAGTACATCTGCCACGATGGAGAAGGCACCGTCCCGGGTAATATTCAGTATGTATGAGCCCTGGGCCGTGCCGGTAAAACTGATATAGACATTAAATCCTTCAAAAAGAGTACTGCCCTCTGCAGGAAGTCCGTCACGCCGATGGAACTCAACTCCGAGAAGCTCGCGGAAGTTATCAATCATTTTTTGTGCAAAGGTATTGAGATGGACAGTGATCTCAGCGGTTTCCATAACTCATTCTATTCGTTAAGAGATTCCATAAGTGAATAATACAGTTCTTTTATTTCTTCTTCAAGATTTTTATCGAAATGAGGGGAAAGCCGTCCCGTTTCATGATATTGCAAAACTGCCTCGGTCAGAAATATGATCTCCTCACGGCGGCTGCACCGGGAACAGTCCACGCGATGATGGTTACGGACAAGATGAACAATTTCATCCTGAACCCCCCAGAGTGCAAGGAGATAGGCGCCGGTTACAGCATGACAGAGGGACAAAACTTTCTCTTCGCGGGTATCCAGATAAAAAGCCCCCTCCTGCTCTATCCAGGAAAAAAGCTTTCCGGGAAAATTGTAGTTCAGTATGTACTCACCGATATCCATGACCAACGCCGTCAGACTTACCAACCGCAGCTCCTCTATGGAAAGGCCGCGACGCTGTCCGATGCAACGGGCAATTCTGCGCCCCAGGGCCGCCCTGTCCGTGAGGCGATCATAATCCAGGGGTGATGCAGCAGGATGCATTTGCTTCACGTAATCGATGATTAAAAGGGACCGAATCATGTCTATACCCAGAAGGGCAACAGCCTGAAGAGGGGTGCTGATTTTTTCTGAAAACCCGAAGAAGGGAGTATTCACCAGTTTAAGCAGATTAACCGTCGCCGCAGGATCACTTGCAATAATTGCAGCCACCGTCTTAACCGTGGCATTGCTTTCATTCACATAATTGATAAGACGCAAATACACCGGAGAGGGAACGGGCAGGCTTTTTAATGCATTCACACTGCGGCGGACCGGGCCGCTGTCAATCAATCGGTGGATGTATTCCGTACGCTCGTACAGATTACGAAGAACGGTGATGTCAATGGGTTTATAATAGTATTGATGTGTCATAAAAACCGTGCGCAGCTCTTGGGGATCCGTCCGTGCCGCCGAAAAGATAACGCGGATTGTTTCCGGTGAATGATGGGCCAGAAGATCCAGAAAATGCACGCCGTCAACATAGGGCATCTCAAGATCACTCACAGCAAGATCAATCCGGTAGGTTTCCGCGGTTGAAAGGGCATCGGCGGGGCTGTCACAGTAGAAACAACGCCAGGCGGTCAGCCCGAGATAGCGATTCATTTTCCTGTACAGCATGAGATTCAGCCCCGAATCATCAAGGAAAATAACTGTTCTGATACACCCTCCGGCATTTCGGTAATTGAATTACAATTCAATATATATCAGAACAATATATTTTATGTGAGGAAAGGGTTACCATGACGTTCAGCTCCGATTGTCGTGGCCGGACCGTGACCGGGAAACACCTGCGTATCATCCGGAAGAGGCAGTAATTTCTCCCGAATCATGCGAATCAGCAGGGCACCGTCACCGTAGCCGCGGAAATCACTGCGCCCGACAGCTCCGGCAAAGAGCGTATCCCCTGAAAAAAGAATACCCTGCCGATAGAGAGCTGTTCCTCCGGGAGTATGACCGGGCACATGAAACACGCGAAAATCCAGACCGCCGACCGCACACATGCCTTCCTGAAGAGGCTCCAGGGGAACATCAAAGCGTTCGACATCGTCGATCATTCCGGCACCGCTTTTTTCGGGATCCCGAATTATTTCTTCATCGGCAGGATGTAGATACACGGGCGTCCCCGCATAGGTGATGAGAATATCCTGCACACCGAGAAAATGATCAAAATGACCATGCGTAAGAATAACAGCATCGGGGACAAGGGACTCCTTTTTCAGGTACGACAAAAGTGCATCCGGGCCGTGAGATGGGTCAATGATAACGGTAGAACCGTGATCCTGCAGAAGGTAGCAGTTGGTGGAAAGCGGACCGAGGGCAAAAGCTGTTAGTTTACTCATCAGGGGGACTCCATAGGGGATAAGAAAAGGTACCAATAAAAATAACTTCCGGGGACAGAAGTATCCCCGACCGGGTATATACTTCGCGTCTGCAGAGGGATATCACCCGGCGAATATCCTCCGCCCGGGCGCGGCGACTCTTATTGATAATGAAATTGGCGTGTTTCTGCGAAACCTCTGCGCCGCCAAACCCCACTCCCTTCAGACCGGCCTGCTCAATAAGCATGCCGGCATAACTGCCCGGCGGGCGTTTAAATACACTGCCGCAACTGGGGTACTGCAGGGGCTGTTTTTTTCGGCGGCGTCCGGCAATATCCTGCATCGTTGCACGCAGATCCGCCTGATTCCCCGGCACCGGGTTAAAATCAGCTGCCGTCACAAGAGCGGAAATCTTTTTAAATGTACTGCTTCTGTAGGAAAATCGAAGTTCATCGACACAACTGTGCTCAATGCGGCCTGTTTTTAGATCAAGCCATTCCACGCGGGAGAGAGTATCGCTGATGGCGGCACCAAAAGCACCGGCATTCATAACAATTCCACCACCCACAGAGCCGGGAATCCCGCTCAGATTTTCAAGCCCCGCCAGGCCCGCAGAGACAGCATTTTTTACCAGATCATTCAAAAGCAGACCGGCCCCAACGGATATCACTCCCTCTGTGCACGAGACCTGAGTCATGTTTTCCGTGGAAAGGACCATTCCCGGAAAGCCCGTATCTGAGATGAGCACATTGGAACCCCGCCCGAGAATGAAGAGGGGCAGATTCCTCTCACGGGTGAAGGCCAGAACCTCCCCGGCGTCCCGGGCACAGCGGGGCGCAGCCCAGTATCGGGCGGGACCGCCGACCCGGTACGATGTATGCGGCCCAAGGAGGACGTTCTCCTCAATCTTCATTCCGCCTCCGCTGTGCACAGATTGCTTCGGCCATACGGAAATCATCCGGATCGGTCACTTTGAAATTGATACGCTGTCCCGGAGCGTGTTTTACGGGAATGCCGAAGGCCTCAAGAAGCATGGCCTCATCCGTGGGCATATCCGTGAGCTCTGCCGCTCGGGCGTAGCACTGAGCAAGCTTGCTGCGGCGAAATACCTGGGGAGTTCCCACGGCGATCAGGGTCGAACGGTCCACTGTGGCAGCGCAATAGTTTTCCGAAAAGGTGCGGATCGTATCGGTGACGGGAGTAGCGGTAATAATGCCGGCCGCATCATCCAGCTCATCAAGAAGAATTTTGACAACCTCGCCGGTCACAAAGGGGCGGGCGGCATCGTGAATCAGGACAAGCTCCTTCTGCGCCGCTTCGACGCCCCGCTGCACAGAAATCCATCGTTGAGCTCCGCCGGCAATCACCTGCACCGGGGGACCACTGCCCACATACTGTTTGTACAGATCCCGCGTCTCCCGTTCATATCCGGCGGGAACACTTATAATAATCTCACGAACCTCATCAACCCGGGCAAAAAGGCGGGCTGAATGGGCAAAAAGGGGAATGCCGCCAAGTTTGACAAAGGCCTTGGGAACAGCCGTGCCCAAACGCCGCCCCATACCGCCGGCGACAATGACAACACTCAGGTCCATGCCAGCCTCTTTCCAAAAAAAGAAAAATACTATCTGCCCGGGAAAGGTCAACGAATAATCAGATTTATTCCAAGAGACGCTTTTTCATTGCATTTCAGCACCAATTGCGTATACTTTCTATACAGGTGAATAAATCAAGGAGAACTACTGTGACAACACTCAAATACATCGTCCTTTTCGGCCCTCCCGGTGTGGGCAAGGGGACTCAGGCAAAACGACTTGAGGCATACACGGGCTACCCCCATATCTCAACGGGGGATATTTTTCGCGCAAATATCAAGGGCAAGACAAAACTTGGCAAAAAAGCTCTGGATTACATTCACGCCGGTGAACTTGTGCCGGACGAACTCACCATCTCCATCGTGGAGAACCGTCTCTCTCAGTTCGATGCACGACAGGGGTTTATTCTGGACGGTTTCCCCCGCAGTATTACCCAGGCAAAAGCTCTGGAGAATATCCTGCAGGAAAGTAACCGTCAGATTGACATCGTCATCGATCTCTTTGCTCCGGAGGATGAACTTATCATGCGTCTGCGCCGCAGGGCGAAATACGACGGCCGCTTTGATGATGCGGATATTGACATAATCAAAAAACGTCTGGAAACCTACGAAAACCAGAGCAAACCCTGCCTGGAATATTTTCGCCGCCACGAAGGCCTTGTTGTAGACATTAACGGCGTTGGCGAGAAATGTGACATCCACGAAAAACTGAAACAGCTTATTATGTAGGAGCTGCCCGGGGACACTATGAAAAACATTGCCGTGATAATCAGCCAGTCCGAGGAACAGTGCCAGTCACTGATATGGTCGGGAATATACGAAGAAGCCAGAAAAGCAGGAGTCAATCTGGTCACGTTCCCCGCCCTGTCCGGGAGTAATATCATTTCCCACTACCCGTTCATTGCGGACTTCATTAACTCCAGCAGTTTTTCCTCGGTCATACTTTTTTCCGGCGCTATGTCGGAATATACCAACTGGACGGTCGTGGAAAAATACGTGGACAAACTCATCCCTCCCGTAATCAGCATTGCCGGCCTGCTCAGAAATGCAGCATCCTCTGTAGTTATCGATAATAAACAGGGCATTATCGACCAGATAACCCATCTTGTGCAAGAGCATACAAAGGAACGCATCGGCTTTGTCAAAGGCCCCGGCACAAATGATGAAGCCCTTGAGCGCTTTGATGCATATATCTCGGGTCTTAAAAAGAACCATCTGGAATATGACAGCAAACTCATATTTGAAGGCTCCTACTCTGAAAAATCGGGCCGAAGGGCAGTGGAGCAGATCATAGAAAAGAACATTGAACTTGATGCCCTGGTCTGTTCTGATGACATGACCGCTATCGGCGCAATAAAAGCATTTAATGCGCATAACATATATCCGCCCAACGATATAGCCGTAACCGGCTTTGACGACATACCCGAAGCCAAAATGTTTTCCCCTTCTCTCACCACCGTACGACAGCCCTTTTACGAGATCGGCCGGGCCGCTTTGAATGCAGCTGTGGAGGAAAACCCCCGTGATGTTATTGTAAAAAGCACACAATCCATACCGCGCAATTCATGCGGCTGCCTCAACTCAAAGGTTGTCCAATTCCGTAAAAAGCTGGAAGGCCTCACCTCCGTCGGAGACGACGAAGACAGTTCCGGCCTGGTGCATACCCTTGAACCGGTCATAAAGGAATCCCTGCGAAAGATGAAATTTAACCGATCAGAAATGATCGCATCATACCGGGAATTCCTTGAAAAGGCTGTCCGCAAGACCTATCACGGCTTTCTGGAAGCTGTTACGGGAGGGCCTGAAAAAGAGCAGGCCTACTGCAGCATGTTCAGCAGAATAATTGAATACAATCTGATATTCAACAGCACCCTTGATATCTGGGAGCATCTTATATCCTTTATTCTGCCGACCTTTGCTCTCAAGAACAATCATGACAGAATCTACACAATTAATAAACTTCAGATTGAATCACGAATCATCATTGATGAGGCAAAGTTTTCCGCTGAACGATACCGCTCTTACCTGCGCAAAAACAACCGGGAAGAACTGCGCGAAATGTATCAGAACATCATCGCCCAGCACAGCGTGGACGATCTTCTGGACTACTGTATCAATGCCCTCACCACTCTCGGCGCCCGTAACGCCACGATTGTACTGTTTTACAACTATGCTTCAATCCCCTATCTCAACTGGGAACTTCCGGAATATTCCTATGTTAAACGACAGCTCACACAGGGAAAGAAAGCACCGGTCTCCCCGGAAGGACTTATCATAAACAGTGCGGAAATTCTCCCCTCACATTACCATAACTCCCCCAAGCAGATATTTTTTCTGCCCCTGTATTTCTACGGAGAATACTTCGGCTATATTATCACCGATGTTATCAACAATATGGACAACAATATTTACGAGGATCTGCGTTCCCACATCAGCACCGCTTTGCATAACTGTTACATGAAGGAGCGATTCAGTGCGCTTTCCATGCAGGATGAACTGACCGATGTATCCAACCGCAACGGCTTTATGCTTCTTGCCCAACAACTAATCAGTCAGTCAATCTCCAAAGGACAGAAACTGGGGATATTTTTCTTTGACATAAAGGATATCACCCAAATCAATCAGCGTTTCGGCCATGACGAAGGAGACCGTCTGATTGAAGCGGCGGCCTCTCTTCTGACACGCACGTTCAGGAACAACGATATCATCGGACGGATTGACGGGGATAAATTCGCTGCAGCCATTCGTTTAACGGAACCCGATTTGGCCCATAGTCTGACAAAACGAATACAGAATAATATCCAAATGTACAACAGTCATTCAAAACTGCCCTATCGCCTTCAGTTCAAAACAGGTATTCAAAGCTTTATTCCCAATTCCGATACCAGCATTGAAGAAGAGCTCTCCCATGCAGTCCAGCGCTCTTTCAGAGAGGAAGCCAATTCGCCGGAGGAAACATCCTGATCCGGCATTATACCTGGAAAACTGCCGGCCATGAGCCCTTCAGAATACCAGGGTATGTTCCCCTCGCGATAAAAGGGCGAAAAGTTTTGCCGCATTGTCGGGGCGGCGCCCTGTTTTGATACTCATACAACAGCGTCCCATATCGTCGGGGTAATGACTGTCCGAAGAAGTAATCACGGGGAAAGCAGACCGTCTATCAACACCGCGCTGAAGCCCGCCCCGGCTTATCTCAAGGGCATCGAAGGGACTGTTTGCATCAATGAATCCCAGTTGACTGGTAATGGAAAACACCGGTTTAAAAACATGAGCCGGCACAGCCCACCCGCCGAATTGATGCACAAGATGACAGAGGTTCTCCATGGATCGGGATGAGGCCGTACTGAGATAAAAATCGAGGAGATCCGTAACCTCACCTTCTGCAGAAACGACCGCTTCACAGCCCATTTTTTCTTCATTCAGGGGCACCGGAATCAGGCTCTTCTCGACAAGCACTCCGAAGCGATGTGCCGCTCCTGCATCGGGTAGATAACACAATAGATGCAGCTCCTCCGCAGTAGTTACTTCGATACCGTACAGAAATGTGATTCCTGCAGCTTCGCACAGACTGGCAACGGCGGGGCAATTCCGGGTACTGTTATGATCTGTCAGAGCAATATGGGTAAGCCCGCAGGCCTGTGCCCGATCAACGATATCCCGCGGGCCCATGTCAAGAGAGCCGCAGGGAGAGAGGCATGAGTGAATATGCAGATCAATACGAAGCTGCATCAGCCCGTAACAGTAACACGGCAGCGCCTGCCGGAGCGGGGACCATCGAACTCGCAGAAATACACTGCCTGCCAGGTTCCCAGATCCAGACGCCCACTTCTGAGCGGTATTGTTGCCGTAATGCCGATGACAGAGGTTTTGAGATGACTGTCAGAGTTACCTTCACCGTGGCGATAAAAGTCCTCCTGACGGGGGAAAAGGCGGGCCAGTTTTTCAAAAAAATCGTATTCCACATCGGGGTCAGCACTTTCGTTCACCGTAACTCCTGCCGTGGTATGAGCGGAACTGACGTGAACAACCCCTTCGGTAATTCCGCTTGACCGGACAATCTGATTAACCTGACCGGTAATATTAATCCAGTGATTGGAATGGACTGTCTCAAGGGAAATAATCTCTGAATAAGAACTCATCAGTCGTACACCAGCTCCTCTTCGGGTAAAAACTCCCGGGGATTGATCGTTTTACTCCAACGGTTTTTCTTTCGTATCTCATAATGCAGATGCGGCCCCGTACTCACGCCGGTATTACCGACATACCCAATCACCTCTCCCCGCTTAACCATATCCCCTTTCTCCACGGCAAAGGCGGACATGTGCGCATACCGGGTATAGTACCCGCTGTTTTTATGCTGCAGCTCCACAGTATTTCCGTATCCCTTGATGTGTCCCGTGAAACGGCAGATTCCATCGGCGGGGGCAACGATTGGATCACCGATATCACCGACAATATCGATGCCGTCATGAAATATTCGGCGCTTGTAAACCGGATGCACCCTGTAGCCATACCCCGAGGCAATTCGTGCCCGCTTAACGGGCCAGATTGAGGGAACCTCATTAAAATAATCAACCTCTTTACCGACAAAAGCGGAGAGACGTGTCAGCATACTGTCTGTGTAACTGATCCGTTTAAGAAAGACCTCTCCGGTCCGGACCATTTCCATACCGGCGGTCACATCTTTGCTGGTCAGACGGCGCTGCGCCATATCCTGCACCGAAGGCTTACCACCGGTTCCAAAGCGACGTTTCTCAGAATCAATATCACCGAGACCGTATTTCACCCGGTAAAACCGTTCGAGTTCACGCATTTTATCAAGATCTATGTCACTTTGGGCAAAGTCCTTCTCAAGAACGGAAAGGGAATCCCGGAGTCCTTCAAGATCACGGTAATACTGCTGATACGCTGAGCGGGTGTGAAAAAAAACCGAGAAAGAGTGTACCATATGAACAGCCAGAAGTGTAAGAGCACACGCCAACAGGGTTATGGATACTCTGCTTCCTGCAATTTCCCGAAGTATCAGGTTTCTTTTACTGCGTTCTCTACTAATCGTGTCTACCCTGTTAAAAAACCATCTTAAAATAATTCCAGTATACAGTATAACACAATATTACTCTTCATAGAACAGTTTTCTGAACCAATCCTCATTTTTATAGGCAAAATACCGGGCTCCATCTTGAATTACGATAAACTCTGAAGAAATCAGTCGCTCTTCGCATAAAACGGATTCCACGGAATCCTCCATGGTAAGCACCTGTCCCGCCTGAAGGGACGCACGAACAGCAGACGCTGCCGGAGAACGTCCCTCCATGGTTTTATCCAGCACTGCACAGGGTTTTAGGGATGCTGCAACCTCACGCAGAGAGCGACGGCGTTTTTTAACAACAGAGGAAACAATATTGCGCGTAAATGGCATCAGGCCGCGATCCCGTTCCCCCTCTCTCGCAATAGCTACAAGTTCCCGATTTTTAACGGCTTCTCCGGACCCGCGTGAAAAAACCTTAAACAGCAGTGAAAGAGGATAGAAAAAGAGAAAAAAAGGAAAAACGAGGGGAACAAAAAGATAACTCATTCGAAAGGAGTAAATGCGAAAGAGTGACTTGGGCAGAAGTTCACAGAAAACCAGCACCACAGCGGTGAGGCCAAGGTTCATAAGGGCATCGGGGACATGAAAGGGGGATGCAGCCAGAAGAATCTCTGCACTGGTCGACATGGCCACAAGGGCGATATTATTACCCAAAAGAACCGTGGTAATAACCTGTTCCGCCCGCCGCTCCATACTCCGGGCGATACGGGCGACAGGATCACCGCGATCGGCCCGATGTTCAATCTTCAGGGAATTCCAACTGATAAAACCTGTTTCAAAACCGGCAAACAGAAAAGATAGCAGGAAGGAAAGACCAAAGAGAAAGCCCCATAAAAGCAGCATCTTTACTGCTCGTCGGAGTGCCGTTTAAGAATTTTCCACTCATTCTCCGTGAGAGAGGAAATTCCCTGCCGGGAGATCTTCCGCAGAATTTCATCGATCCGATCTGTTTCGTCATTCATCTTTTGACGTGACGCGTGCCGGGCAAAGGAATGAAATGTTGCGCCATGCCCCCGCCGGAACAATCCGGTCACCCCATCAATGCGGGAAAGAATCCAGTCACTCATCCCCCGTCCCCGCCGCAGAAAAATCCAGCCGGCGGCAAATCCACCCAAATGAACTGCATGAGCAATACCGCCGGCATTCTGCAGCATCCCGAACAACGAGATAAGTGCAAAAAAGATAACCGCCGTGCGCACGGAGATGGGTACAAAGAAGAAGAGCAGCAGCTGTCGGTCAGGAAAATACGCCGCATACAGAAACAGAAGGGCATAGATCGATCCGGATGCACCGATAATGGGAACGTAACCGGCTCCGTACAGGAGATTAAAAAAACTGAACAGCCCGGAAAAGAGAATACCAAAGAGATACAGGATAAGAAAGCGGTTTTTCCCCAGCATGAACTCCAGCTCATGGCCGAAGATCCACAGGCCGAGCATGTTAAAGGCAATATGCCAGATATCCGATGGATCATGCAGAAAACCGTAGGTTATCAGACGCCACACCTGGCCGTCAAGGACCGCCTGTGGAGTTAACGCACCGTAGCGAAAGACCGTGGAACCGAGTCCCGGGAACAGTTCCAGAAAAAAAACGGCAACGGTTATGACGGTTATAACAGAAACAACTGAAGCGGTTCTGAGGGTTCCGATCATGATGGTCGCTCCTCCATTTTTCGACGAATTGCACAGGCCACATTGGGGGGAACGAATTTATGGAAATCCCCGCCGAAATGCGCGATCTGCTTTACCAGGGACGAACTGAGATAGGTGTATTCCGCACTGGGCATAAGAAAAACCGTATCCGCATTGCTGTCAAGTTTTCGATTCGTGTAGGCCATCTGAAACTCATATTCAAAATCGGACAGCGCCCGCAGACCGCGAATAATCGTTCGGGCACCGGTTTTCTTCATCATATCAACAATAAGCCCGTCAAAGGTGATTACCGACACATTGTCAAGTTCTGCAAGAGCCTGTTTCGCAAGATCGCACCGCTCCCGGGTGGAAAACAGCTGATTCTTGGACGGGTTGTTCGCAACGATGGTGACCACCTCATTAAAGATTCGCGCAGCACGGTAGACAATATCGATATGTCCGTTTGTGATGGGATCAAATGTACCGGGGTAGATTGCTTTGGGCATACAGGCTCCTTTGCAGCAGAGAGCGTGGGTTACTGAAGGGAAAAATATATTATTTCACTGTACCCGTAGGATTTAACCCGGCGATGACAGTTTTCGGGAAGCACGAGAGTATCAGCAGCACTGTCATCACGTGCCCGCTCATATACCAAAACGCCTCCCGGAGAAAGGAGAGAAAGCAATGACGGCACCAGTGCCGTAAGCTCATCGTGATAATAGGGAGGATCAAAAAAAATGATATCATAGCAACGACCGCGGCAGAGCTGCAGAAGCCCGGACGCATCGGCGCAGAATACCCGCAGACGTGAACCGAAACCAAGGATCTCACCGGTACGCTGAATAAAATCGGACCGTTTGGGGCTGTTTTCCACAACATCCGCTGCGGCCGCTCCACGGCTGAGCAATTCAAAGGCTATCGCCCCGCTGCCGCCGCAGATATCCAGGACAGTGGCAGCACGGATCTGCGCCATGAGAGAACTGCAGAGGGCATCCTTGAGGCGTGACTTGGTCGGCCTGAAATCTTCAATGTGTTCGGGCACCCTGATTTTGCGCCCCCGCAGCCGGCCGCCGCCGATTCGTATTTCCATCATCAGTCAACCACCGGTATAATCAGTTCTGCATCGAAGACCAGTCCACCATCGGCATGTTCCAGATGCAGATCCCCCGGGTACATAACATTTTCACTGCGATAGAGGGAGACCGCAAAAAGAACGATCTTGGGAAAAGGTGCCCGGCCGGACAGAGAATACCGATACTCCCGGTATTTTCCGTTGCGCCGTACCCGGGGATCTGTCAAACCGTCGGTTTTCAGGCCGCTGCGCTCAATCCGCTGACGGGCATCTTTCTTAATACGATCGAGATGCGCAGCCGTTGATATATCTCGGTCCAGGATCGGCTCTTCGCGCAGAAGCACGGGAGCCGGTCGGTATTGAAAGGAATAGCGCACGGTATAAAACCCATCCTTTTTCTGAATCAGGGTTTTCGGTTTTTTTTCTATCTCCCAGTCGGCATTCTCATGAAACACCCGCAGAAAGGCTGTTGCTTCGGAGCGGGTATCCACATGAGCAATGCCCGATACCGTACTGAAATCCTTTACATGAATCTCCGTGAAATCAACATTATCGGGTACCCTGGCAACGAAGAAGTCCAGAAGTGATTTTACGTAGATATTGCCGTAACCGATCTTTTCAAGGGCTGTCAACTCATCGTAGGAAGAGCGTCCCGGAGGAATATAGGCATCATCCTCTGCCGGCAGGGCACTTTCAGAACTGCCTTCAGTCTGTATATCCGTATTGCTTACGGCGGTACGCGGCAAAGGCTGCGGTTCTGACTGTTTTTGCAGCGAAACAGCACGCATCACCAGAACCACCGCAAGAGTCAGGGCAAATATCCCCAGCAGGATTTTCCCCGCAAAGAAAAGAGCCTCCCGCGTATCGGCAATACCGGCAACACGGGGTTTGGATTTCAGGAGATTGGTGTTCAGCATTGTAAAACTCCTTTACTGCGCTTCACGCTGGGCCAGCCCCACGGCAACGGCAATGAGCGGGGAAAAACGGTCAAGGGTGGCTTCATCCATTCCAATGCCCGAGGAAAGGCGGTTAAAGGGATTGAGCATCCGACTCTGGGGAATTGTCGCAAGAACGCGGTCCTGCAGGGCAGTATCCGTCAACAGATCGCCGCAGAAATATGTCGGCAGCGCTTTGGAGTAATTGTATTCCTTCAGAATTATCCGTACAGCCTCTTTCAATCGATGAAGCTCGTCGTCGGTGGATCTTTGCGCATTGAAGGGAGGCAGCTGGGCAACACTGTAGATACTGCGGTTCTGCACAAGAATAAAGGTAACCTTCTGCCGGTCAAGCATAAGCAGCACTGCCGGAGATGCCGTGTCATAATTGAGATCAAAAAGATTAAAAAGGGCGATCACGTCGGAGTCAACAGCAGAGAGGCGAATCTTCCGTTTTTTCAGAAGATGCATATAAAAGCGCACTTCCTCCTCACGCACGGCAATCCCCACAGCCCGGTTCAGTCCCACGGAAACCGTATCGAAGAGATAATTGTCTACGGAGTCATTGATCCGCAGCATCAGCTCCCAGGACATCATCTCGTGGATATCATCAATCCCTGTGGGAAGTTCTGTCTGAAAGATATGGGTTCCTTCGGAGAGAAAGGCCAGGGATACCTCCTCTTTCGGTGCAAGCAGCTGATGTTCAACCAGCTGGTCAAGCCCCTCGCGGAGGGCTTTCTCATAGGAAACACTCTCATCCAGGGGCTGAATGCTGACCGAATCCACCCCGGGCTCACGCCCCTCACGCCGGGCAAGAACAATATAATCTGACGTAAAATGAAGTCCACACACCGGTTTCACAGCATCTCCTTTATTGCACGCTGAAGGACGCGCGCAGTTTTTCAAGTGTCTTGGGACCCACGCCGTCTACAGCACGAAGTTCTTCCATGGATTCAACAGTTCCTGCACGACGCCGATAATCGCATATGCGGTTAGCAATAACCGGACCAATCCCGTGGACCTCCTGCAGCATATGCGCAGAAGCCCCGTTGATGTCCGCTCTCTGCCCGGCCTGTGCCACGGATTCCTTCTCCCGCTCTTCAGATGAACCGCCGGCAGAATCTTCCGACGTATGCACGGTATCAGCCCCTGCGTCGGCACGGAGCGTTTCCCCGCCACTGCTCTCCGGTGTGTCAACCGCCGTCAGCAATGTATCGCTGCAGAGCTGCTGAAGACTGTCCCGGTTTGCAGAAGACGCACGGTGAACGGATACGGCAATACAGATACCCGTCCAGAGCGTAATAATGTACAGATGCGGCGACCAAAGCAACTTCTTCAGGGACATAAACTTATCCGATTATCTTGGGAACAGCAAAATGACCTTTTTTGGGAGCCGGAGCATTCTTCAGGGCTGTATCCGGCTGAAAGGAGGGGCGGACAACATCATCGCGCAGGGCGTCATGCTCCCGCTCCATGTAGGCTGTCGGCTCCACTCCGTCTGTATCGACCCCCTGCAGATGTTCCACATAGGCCAGAATATCGGAAAACTGCCGACGAAGAGTCTGCTCATCCTCACCGGAAATATCCAGGCGGGCAAGGGCGGCAACTTTTTCCAGAACCTCTTTTTCAATCATACTTTCTCCTGTTTTCTACAGTATATCCAATTTTGCATATTTTGCAATCAGCTGTTTGCGCACACCGCCGCTGAAAAGAACGGTTAAACGCATATTCGACCCCACGCCGCTGACGGAAAGGATCTTCCCTGTGCCGAATTTCCCGTGGGAAACACGCTGTCCCATGCGATATCCTGCACCGGAAGAGCCCGTTTTCGGCGGAGAAGGGGGCTCCTTCCTGAGGAAATCACTGCCCCGCATGATGGCCGGAGCACCGCGTTTTATCCGCCCCCGCCCGGAACGTCCCGAAGCAGCAACACGCCGGGGCTGATGCGTGGCGGCGGAACTTTCTTCGCTCCAGTACACCGAATTAAATCGGGCGGTCTCATCAATCAGGCGGTAGAGTGAGGTGTCAAGGGATTCAAGAAAGGGGGAAATCCCCATGGGCATGACCGATCCAAACCGCATTCGGCTCTCGCAGTAACTGCAGACAAGCCGCTCTTTGGCGCGGGTTGCCCCAACATACAGCAGACGCCGCTCTTCCTCCATGCGGTCAAAATCGTTGACCGACTGCATGGACGGGAGAAGCCCGTCCTCCACGCCGGCAACGTAGACTTCCTGAAACTCCAGACCCTTGGATGTATGCAGGGTCATCAGCTTGACGGTTTGCGCATCATCCACATCATCCGCATCGGAGGCAAGGGTAATCTCTTCAAGGAAGTTCTCAAGGCGGCCTTCGGAGTTTTCCATCTGCCACTGCGCCACGGCATTAACAAACTCATTGATGTTTTCCACGCGATTTTGCGCCTCTTCCCCTTCGGAGTTCTGGAGTTCATCAAGATAGGCCGTTTCTGTCAGGACTGTATTGGTGATTTCCTCGGGGGTCGCCCCTTCATCATACAGTTCAATCAGGGCCTGATACATGGACCGGAAAGCGGCAGTGCTCTTTTTGGCCTTCCCCTTCAGCTCTTCCTCAGCTTCACCGGAAAGGATATGCTCAAAAAACGAACGTCCTGCACGCCGTGCGCTTTGGGCGATGCGGTCCTGGCTTTTATTACCGATTCCCCGGCTGGGAACATTTATGATTCGCTGACAGTTGACATCATCACGGTGGTTCACCACACATTTGAGATAGGCCAGAATGTCCTTAATCTCCTTGCGGCTGAAAAAAGCCGTTCCACCGACGATTTTATAGGGAATATCCCGTTTGAGCAATTCTTTTTCAAGCTGACGGGTCTGGGCGTTTGTTCGAAAAAATACGGCGATCTCTGCCGGAGAAACACCGCTGACTTTCAGGGACCTGCGAATGGATTCCGTTATACCTTCCGCCTCTTTTATATCATTGCTGTACGCCCGAATCAGAACATCCTCCCCGTGATCACCGGCGGTCCACAGTTTTTTGGCACTGCGGTTCTGGTTTTTTGCAATGATACTGTTGGCAAAATTCAAAATCCCTGCACTGGAGCGATAATTCTGCTGAAGCTTGAAGACACGGGTATTGCCGAAGGAGCTTTCAAAATTCAGAATATTATCGATATCCGCCCCGCGCCACCCGTAGATAGACTGATCATCATCGCCGACGGCAAAGACGGGGATTTCATCATGCGCCAGAAGGCTGATTAACCGAAACTGTGCCCGATTGGTATCCTGGTACTCGTCAACAAGAATGTAGCTGAAGAGATCACGGTACTCGCGGGCGGTTTGCGCCGAGGAGGAAAGCAGAAGAACCACGTTGAGAATGAGATCATCAAAATCCATGGCATCGGCCTGCATCAGCCCCTTCTGGTACGCCCGATACAGTTCAAGAATTTCCGTTTCGTACACCGACTGTGCCTGCTTCTGCAGAACCTCCGGAGTAATACAACGGTTTTTATAGGATGAGATTGTTCCCAGAAGTGACTTGGGACGGAGATTTTTCTCATCAACATCGCTTTCTTTCAGTACCGCCTTCACAAGGGCCAGCTGATCCGTGCTGTCATAAATGGTAAACCACCGTGAATACCCCAGGCGATGCCCTTCACTGCGAAGGATACGCACACATAAAGAGTGAAATGTACCGATCCAGAGGCCATCACAGTTCATATTGATCAATTCGGCAATACGCTCTTTCATTTCCCGGGCGGCACGGTTGGTAAAAGTAGCGGCAAAGATTGTATGCGGACGAAGGCCGCGTTCCCTTATAAGCCAGGCAATCTTTGCCGTAAGCACACGGGTCTTACCTGTTCCCGCACCGGCAAAAACAAGCTGCGATCCCTCGTTATAGGCCACAGCTTCACGCTGGGCGTCATTCAGTCGAATTGTTTCCAGTACACTCACGCCATGGTCTCCTGTGTTGCTCCAAGAACCTGCTCCAGCGTGGTTAATCCTTTCAACGCTTTAATAAGCCCGTCCTTTCTGAGGGTAATAAAATCACCCCGTTTTACCAAATAATCCTTAATATCTTCGGCTTCCGCTTTGCGGTTCACCATTTTCTGCACTTCCCGATCGGGGATCAGGAGTTCATACAGACCAAGGCGCCCCCGATATCCGTTGCCGCCGCATTTACTGCAACCTTTCCCCCGGTAGAGTTTTACTCCCGGCTTCAGGCCCACCTGGCGCAGAGTCTCATCATCGGGGTAGTATTCCTCTTTACAGCTGGTGCAGACCCGCCGTACCAGACGCTGCGCCATAATCCCCCGCACCGTGGAAGACACCAGATAAGGAGCCACCCCCATATCAAAAAGGCGGGTATAGGCACTGGGAGAATCGTTTGTATGGAGTGTGGAAAAGACCACATGCCCCGTAAGTGCCGCCTGGACAGCCATTTCACTTGTCTCCAGATCACGCATCTCCCCGATCATGATAATATCCGGATCCTGCCGCAGGATAGAACGCATACCCGCAGCAAAGGTAAAGCCGGCCTTGGGGTTAATCTGCCCCTGGGTGATTCCGGGGATACTGCTTTCCACGGGATCCTCCATGGTAATCACCTGTTTCTTTTCCTGGTAATAATCCTTGATGTACTCCAGAGAGGCATAGAGGGACATACTCTTACCACTGCCCGTGGGACCCGTAACCAGCATAATGCCGTCGGGAACTTTGATCACGCTTTCAAACTTAGTCAGAGTGTCTTTGGATAGCCCCAGCTGTGGCAGCGCGAGACTTTTGCCCTCCGTATCGACAATACGCATGACAATCTTTTCGCTCAGAGCTTTTTTGGTCATGGCAGGAAAACTGGATACACGCAGGTCCACATTGCGCCCCTGATGGCGAATCTTGATACGTCCGTCCTGGGGGCGGCGCTTTTCGGCAATATCCATACCTCCCTGAATCTTCAGACGTGATATGATCTGCGGCCGCATATGCTCGGGAAGTTCCTGCTTTTTATTCAGCTCACCGTCAATGCGGTACTTAACCAGGTAGCCGGAATCAGTGGGCTCCATATGGATATCCGAGGCTTCTTCATCGATAGCTTCGTGAATAATGAGGTTGACCAGCTTGACAACCTCCATCCCCTCTTCTTCGGTAAGCTCCTCTTTCTCCTCCTCATCGTTAACCACCTGCAGGTCATCCTGTCCGTCCTGCGCACTGGAGAGGAGATCGCTCATCTGCTTCAATTTATTTTCATACACCCGCTCAATGGCCTTCTGGATCTCCTGTTCCGAGGCCATAACGGCATCAATTTCCTTGCCGGTCATGAATTTAATGTGATCCATGGTCCGCAGGTTTGTCGGATCGGCCATGGCAATAGTGATGATACCGCCCTGCTCGTAGATAGGCAGAATATTGTACTTGCGGCAGAGTTCTTTGGGGATAATCTCGGTCAATCCCTTTTTTACCTTGATGTTTTCCAGGATTACATGCTGTACATCAAGCTGAGCACTCAGGATGTCTATCAGTTTTTGTTCCGTGATATAGCCCAGCTCGATGAGGGATTCCCCCAGGCGTTTTCCTGCCTTTTTCTGATGGGCAAGCCCTTTTTCGAGCATTTTATTGGTGATAATCCCCTGGTCAACGAGCACTTCTCCCAAGCGCTTGCGCGAAGAAATATGCACCTGCTGACCGAGAACCGCACTGACGTCTTCAGCCGAAACGATGCCCGACTTAATAAGAATTGAGCCGATTGTCTTGCCCGTTTTCTGCTGCACGCGCATGGCTTTCACCAGCTGCTCTTCTGTGATGAGCCCCTGAGAAACCAGAACCTCGCCCAGCTTTCGAACACGCCTCTGATTCATCTGTCACCCCTTACCATATGCAACACGACGGTTCACGAAATTGTTTCAAATATACCACACCGCGAAAACTATTTTACCGCCGTACCTACCATTTAACCGGCAGCGCTGTTTATGAGAAATATAGATATATTCCTTGACTTTTTACAAAGAGAATTTCCCCTGAAAGCAAATAAATGCACACCCCTCTTTCAGGATCTCCACAGGGAAATTACAGCCATTAACAGCAGGATCAATATTATATCACGGAAAATGGATCCTGCAGATTACTGGATCCGTCACTACCTGGATTCCCTCCTTGCCGCCAAAAGCATCGATTTCTCCGGTAAGAACACCCTCGATTTCGGTACGGGGGGCGGGTTTCCCGGCCTTCCCCTGGCGATACTCTTTCCCGATGCACATTTTACATTGCTGGACAGCCGCAAAAAAAAGCTGACCGCCATCGAAGAAGTGGCAGCAAACTGCGGAATTCATAATATTGAAACCCTCCACACCCGAATCGAAGATGCCCCTGCAACGAGTTGGGGAAGCTTTGACATTATCACCTGTCGTTCCGTGCGTATCCTTCCGAAATTCCGCACACCTCTGCTGCGTCTTCTCAAGCCGGAGGGACTTCTCTGTTTTTACAAGGCAAAAGAAACCGATGACATGGCGCAATTTTCAAACACGGAATATCGGGATGAATCCAATGCACTTTTGGGCACCCGAAAAATTATTTTGAGCCGGAGGGAAAAATGATATTTGAATTGCACGGTGAGTTTATTGAATTGGTCAAACTGCTCAAGCTCATTGGAATTGCCGAATCCGGCGGAGAAGCCACCCGAATGATCCGCGAAGGCGCCGTCTGCCGCAACGGCGAGCCGGAGACACGGCGCCGAAAGAAGGTTTATGACGGCGATTACATCTGCATCGGAGATCTTACAATCACGGTCGAACAGCAGTAAAGACGTTCACATTTTTCCATTAAATGATATGCTTTTTAAAAAATGAACATTTTTTTGATTCGCATTTCACCTTCTGATTCTGTGCATATAGAAACCTCTCTATTATATGGATGTTTAACTGATTCCCAATGAACAAAAAACTGCATAATCTTATTTTTGCTGTATATTAATGAATGAGCAATCCAAACAGTTCGATGCGAAAGCATTAATAGGAGGACTTATGATACGTAAACTTATGACAGCAGCTGCAATTGCCGCCATGATCGGCAGCACAGGGGCAGCTGAGAAGGTATTCCCTTCGCCACAGAATCCCGCTGGGAAAGACCCGGCCAACCTGACCCAGTACATCTCAATCATTATTGATGACAACGGGTACTCCGGGCTGAACGGGACAATATACGAACCTGAACCCGGTGAAGTTGCCTGGGATGAGTTCGGACGTGTGGGCGGCGAAACCTTCAATTCCTGGGAAAAACCCCTCAACCCCCTTAATATTGAGGAAGGTGACATGGGTATCTCCTGGGCATCCAACACCCTCGGTGTTCCCGTCACATTCAATATGATTACCGGCCTCTACATTAATACCTCCAACCCTTCAGTCGCTGAGGGCGAAGGCTGGAAAAACCGCGTTTCAAAACTCGGACATTATGTCCCCCGCTCCGAAGATGGTGTTGACCATAACACCATCGCCATTGCCTGGGGACGTGAGCAGTCAATTGAGGACGCCGGAACTGAGATTCAGCCCAACTCCATTCTGGACGCAACTGAAGAAGCCCTTCAGAACGGTCATGAATTCGGTAACCATACCATCGACCATATGGAATCAAATTCTCTGGTTCCCTTTTCCAAGGGCTCTGACCCCTGGAACGGAAAAGTTGAAGGTGAGTCAACTATCGAAGGTTTTGCTGCCTGGGGCGGTGAAGGTGCAGACAAATCAAAACTTGATACCATGCCCTGGGGCGAAGTTATCAACGAAGCTGAGGAGTACGGCCAGAATGACGGTGCTTCTGCACAGTACATGGGGTGGAAAGCCTATGCCGGCAGCTACATCAGCCAGGATGCCTGGCAGGGTGCAATTAAGCTCGGTGAAAAATACCTCGTCGAAGATGGGAATGTCCCAGAAAGTGAAATCTACGGTTTCCGTGCCCCTCGCCTTGAGGTAAGTTCCGGGCTTTATTTCGGTCTTGCTGCTGAAGGCTACGAGTATGACTGTGGTCTGGAAGAGGGTTTCGAGGAGCATCGTGACGGAACAAACATGCTTTGGCCCTACACCATGGATAACGGAACATCCAACACCTGGACTCAGTACAGCCTCGGTGAACGCCGCTCCATGGACTCTATGCCTGCTGATGCCGGCCTCTGGCAGATTCCCGTAAATGCACTTATTGTTCCGGAAGAAATCCGTTCCTCTGTATGGGCAAACCATGCTGAAGTTCTGCGTGGAGAAGGGGACAGCCCCACCTCTACGGACAGTTCTCACTGGGTGGAAAAATCCGGTAAGGTTACAGCCTTTGACTTCAACGCATGGATCATGTGGGGTATGACAAAGGATAACTTCCTGAAAACAATTAAGAATACCATTACCCTGCGTATGGAAGGAAACAAAGCCCCCTTTCACATGGGTATGCATACGGACTACCATACACCGGTATACGATAACGCAACCCTCATGACAGACTTCAACAAAGATGCCTACGGTCTCTGTGTTGTAAACGGCTGGAACGAGTGGGATGATCGTACTGCTGCTTCTGAAGAATGGGTAACCTGGGCCAAAGGTCAGGGTGCTGAGTTTGTAACAGGCCACGGTCTTATCGAAAAAATGCGTGATCTGAAGAGCCAGGCTCCCGCCCCCTATGACGCAGCACCTGCCGATGATTTTGCTTTTGGGTTTTTCAAAAATGAAAATCTGAACTCCACCAGTACCAAGGAATCGTTCAGTGGATCCTTTGACGGAACGGTTGTCGTGGATGCCCCAAGCGGCGGCGAGTACCCATGGGCTTCATTTCAGGCGAACAATCTGAATATCGAGAAACTGAATTACATTTCTCTTGACTATCAGAGTACTTCCGCCATAGCAATTAAGCTGCACATGGAAGGCGATGCGCCTACACGTCAGGTTATCCTGAACAATGTGAACAATTCGCAGATGGTCAGTTCCGGCATGATTCCTCTCTCGGCATTTGATTTCAGTCAGTATGATGAGTCTCTTGCCTCCTATGACAAGAAGATTGATGCGTACACTGAAATTGATCCGACGCAGATTAACTCCGTCGAAATTCAGCCCCTTGCACCGGAAAACAGAAATGACGGATCCTACGAACCGCGGACAGAGCCTTATGAAATCGATCTCAAAATTGAGAATCTGACTTTCTACGGTAAAGTCGAGCAGACTGATCCCATTATCAACGTGAAGAGCTCCTCCATGGCAGACCTTGCAGTTAATACTGTAAACAGCAATGCCCTGAAGCTCAATATCGCCAAAGCCGGTGCCTATGATATCAGCATCGCTCAGGCAAATGGCCGTATTGTCAAGTC
This sequence comes from Fibrobacterota bacterium, assembly GCA_051745065.1. Lineage (GTDB taxonomy): Bacteria > Fibrobacterota > Chitinivibrionia > Chitinivibrionales > Chitinivibrionaceae > Chitinivibrio. The sequence goes on from JBNJDQ010000017.1 coordinate 26,609, forward strand.
TCTTTCCAACAAAGACATGACTCAGGGACTGAACAGTGTTGCCCTGAACAACCTTGCCAGCGGCGTGTACATGATTAACGTAAAAGGTATCAACAACAATGAAGCTCTCGTTCAGAAAGCATTCATTAAGTAAGATTACCTTGAGACGATTCGATGATAGGGAGAGGGCTTCGGCTCTCTCCTTTTTTTGCCTCGAAACCTATTTTATCTGCCAAAGGGGCACCACATTTTTCATGTCCAATCTTCCGGACGCATCCTGACGAATCTTCACAGCCCAGACCTTTGCCCGTCCATCCCGACAAATGTTACGCGGAAAAATCCTTCAACCGAAAGATATCGAAGGCAGACATCATCTGCAAAGCAGTTCAGGCGGGGGCAACAGCATACTAGGAACTCCATGGTATACGCCAACATGGCTGGTGTCATTTGTTCCACGTAAGTATACGGAGTCTTTAGCCTAAAAATCCGCAGTTACAGGTTCTTTGTTTTTCCATGGACCTGTTTATCAATGAGTTGAAACGGTATTGACTTGTATCCATTCGGTGAATGCATCCATATTCGTATGGCAATTGGTTCTACCATTGTTCAATGCAGGTTGTTGTGGTGGAAAGGGCATATCAAATCAAAGATGGTTCATTTGGTCGTATGGGGGGCCAAACCCCGTGAATGGCATTTTGTTTTTTTTCTGCCACGGGAAAAGGAACTTGACCTGTCGGCGCCAGCCGAATTATTTCGGGGCACCAGCACCGCTCCGATCTCCTGAAAATGGATGCGTCGCAAAAGCGGCATGGTTCAGATAAATCAGCACAGCCCCACATGCCCCAGGCTATTCCCCCTGCAGGAACCGCCGAAGCTGTGCCGCAAGATCCGCTTTTCGATAGGGCTTCTGTAAGAATCCGCAGGCTTCATCATCGTACATATCGCCGACCTGGGGTTCGCGGGAAAACCCCGATGAAAGCAAAACAGGAATGGAACTCTCAAAAGAACGAATTTCCTGATACATCTCAAGACCGCTCATGCCGGGCATAACCATATCCATGATTATCAAATCAAAATGGTTCGCCTTTTCCCGATAAAGACGAAGCCCTTCTTCCCCGCTGGATGCGGTAATAACAGAATACCCCAGGGACTTCAACAGCGCCTGTCCGGTAACGCGGATAAGATCATCGTCATCAACAAGAAGGATCGTCCCTTCTCCGGACTGGTGCACCTCCTCGAAAACAGTACGCTCTTTTTGATTTTCAACCTGCGGCAGATACAGGGTAAACACTGTACCTTCACCGGGAGTTGACGTAACCGTAAGAGCTCCACCGTGATGCTGAAGTGTTCCAAGGGCGGCGGACAACCCAAGACCGGTGCCTTTCCCCTTTTCCTTTGTCGTAAAAAAGGGTTCAAAGATCTTTTCCAGCACCGCATCTGTCATACCGCAGCCCGTATCCTCCACATCAATGCGACAGTGCCTCCCGTCGGTAATTTCAAATACAGAATCTTTAAAATCATCGGATGTTACATATTTCTGCCCCAGGGTAAAAGTGAGAGAACCGCCGCGGGGCATGGCATGAGCCGCATTAATACCCATATTGATCAAAACGTTCTGCAGCATGGAGTCATCGCCCACAACCATCACCGGTCCGGAAACA
>JBNJDQ010000018.1:0-26331 GCA_051745065.1 Fibrobacterota bacterium
CACCGGACAGCCGTCATTATCCCGGGGACCTACCTCGTTGGGGCAGTTATCAAGAGAATCGGGAATACCGTCACCGTCGTTATCGTAATCCGGACAGCCATCCTGGTCCTCAAAGCCATCAAAATCCTCCGGATCTCGGGGACAACGGTCATCATCATCCAGCAGGCCGTCACCGTCAGTATCCTGAGGGATAACGGAACCGTTCCACCCGATTGAAGCAGTAAACTTCACCTTGGGCTCAACGGCTGTCTCCATCCAGATCTCATCAACTGAATCTTTGCCGGATTCACGGGCCAGCATGTATTCATCCTCGCTGCGGGCAACACTGATCTGTGCGCCGGCACCAAAATTGAACCCGCCGGGTACCAGAAAGGTGATCCCCGGAGACAGGCGCATGGGGTCGTTGAGAGGACCAAGACTGATTACACTGTCTTCACCGATGCCGGGAATCGCAAGTTTGCGCTCACGAAGCTCAATAGCAGAGAAAGAGGGCTCTGCGCTGTAGTCAAGAAAGATGGAAAACCACTCCCGGGGGCGTACATCAATCCCGGCATTCAGCAGAAAGTTATGATTGATATCGGGATTGGTATTCCAGCGCAGACCGTAGTTAAAATGAAAGAGAACGGGGAACTCGTCAATGATCTCCCTGAAATCCCACGTCCAGAGCATCTTCATATCAACTTCGGGTTTTCCGTCTTCGTTTCCGTAGTACAGAGTGGTATCACTCATCAGATAATAGTTGTGCTTGGGAATACGGCCGGGATTATTTTCACCCATGGGAACAGTTACCGCACCGTAATAGGCCATGCGGAAGAACTCGTTATGCTTGTACGGCGGATACTGAAATTTCATGGAAACTTCCATATCCCCCGCGCCACCGTAGGGAGTATTACTTGTAATTCCGGCAGCGCGAATGTCGCTCATTTTGTCCAGATACACCGGCAGCATTACCGCAAGGTCCAGATAATCCGTAAATCCGTACCCAACGGAGACATTAAAGGTTCCGGCGTTAATATCAGGAACAGAGTTGTGCTCTGTTGGCCCAGCGTCATCAATACTGATAACACGCTTTATAAAGTCTTCGTGGGTCGTGTAGGAGCCCCATACATTGGCCTGAAGACCGCCGCGTTTGAGGGTCTTGGCTGAATGCGTATGCCACAGCCCCACCTGACCATACCGATTGATCACCTTCACATCATCACGCACCGCGTGCCCTGCTGTCGCCAGCACCAGCACCAAAAACAAACAGGCTCTACTGAACTTTCCCATAAAAACTCCTGAAATCATTTGATATTTACAACGTTAATGATAAAATATAATTCCTTTGGTTTGTTTTCTCCATTTTTTGTTGTTTTTTTTAAAAAGCAATTACTTTCTTTTTTTTGCGCAACCATCTGCAAAATAATTACAAAGTTGCATTGCAGAGAGAAAAGGGGCTGAACAATTATTCATATTACAGTCATAGCAATAGAGAAGTAAATAAAGAGGCCGATCGTATCGGTCAGGGTGGTAATCAGCGGCCCACTTGCAACAGCGGGGTCAACCTTGAGTCGGGAGAGGAGAAAGGGCAGAACCGCCCCCATCATGTTTCCCGTAATCACAATAGCCACCATGGAAATTGCAACAACGTAGAACACCTTTGCAGAAAAACCGGAATAAAACAAACTGATACCTCCGCCAACAAGCCCCAGAACAACCCCGAGAAGGAGGCTGACACGAAGTTCCTTAAAAACCGTTTCATACACTTCTTCCAGAACAAGGTCTCCCGTAACAAGAGCACGAATAACAAGGGTCGCCGCCTGATTCCCGGCATTACCGCCGGCACCGATGAGCAGAGGCACAAAGGCAAAAAGGATTGAGAGCTCCGCCAGTTTATCATCAAAGCCCGCCACAACAGAGGAGGAAAAAATATTAAGAACAACAAGGCCAACCAACCAGGAAATACGCTTGGAAAAAAGAGAAATAACACCGATGCTGTGATATTTTTCTTTCAGGGGCGAAACCGATGCAGCAATCTGAATATCCTCGGTCACCTCTTCCTCGGCAACATCCATCACGTCATCAAAGGAGACAATCCCCACCAGTTCTCGGTCGGAATCCACCACAGGGAGATAGGCCAGATCGTACTTACGCATGGCATGAACCGCCTCCTCCCGATCGCTGTAGCAGGAAAGATAGACATTATACTCACCGGTAATCAGATTTTTAATCTGCTCATCATCCCGGGCAAGAATGAGCGTACGCAGGCGAATATTGCCCTCAAGAAGCCCTTTTCGATCAACCACATAGACCAGGTTTACCGTCTCCGAATCACGGCCGTAATACTTGACATGCTCCATGGCCCTTCTGACAGTCCATTCGGATTTAATCTTGACATAATCCGGTGTCATCAGACGTCCAACGGACTCCTCCGGGTATCCGAGAAGCTCCCGGGTTTCACGAAGATCCTCCCGGGACAGCAGAGACATCATGCGCCGGTTCACCCGGGAGGGAAGCTCGCTGAAAAGAGCGGTCCGATCATCCGGAGAAAGAAGGCGCAGAATATTGCGTGTCTCAAAGGAGGTAAACTGACGCAGAAAACGATTCTGCTCCTCCCGGTCCATAAGGGCAAAAAGCTCTGCGGAACGCTCTTTTTCAAGTGTCCGAAAAAGGATGATCTGATACTCTTCCGAAAGAAGGCGCAGCAAATCGTATATCTCCGCAACGGGGCGGGACTTCAAAAGGGTTTTGAGGGTATCCCAGTCCCGCGCACCGATTAAACGGTCAATTTCTTCCGGAAGAAGCATATCATTCTGTGCCATTTTGCCCCCTGTTCAGTAAGGCATAAAATATCTTATTGATGGAGATAATTAAAGCGGAAAACCCAGGATATGAAAAAAGGAATACGAATATCCCCGGCCGCCCATAAAGCGCGACTCTATTTCCTTATACTCATCACCCCACTTATCAGCTGGTACGCACACCAGCAGTACACGAACCCGGCAAAGAAACATCCTGAAATACGGCTTATTAAAAAAAGCGGCACCGCATTCATCCACGGGTATCATGCAACCAGCTTCAGTACCTCGGACCATGTCTACATAGCCCTCGACTCCGTTTCAGCTTCGCCCCGGAAGGAGGGACTCCTGATACTGCCCTTTCCCGATGACAGCCTGACAATACTCCATCCCTCAGGGGTACAGGAACAGGTAAATCAGATCACAACGCCGACGGTATCCGTCATGCACCGGGGCCCGTTTATCACCGTAACCGGTGGACGATACTGCATAACGGCGGCTCAATCAGCTTCAGGGCGGGGGGGTTTTGTAAATTCGCCGGATATTCTCATTATGCGATCCTCCGTAACTGCAGGGCAGATACAGACAATACGAAACCGCCTTGCGCCGCGCCTGACTCTGCTGCTGCAAAACGGGGACACCGCAGGGCTGCCGGAGGCGGCAAATATCATTGCGGCAAAGGATGCCTGGAAGGAAATCAGATTTTCACAGGAACGGTACGGTGCTATCCGCATTCAAAAAAACAAATAAAGAGATGTACACTAAAATCCGCCATTTATTATTTTACAGGTTGAAAAGTCGGGCAATTTGTCCGATTTTCTTTATATTAAGCAGGATTTTCTATGAAACTGAAACCGGAAACAGAAAAATCCATCGAAGAGATTGTCCAGAATGCAGGGCATGAAGTTGTGGAAATTAAATATTTCTCCGCCGGCGGCAGGCGAACCCTGCGCATACTTGCCGATGGAGAGACGGGAATAACCCTGGACAGTTGCGCAGCAATAAGCCGCACCGTCTCAGAATACCTGGACGAGCAGGACTTCGGTACAACCGCTTACACCCTTGAGGTATCATCCCCCGGAGTTGACCGTCCTCTGACATCGGAGAAAGACTTTCGTCGGGTCATAGGCAAAGAAGTTCGGATACGCCTGCGCACGTACGCTAAAAAAAGCGAATCCCGCATTAAGGGAATTCTGGAAGATATTACGGAAAATCAAATTACAGTAAAGACTGCCCGGGGCAGCATACAGGTGGAACTGAATAATATACTGAGCGGTAAACTCGAAATATAGCATCTCTTTCAACAAGAGATATAAGGTGAGGCGAAATGGCACGAAAAAGAAAATTCAAGATGAACGGTACAGATATTGTCGAAGGTCTGATGGCCATCACAAAAGAGCGCAGCATCAGCTGGGAACTTGCGGTAAACTCCCTGAAGGAAGCCCTTTCCCAGGCGGCTCGCAAGGGCATTAAAAACGCCCCGGCCGTCGGTGTGGAGATAGACCGCGATACAGGCGACATTTCAGCATACACGTATCAGCGTGTTGTTGCCGATGAGGACCTGGAAGACATTTATCAGGAGATTCCCCTCAGCGAAGCACGGGAAGATGTGGACGAAGAGCTGGAAGTCGGTGATGAAGTCGTCTTTGAAGAAGCCCTTGACATATCGGAATTTGGCAGAACTGCCGTACAGATTGCCAAGCAGATAATAATTCAGCGCATTCGCGAACATGAACGGACAAAAATCTTCAATGACTTTTCCGATCGTATCGGTGATATGGTGACCGGCAAAATCCGCCAGATTGAACGGGGTAACATTATTGTTGATCTGGGACGGACAGAGGCATTACTCCCCAAGAGCCACCAGATCCGGGGAGAGAAGTTTCACCAGGGCGGTACAGTCAAAGGGGTGATTATCGATGTAAAAGATAATGCCAAGGGCGCCCAGGTAATTATTTCGCGGACCAGTGAAATGTTTCTTGAACGCCTTTTTGAAATTGAAGTTCCGGAAATATTTGAAGGAATTATCAAAATCACCAAAATCTGCCGGGCTCCGGGCTACCGCGCCAAGATTGCCGTACATACCGATGATGACCGGGTTGATCCGGTCGGTGCCTGTGTCGGTATGCGCGGAAACCGTATCCGGTCCATCGTCCGTGAGGTCGGGAGTGAACGCATGGATATCATGACATGGACTGACGAAATTTCTATTCTTGCCCGCCGGGCGCTGGCTTCCGTGGACATCAACAGGGTTATCCCCGTGGGACCACAGAAAATTATTATCATTGTTGATGACGAGGACCTGTCCCGGGCCATCGGCAAAGAGTGGAAAAATCTGAAACTCACCTCAGAGTTCATCGGCTATGATATTGATATTTACGGTGAAGACCAGTTTGACGACCTTTCCGAGGAGGAACGTGCCCGAATTCTCACCTACGATGAAACGACGGAAACCGTAGATGATGTGGAAGACATTATTTACGATGAAGAGATTGGCGAGGATGATCCTCACGCCATAGGAACTGAGGAGAACAGCGACGAGGACGAAAACTCAGCTGCTGAAGAAGAGGAGCGTCTCAGCTGAATACATCGGTACTCCGAACAGCTGAAACCGACCGAACGAATCTATATGTGAATTGAAAGGTTATTATGTCAAAAATCAGAGTTTCATCTCTTGCTAAAGATTTAAAAATATCAAGCGATGCCCTTGTTCAAATACTTAAGTCCATTGGGGTTCCGGCGAAATCCCACAGCAGTACTGTTGATGAAAGTGTCAAAAAAGATGTCGAAGAAAAGATCAACAGCGAACGCGCTGCAATAAAAAAGAAATACGCCAAAAGCAAAGAACGGCTGAAAAGCCGCCGCAGAAGCAGGCGGGCCGTGGGTAAAAAGCGCGAAGAACGCACCGCAGCAAAATCCGGTGCAGATACAGCAGCAGCCGGTACTGCCAATGACCGCACAGGCGGACGTAAAGATACTGCTGCCAAAACCGGCAGTGACACCCGCAAGGATCCGCGCGGTAAACGTCCCGCTCCGGGCCGGGGAAGAAAACCCGAGGACAGTCGTCCGCCGGCGGGAGTAAAATCACCGGCTCCCGGTGATATGCCCGTGTCAGACATTCCACCGAAGGAAGATACGCGCAAGAAGAAGAAAAAGAAAAAGGATAAGAAAAAGGGCGGCACAAAAAAGACGCCGAATTTTTCTGAAAAGGATCTGCAGGTCAATATCAAAAAGACCATGGCAAAGATCGGCTCCGGTTCTTCGCGCAAAAAGTATCGGAAACGCAAAAAGGATGAAGCGGAATCCACGGAAACAGAAAATATTCTGCACGTCAGTGAGTTTATTTCCATCAGCGAATTTGCAAACATGATCAACGTAAACCCCTCACAGGTCATTGCAAAATGTCTGGAGCTGGGCCTCTTTGTAACCATCAATCAGCGTATTGACTTTGAGACGATCCAGCTTCTCGCAGAGGAATGGGGATACGAAGCAAAACTGATGGATGAATTTGCCGATGTGATTGAAGAGGAAGAGGAAGAAGAACAGCTTCCGGAAGTTCACAGAGCGCCCGTTGTTACGGTTATGGGCCACGTGGACCACGGTAAAACGTCCCTCCTTGACTATATTCGCAAAACCAACGTCACCTCCGGTGAGTCCGGCGGGATTACGCAGCATATCGCAGCATACGAGGTTCCAACCCCCAAGGGGAACGTTACATTTCTGGATACTCCCGGTCACGAAGCTTTTGCAGCCATGCGTGCCCGCGGCTCGCAGATTACCGACGTTGCCGTTATCATAATTGCGGCGGATTCGGCAGTTATGCCCCAGACAAAAGAAGCCATCGACCATTCCCGGGCAGCGGATGTTCCCCTTGTAATTGCAATCAATAAGGTTGACCTTCCCACGGCGAATGTTGACAGGATTAAATCGGAGCTTGCAGCCTACGACGTTCTCGTGGAAGACTACGGTGGTCAGGTTTCCTGTGTTGAAATCTCGGCAAAAACCGGGCTTGGCGTCGATAACCTTCTCGAACTGCTTGCCCTTGAAAGCGAAATGCTTGAATTGAAAGCTCCTGAAGAAGGATTCGCACGGGGGGTTGTTATTGAGTCTGAGCTCGATAAAGGCCGCGGTGCCATTGCGACGGTTCTTGTGCAAAAAGGCATCCTGACCAAAGGAGCACCTTTTGTAACGGGTAATCACAGCGGCCGTGTACGCGAACTCCTTGATGATCACGGTAATAAAGTTGACAAAGCACGCCCCTCTCAGCCGGTTATCGTTCTCGGCATGTCCGGAACGCCCCAGGCCGGTGACTCTTTTCGGGTAACAGAAAACGACAAAGAAGCCCGTGAAATCGCTCTGAAGAGACGCCTTGCCGAAAAGGAACGTGAAATGCGCTATCGCAATACCGTATCCCTGGACAACTTTTTCGATACCATTCAGGAAGGCAAAATCAAATCCTTGAATGTGATCGTCAAAGGTGATGTTGACGGATCGGTACAGGCGCTTTCCGCCTCTCTTGAAGAGCTCTCCACCGAAGAAATCAAGGTTAAGGTAATCCACAACGGTGTTGGCGGCGTGACCGAAGCGGATATCATGCTCGCCCAGGCCTCCCATGCAATTATCGTTGGCTTTCATATCAGCCCCAATCCCAAGATCAAGGACCATGCGAAACAGGCCGGCGTGGAGATCCGCAGCTACCCCGTCATCTACGAAGCAATTGACGATGTCAAAAACGCGATGATCGGTATGCTCGCTCCCAAAATTGAGATTGAGGAACTTGGCCAGGTTGAAGTCAGGGAAGTCTTCAAGGTATCCAGAATCGGACAGATTGCCGGATGCCATGTGGTGAGCGGTAAAGTTGTGCGCGACGCCCGGGTACGCCTGGTTCGTGACGATGTTATTGTTAAAGAAACGACTATCGAATCCCTTCAGCGCGGCAAGGACAGGGTAAAAGAGGTTCAGGCGGGCTTCGACTGCGGGATTATTCTGAAGAATGTGACTCAGTACAAAGCCGGTGACCGAATCGAAGCCTTTAAGGAGGTCGAGATTGAACGGACCAGCCTTGAGGAATAATTTCCTGCGAAGGAGAATACTATGGCAGTAAACAGATGGCATAACAGACGTGTAACAGAGAATCTCCGCCGGGAGATTCTCTGGATAATCCAGAACAGAGTGAAGGATCCGCGCATGCCGGAGTTTATATCCATTCCGGAAATCCAACTGGCGCAGGATACGCGTAACGCCACGGTCTTTGTGTCGACCCTCGACGGCAGTGATCTTGAAGATGAAGTAATGGATGTCCTGAATAAAGCGGCATCCTTTATTCAGAGAGAAGCAGCGCAGAAGGTAAAAATTAAAAATTTCCCCCGTCTTCTTTTTAAAGCAGACGATTCAGCGGAAAACTGGGAACGAATTAATACTATACTGGATGATATTAAAGATGATCTTGAATAACACGGCTTCTTTTTTTGAACTGGCTGAACAGGCACACAGTTTTTGTATTTCCTCTCATATCAGTCAGGATGCAGACAATATCGGTTCACAGCTTGCTCTGTACTGGTACCTTAAATCTTTGGGAAAAGATGTGGAAATCTATAACGCAGATCCGGTCCCTTCCAAATTTTCTTTCCTGAGTGGAAGCGGGGACATTACTTCTGTGGAGCCGGCCAAAAAGTTTGATGTTCTCGTTATTGTGGATTCATCCAACCCGAGTCGTCTCGGCTGGGAAAATGCACCAAAAGCGGCCCGCAAAATTATCAATATTGATCACCACCGTGATAACAGCCATTTCGGTGATGTCAATATTGTTTCCACCGATGCCGCGGCAACATGTCAGATCATCGCCCGTCTTTTTGAAGAAAATTCCATTTCCTACCCCCCGGCCGTTGCCGACGCCCTCTATGCGGGGCTTCTGGCGGATACAGGAGGATTCCAGTTCGAGAACACCACGGCGGAGCTGCTGCGTGATGCCGCAACCGTTATCGACCGCGGTGCTGATAATACCGGTGTGTACAAAAGACTTTTCGCAAATAAATCGGTTAACGCCCTCCGGCTCCGTTCGGAGGTATGGGGCACCCTTGCATTTTACGGAGAAAATCGTATCGCCGTTATGACCCTGGATCGCAATCGAATTGACGAGCTTGGTGCGGACAACGGAGATACGGAAGGTCTTGCAGACATGGCAAAGAACGGTGACGGTGTGGAGGTTGCCATGCTGCTGAAATACGATGCATCTGTAATTCATTGCTCCCTCCGTTCAAGTGGCCGCGTTGATGTCGGCGCCATTGCCGCAACGATTCCCGGCGGCGGCGGCCACAGTTGCGCTGCAGGCTGTGATATTACAGGCAAACCCCTTTCCCAGGCCCGGGAAATGATTATCAATATGGTTAAAGAGGCCCTTTGAAACGATCAGGACTGCTTCTGATTGACAAACCCTGCGGCCCCAGTTCCTTTGATATCATCCGGACGCTCAGGAAAACCCTGCAAACCCGAAAGATGGGGCACGCCGGCACCCTTGACCCTCAGGCAAGCGGGCTCCTTGTCATTGCCGTCAACGAAGCAACCAAACTGCTTCCCTACCTTGATACGGATACAAAGACCTACCTGTTTTCTGTCCAGTTTGGCCGGGCAACCACCACGGATGACCGCGAAGGAGAAATTCTCAAAGAGGGCCTGCCCATACCCGGAGAAGAAGAACTGAGAAATATTTTACCCCGCTTCACCGGTTCAATAGAGCAACGCCCGCCCCTGTACTCAGCCATCAGGATAAAGGGAAAACGGGCATATTCACGGGCACGGGATGGTGAGTCCTTTGAGATCCCTCCCCGGCCGGTCTGCATACACAGTCTCAGTCTGCATCACTATGACTTCCGCCGGGGAATAGCAGAGATGGAAGTAACCTGCGCCAGCGGAACCTATGTCCGCTCCCTTGCACGGGACATTGCACAAGCCCTGCACAGCGCCGCCTATGCCGCATCCATACGCAGAACGCGGGCGGGAAGTTTCTTTTTGAAACAGGCCGTGTCCCTGCAGGATGTGGGCCCGGAATCCTTCATATCTCCGGCAGATCCCGGCGGGCAGTTTACGCTCTACAAACTCTCCCGCGCGGAAGAACAGCGCATCTCACACGGCAACAGTATTTATGCACCTTCCACCACTCCCGATACGACGCCGCTTCTCCTTGTCACAGGACGGGGAAATGTCCCCTGCGCTCTTGCCTTTCAGCAGAAAGAGTGGATAAAACCCAAAAAAGTGTTTCCCCACTGGGTTTAATATACTATCTTTATTTTCTAACCTGATTCTGCAAGGAGTTTGCTCTATGTCCGAAAAGAGAGAAAAATGGGGCTCCAGACTGGGGGTCATCCTTGCCGTTGCGGGCAGCGCTGTCGGCCTGGGTAATTTTCTTGTCTTTCCCGGTCGTGTTGTCTCCAACGGCGGCGGGGCCTTCCTTATCCCGTATTTTATCGCCTTTGTTCTTATCGGCATTCCCCTTGCCTGGATGGAGTGGTCCATGGGGCGCATGGGCGGACGTCAAGGGCATGGTTCCGGTCCGGGCGTGCTGAATGCAGTTGTGAAGAAACCCTATGCCAAATATCTGGGCAGTCTCGGCGTAATCGGCCCTCTCCTAATATTCTTTCTCTATGTATTTCTGGAAAGCTGGATCTTAGGCTATGTTTGGTATTCCCTCACAGGGGAACTCTCCCGTCAGGCTGCTGCGGGGACTGTGGGATCATTCTTTTCCTCTTACGTATCCATGGAAACAACCATCTTTCGCATGCCGGCCGCCCTCGTCTTTTTTGCACTCACCTTTTTGATTAACTTCAGCATTATTTATCTCGGTGTACGCCGGGGAATCGAAAAAACCGCCAAAATACTTATGCCCGTTCTTGTAATTCTGGGGCTCGGTCTTGTTATTAAAGTGCTCACCATCGAAGGTATCGGCGAGGGGCTGGGATACCTCTGGAATCCGGATTTCAGCAAACTGACCGATATCAGCGTATGGTTTTCCGCAACAGCCCAGGTATTTTTTACAACCTCCGTGGGTATCGGCTGTATACTGACCTACGCTTCGTACGTTAAAAAAGACCAGGATGTAGCCCTCTCCTCTCTTACTGCCAATGCAACCAATGAATTCATTGAAGTCATCATCGGTGCAACAATCGTTGTCCCCATGGCCGTAGTCTTTCTGGGACAAAGCGGTGCGGAGGAATCGGTTACGGGAAGCATATTCAGCCTGGGTTTTATCACGATGCCCCAACTTTTCAACGAAATCCCCGGCGGTATCGGCTGGTTTCTTCAGCTCAGCTGGTTTCTTCTTCTTTTTATCGGCGGTGTGACCTCTTCCATATCAATACTGCAACCGGGCATTTCCTTTATCGAGGATGAGCTTTCCTATGGCAGAAAAAAATCCGTTCTCATTCTGGGAGGAATCACCCTCTTTTTTACCCTCCTCATAATCATGGGAATGCATGCCGGGACGGGAGTTGCCGATGAAATCGATCTCTGGGGATTTCAGCTTTCCCTGCTTTTGTTCGGTACAATTGAAGTGATCCTCTTTTCCTGGGTTATCGGTGTAAAAGACGGCTGGAAGGAGCTTCTGCGCGGGGCGGAAATCAAAATCCCCGGAATATACCGGTTTATAATGCAGTATATTACCCCGGTACTTCTTATCGGTCTGCTTCTGCTCTGGGCCGTTCTTCCCAACGCAAAAGGACACACGGGAATCGACCTCATCCTGATGAACAATTTTGTAGCACAGATCCCCGCCGGAGCAATTGCCGAAAACTGGGTCCTCATAGAAACTGTTGAGGTCCCTCTGATTCAGGCGGAAATCCTCAACAGCCATTTTGTAATTTTCATGCGGACCTGTTTTCTTATCCTTTTGGCAGGGATCAACTGGATTATCTACCGAACCTGGAAACAACGGGAGGCTGCATGACAACAGCTGGTCTTATTTTTATGATTCTTTCATGGAGCACGATCATCGGTCTGGTACTGTTCTGTTTCGCCAAAACCCTTTCGGAAAAGAAAGAGAAGATTGTGGGCACCTTGGAAGTGGAAGCCGAGATTGACCGGGAAGACAGGGAGGCCGGCAATTAACACAGACAGCATTCCCGCCCTTGGACCGCATGAACTGTTCCTGAATCATGCGGCCATATCCCCCGTGGCCCCGCGCACAGCCCGGCAGAGTGCTGCCGCTCTGGAGAAGCTCTCCCGGGGGGCGCCCGATGTTCGCACATGGGTCGGTGAACTGGAGACTGCACGCCGTCTCTGTGCACACCTGCTGAACTGCAGCAGTGACACCATCGGATTCATGCAGAACACCTCCCAGGCAATCTCTGTTGTTGCCGAAGGCATCGGCCTGGGCCGGGGTGATGAAGTGCTCGTGCCCACTGTGGAATACCCCGCCAATGTCTACCCCTGGCTTAATCTGCAAAAACGGGGTGTCTCAGTACGCTTCATTGAGATTCCCCAGGGCGCTCCCCTCAGCCCACAGAGAATTCTTTCGGAAATATCCCCGAAAACAAAACTCATTGCCTTCAGTCACATCCAGTATTACTCCGGTGTAAAAACTGCCCCCCGGGAAATCTGTTCATACTGTCGGAAAAAAGGGATTTATACCCTTGTGGATATCATTCAGTCCGCCGGGGTGTGCCCGACGGATGTTACAGCATGGGATGTGGATTTTGCCGCCTTCGGCAGTCAGAAATGGCTCATGGCGCCGCCGGGAATCGGGGTGCTCTACATGCATCCTGACCGAATCGGTGAACTGCGACCGCCTCTGACGGGAGCCTTTTCGGTTGAAACGCCCTTTGACACCACACATTTTGACCTGACCTTTCCGCAAAAAGCGAAACGGATTGAAAGCGGAACAATGAATTTCATGCTCTTTCCCGCCTTTAACGAAGCCCTGCGCATTGTTATTGAGAAAGGCGTATCCACCATTGCAGAAGAGGCCGCACAGCGCCGAACTTTCCTCACGGAACTGCTGAAACAGAAAGGGCACTCTCTTATCGGCCCGGATACACCGAATGCCGAGGCAGGCCCCATTGTAACATTTACCCCGTGCCATACAGGGGCACGACAACTGTACAGTACCCTTGCCCGTGCACATATTTCCTGTACTCTGCGATCCGATACAGTACGCTTTGCTCCTCATTACTACACAGAGATGAGTAAGCTGAGACGACTGGAAGAACTACTGTAAAGAACCAATTTAAATCGAAGACGAGACCATTATGAAACGAATGTCCGGTATTTTTCTCCATTTAACGTCCCTTCCTGCGGAATTCGGTATCGGCGATATGGGGCCGGCTGCCTACGCCTGGATTGATCGACTTTCCGCATACGGGCAGTCTCTGTGGCAGATCTGCCCCATCGGCCCTGTGGGCTATGGCTACTCACCATACATGACCCTCAGCGCATTTGCCGGAAACAGCATGCTGATTTCCCCGGAACTGCTGGTTAACTGGGGATATCTTGAAGCTGCAGATATCGAAAAAGAGCGGTGCACCCCCGCAGAAAAAATCAATTTTGCCGCAGCGGAAAAACGCAAGAACCGCCTCCTGAAACAGGCCTATAAGAACTTTTCCTCCCCGGAAGAATACACCGATTTCTGCCGGGATGAATCCTTTTGGCTGGAAGACTACGTGCTGTTCCTCTCCCTGGCGCAAAAATTCGGTACCTACGACTGGAGCACCTGGCCGCGTAAATACAAACTGCGTGACGAAACCGCCCTTGATGCCTGGAGAGATGAGCATGCAGAAGAGCTGAGCTATTACCGTTTTCAGCAGTTTATCTTTCAGTCTCAATGGTTTGACATGAAACGGTACGCCAATGATCGGGGAGTAGCCCTGTTTGGCGATGCCCCTTATTATGTTGCCTACGCAAGCAGTGATGTATGGGCAAACCGCCGTCTCTTTGAGCTGGACGAAGAAGGAAACCCCTCCCGTGTGGGTGGTGTTCCACCGGATTATTTCAGTGATGACGGCCAGCTCTGGGGCAATCCCCTCTATGACTGGAAACGGCTCACGCAGGAAAATTACCATTGGTGGATAGAACGGATCAAGCGTCTGCATTTCTACACAGACTACATCCGCATCGACCATTTCCGTGCGTTTCAGGCGTACTGGGCAGTCCCGGCGGAATCCAAAACGGCCAGAAACGGTGAATGGGTGCTTTGCCCCGGAGACGATTTCTTTGCCAGTGTAAAGACGCAGCTGGGCGAGCTGCCCCTGATTGCAGAAGATCTGGGAACAATCACCCAGGAGGTCATCGACCTGCGCATGAAATACGATATTCCCGGAATGAAAGTGTTTCAATTTGCCTTTGACGGCAACCCCGAAAACTGGTACCTTCCCTATAATTGCGGCCAAAACAGTCTGATGTATTCCGGCACTCATGACAATGATACCATGATGGGGTGGCTTGACACCCTTGATGAGCCCACAAAGGAGCGGGTACTGGCATATCTGGACTGTTCCCCCCGGGAACTGCCGCGCAAGATTATCCGTGAGGTTTCCGCCTCAGTCAGCCGGATTGCCATATTCCCCCTGCAGGACATTCTTCGCCTGGGCAGTGAACACCGCTTTAACACACCGGGTACGGTTAAAAACAACTGGACATTCTGTTATACGCCGGAGATGATCCGCGAATCCTGCTTTGAAGAACTTGCAGAAATGACAAAACGATACGGACGAATCTGACCCTGAAACGAGGCTTTATGAATATATTTATCGGATATACAAGCAAATACGGTTTTACCGAAAAAGTAGCACATTACCTTGAATCGGCCCTGTCTTCCACCCATCGGGTTACTGCTCGGCCCCTGTCGGAAACTGAGTCCCTGAGTGAATACGACATTCTTATTCTGGGCGGATCAATTATGATGGGAAAGATAAACCGTGATTTTACAGCTGCCCTGGAACGGTTCTCCCGCGATCTGAGCCAGAAACGGCTTTTCCTGTTTATCAGCGCCGGTTCTCCAAAGGATATTCAAAAGCAGTATAACCGAACAATCCCCCCGGAAGTGCTCAATCATGCCGAAAAGACAGTCCATGCAGGTTTCGGATATTACCTCAGCCGCATGAACTTTCTCCATCGTCTGATCATACGCATGATTACGGGAAACCGTCGTGATACAGAGGAGCTGCATTCCCGGAACCTGGATACAATCGTTTCTGCAATCGAGGAAAAGGATGAAAAACAGAGTTTCTGAAAACAGTGACGCAGCCTTCCCCCTTGTCGCCATCGGGGCTTCCGCCGGCGGGCTGGAATCACTGAAGGTCTTCTTTGAAAATCTGTCCCCCGATCTCAACGCCGCCTATGTTGTCATCCAGCATCTATCGCCGGATTATAAAAGCCATATGCAGGACCTCATCAGCCGCTATACAGATATCCCCGTCTGTTATGCCGCAGACGGGATATCCATAGAACCGGGAACGATATACCTGATTCCTCCGGCAAGAAATCTGCAGGTTTTCAACAACACCCTGATAACCACAGAACAGAAAGACAAGCTGAATCTTCCCATCGATGTGTTTCTGCACTCCCTTGCACGTGACCGTAAAGAACGGGCCATAGCAGTGATTATGTCCGGCACAGGCAGTGACGGTACCCTGGGCTGCAGATCAATCAAGGAATTCGGCGGCATGATAATCAGTCAGGACAGCCACAGCGCCCAATTTGACGGCATGCCCAAAAACCTTATCGCCACGGGGATTGTCGACTCGGTCCTGCCTCCTACCGACATAGCCCATGAACTCAAACAGTATCTTAATCATCCCTTTATAAAGCGCCTTTCCCAGAAAATTCCGCCGGTCAGTCAGGACGAAACAGGACTGCTGAAGATCTTCAATCTGATAAAAATCAAGAAGAATATTGATTTCTCCCTGTATAAACGCAGCACCATTCTCCGTCAACTTGAGAAACGGATCACCATCAATCAGCTTACTGACCTGGACAGCTACATCGACTTTCTGGAACGCCACCCTGAAGAAATCGACCGACTGAGCAAGGATTTCCTCATCGGAGTCACCCGTTTTTTCCGTGACAGAGATGCATTTACCATCCTGAAAGAAAAGGTAATCCCGGCAATTTTCGCTTCAAAAGGTGAAAGCGAGAGCATTCGCCTCTGGTCCTTAAGCTGCTCCACCGGCGAGGAAGCCTACTCTCTGGCAATCCTTTTTAAGGAATACATGCAACAGCACCGAATACATAAAGATGTAAAGATTTTTGCCACAGACATCGACGAGGATTCCATCAACTACGCCGGAAACGGAATCTATCCGGACAGTATTGTCTCGGATATTTCATCGGATCTTTTGGCACGGTATTTCTCACGGACGGAGCGGGGTCTGCAGATTAAGAAAGTTATTCGCAATATGGTCGTCTTTGCAAAGCATAACATTCTGAATGATCCCCCCTTTTCACGGATCGACCTTATCAGCTGCCGAAACATGCTCATCTACCTGAACAAGGATACGCAGAAAAAGATCCTCAATCTGCTCTATTATTCCCTCCATGAAGGAAGCTATCTTTTCCTGGGCAGCAGCGAAGCAATTACCACCCTTGCCGAGGGTTTTGATACTGTTGATACGAAATGGAAAGTCTACAAGTACAAACCGGGGCTCCAGCCTCCTGTTCCTTCAGGTCTGCCCATTTCCGCGGGCCTGCGTATCAGCACAACGTCGGATCGTTCACGAAAAACCGCGCACAGCACCCCGGAGGATCTGCCTGATCTGAGCATCGGCTCCCCTCTTTTTGATTCCCTGATATCTCCCCTTCTTCCGCCCTCTGTCATTATCGATCATTCCTATAACATCATTTACCTCTTTAAAGGGGCCAAAAAATATCTCACCATTCCCGACGGAGCCATGAGTACACGCCTGACGGATATGGTGGATGAACCTCTTTCAATTGCCCTGAACAGCATTTTGAAAAAAGGAGACAAACGGGAAGGAGAAGTACTTTACAACAATGTTCATCTCCATGATTCGCGTACCATCGATATGGGCCTGCACACCTTTATCAACCGCCGCAACGGCAGAACCTACTACCTTATCAGCTTTATGGAACGCTCCCGCAGTGATACAGCCGTACCCCGAAACAAAAACGATGGAGAAGACAGTGACTACTCTGCTGAAGAGGAGTACAGAGACATTATACAAAATCTTGAACGGGAACTCCTTACAAAGGATGAGAATCTTCAGGCAACTGTGGAGGAACTGGAAAGTTCCAATGAGGAGCTGCAAACCTCCAACGAAGAACTGATCGCTTCCAATGAAGAGCTGCAAAGTACAAATGAAGAACTGGAATCGGTCAATGAAGAACTGTACACGGTAAACAGCGAACACCAGGAAAAGATCCGCGAGCTCACGGAGCTCAATGACGATATCCGCAACCTGATGAAGAGTACTAAAATTGGCGCTCTTTTTCTGGATAACCATTTGCGCATCCGTAAATTTACCGATATTATCGAAGATATCACCCCCATACGAAATGCTGATATCGGTCGTCCCGTTGAGCACCTCTCCACGAATACCCTCTACGCGGACTTTATCGATGACGTGAAAGCAGTTTCAGACACCCTTCAGCCAATTGTAAAAGATCCGATCCAATGCGGTGAGGAATGGTACACCTTAAAGATTATTCCATACCGTGACACGGAGAATGCCGTGACAGGGATCATCGTTACATTTATTGATGCTTCAAAGATAATCCGCGCAGAAAAACGGAAGAAGAAGCTGGCCAAACGTCTGGAAACAGCCCTCGGTGCGGGCAACATGGCATGGTGGGAGTGGAACGTTCCGGAAAACCGTGTTATCACCAGTCCCGAAAAGGCGTTACATTTGGGATACTCTCCTGATGAGCTTGGTGAAAACTATCAGGAATGGACAAAACTCATCCACCCTGATGATTATGAGAAAACAATGGATGCCATGAAACAGCATCTTTCCGGCAAAACAGAAAGTTATATTGTAACGTACCGCATTCGTGCAAAGGACGGACGGTACCTGCTGTTTAAAGACACCGGAGGAATTGTCGAAAGGAATACAGATGGTTCACCGCGTCTTGTGACGGGAATTGTAATAATGTCTGAAGAGGAGCCGACGGGATGAATCAGAATGAAGAAGACAGGCTGCGTAAAATAGCCGAAGAAAAGCTGAAAAACAATGCCCCCGAAGCAAAGCCCGGTGAACCGGGGATGGATCTGAACAAGATTGCCGAAGAACTCAGCATTCATCAGATTGAGCTGGAACATCAAAACCTGGAACTGAAATCAACTCTGGAGGAACTGCAGGAAACCCAGGAGCGCTACCGTGGGCTGTACATGGACGCCCCTGCAGCATACATTACTGTTGATGCGGACAACTCAATACTGGAAGCAAACCGTGAAGCCGCTGAGCTCTTTGAGCTGCCCCTGCAGAGCCTGCTGGAACGAAAAATCACCTCCTGCCTGGGCCACGCCTTTCAGGATATTTTTTATCATCACCTGCGCAATACCACCAAGAGCAGTACACCCCGGGAATGTGAACTTCGCCTGAATACCGCCCGACGTCCCTGGGTACTGATGAAAAGCATTCGCCGCGATGCAGGAAGTATTCTTTCACTCTGCATTGATATATCCTCCCGCAAAGAGGCGGAACAAAAACTGACCCGTCTCTTCAATAATTCCGCCAATGCGGTTATTGTTGTTGATCGGGATACGGGAACCGTAGGGCTCAGCAACCCCAAAGCTTCAGATGAACTTGCCATCGCACCGGGCCAGCGCCTGGACTCCCTCTTTCCCGATTTCAGGAGGGATATCACCATCGCCCTGGCCGGCAGTTCTTCCCCAACAATTCTTGAGGAAATCCGCTATTCCCGCCCCGAAGGCAGGGAGAAGCTTTTTCGGGCAGAGATCATTCCCATCGACGAAGCGGAGTCGTATATTCTCCTCACTGATATTACAGAACGTGCCACCCTGCATCATATTGACAAGATGCAGTCCATTGCAGGAATGGCCGGCGGCCTTGCCCACGATTACAACAATATTCTTCACAGCGTCGGCTCGGCCCTGGAACTTATCGAGGAGAAAATGCCCCCCGGAGAAGACACAGGCCCCCTTTTTGATATTATCACGGAAGGTTTGAAAAACGCCGAAAACCTCAATACCCAGCTGATGGATATATCCGAGCGCCATATCCGCTCTGAGATGTCCACCCTTGATATCCACCAAACCATTGACGATGCCATACACATGGCCGACCTGAATACGGACTCCGCGCTGACGATTCAGCGCATCTACAAGGCGGAGCCCCCGGCCATTCAGGGAAACCCCGTGGATATCAAAAATCTCTTTATCAACCTGCTGATCAACGCAAAGCGAGCCTGCCGCGGCAAGGAATCGGAAATCCGCATCAGCACACGCACAATAGACATTGACACGGGGGCACAAAATGTTCTCGGCTATCCGCTTACCCCGGGCCGGTATATCGAAATAGATGTAACCGATACGGGAACAGGCATATCACCGGACACTGTTCCGCGAATCTTTGATCCCTTCTTTTCTGAAAACAGCAAGAGCGGCGGAACGGGGCTGGGCCTGTCCCGGGCCTACGGCATCTGTCGCAAGCATAAAGGTCATATTTCGGTCAAATCCAAAGTTGGTGCGGGAACGGTCTTTCATGTGTATCTCCCTCTTGATACGGATATTCCGGAGAAGAAAAGCTCATCCTCCACCTCTTCGGCTTCAGTACCGACCACAGGAAATGCGACCCTGCTTATCGTTGACGACGAAAACACGATTCTCATGGCTCTCAGCTACATCCTCAAAAAACTGGGCTACACCGTTATTACAACGGACAATCCCCATGAAGCCCTTTCCATCTACGACCGGCAGGGCTCATCCATTGACCTTGTTATCCTGGATATGATTATGCCGGAAATGAGCGGAGAAGAATGTTTTTATGCCCTGCGCAAAAAGGATCCGTACCTGCGAATACTGATCCATTCCGGCTTCTACGAGGAAAGCAGTATTCAGGAACTTTTCAGAACGGGCAATGCGGCATATATCAAAAAGCCCGCCACCAAGAAAGAACTTCACCAAAAAATACAGGAACTCTTACAACTGCCCGAAACGGAGGAAAAATGAAAAAATATGCAATTTTCGGATTCAACGGAAACCTCACCTGCTTTGCCCACGCCATGCTCAACGTACTCGACCTGAACAGCCGCCCGGAAACAGAAGCGGTGCTGGTAATTGAAGGAGCATCCTGTTCTCTTATCGGTGAACTGGCACAGGCCGGAACCCCTTTCCATGCCCAATACACAGAGATTATCAACAAAGGATATCTTGCAGCGGTATGCCGGGCGTGCTGCGCCAAACTGAAAACCCTTGACCATGCCAAAGAGCAGCAGCTCCCCCTGGGAGACGACATGTCCGGACATCCCTCTTTCGGCAGTTATCTTGCACAGGGCTACGAAATAATTACGATTTAATTTTTTCGGAGTACATGATATATTTTCGCGTCTGAGAAAACCGTACCAGTATCGGAGTATACATGAAAGGGGTCCTGATCGGCGGCATACTGCCGGCTGTACTTATCGGCACTGCCCTGACACTGCTGAAACTCTTCATCCGCCTCGGAGTATCCCCGGCACAGGGCATGCTGTGTATCTCGGCGGGAGTTGCCCTGACCGGAGCTACAGCACTTGTCCTCACCCCGCAGGGAAATACCTTTGCAAGTCTGCCGGCATCCGGCATCGCTGCAGCAGTCGGGGCGGGCCTGTTTTGGTCTGCGGGAACCTATTTCATGAGTTTCGCCGTAGCAAAGTATGATCTTCCCATGTCTGTTTCGGCGTCCCTTGCTGCAGCCAATGCCCTGATTGCTGTTCTTTTAAGCCTCCTTCTCTTTCAGGAAGGGGCAAATCTGTCTCTCCTTAAACTGATGACCGGCGCCCTGCTTATTGTAAGCGGATCAATTCTGATAACCCAAGCCTGAGGACAAACCTGCAATGAAACGACTTCTTCTGAAAAGCTACACTTTTGTTTACATGCTGTATCTGGCTCTGTTTATGATTGTCAGCATCAGTTTGTTTATCCCCCTCGGAATACTTTCCCTACCGGGGCTTCGCTCCCTGCGTCGGCGATTTGTAACCATCCTGGGCCGATTCTGGGCGAAGATGGTGGTAACACTCACAGGCAGTCGGGTTACCCTGCACGGACGGGAGCACTTCCCGCAGGACAACCGCTACTGTCTTCTTGCCAATCACCAGGGAATCTTTGATATACCTGTTTTGATGTCTGCCGCTCCCTGGGGGCTTGCATTCATTGCCAAAAAAGAGCTGCGCACCATGCCTATTATCGGCTGGTGGATGCGTGCCATCGGCGTCATTTTTCTTGACCGCAGCAGCCGGCGACAGGCTCTGGAGGTTATTCGCCGGGGCGGGGAACGAATCCACAGCGGAACCCCCATGGTCATTTTCCCCGAAGGAACACGCAGTCGCGGCGGAGCTGTAGCCCCCTTCAAGAAGGGAAGCCTGAAGCTTGCCGTCAAAAACAGTATTCCCGTCGTACCGGTTTCCATCAGCGGAACCTACCGAATTTTTGAGCAAAACCGCTACATCACACCGGCGCACATAACAATTACAGTGCATCCTCCGGTCTCCACGGAGAATCTTTCCCGGGATGATATGGACCGGCTCAATACAGAGCTTCGGGACACGATCAGCGGTGCAGTCACAGCGGAGCCCTCGTGATCTGGGCAGGGGCAGTTCTTTCTCTGATCTATCTTCTCCAGTGTTTCTGGCTCTCCCGCGGCCTTTACAGACACCATGACAAGGATGTGACCGCCCCTGCGGGTCCCCTGCCCGATGTGGATATTCTCATTGCCGCGCGCAACGAAGAGCACACCCTTCCCCTGCTTCTCACCTCTCTTCTCAGACAGAGTCAGCCCCCGCATTCCATAACGGTAATAAACGACCGCTCCACAGATAACACTGCTGCCGTTGTCGAATCCTACGGGGAGAGTCACCCCCATATCCGGTGTATCACCGTAACCGAACTGCCCCGGGGAGTTGCACCGAAAAAAAATGCTCTTCAAATCGGTGTTGCAGAGGCCACCGCTGATATCATTGCTGTCACCGATGCCGACTGCATTGCACCTCCCGACTGGGTAAAACGCCTTTCTGAAGCCTTCACGGATTCACGCACCGGAATGGTTCAGGGTATAACCGTGTATCACTCTGACAGCAGTCTTTCACCGGGTCTGCGCATCTTCCAGCATATCGATTTTCTTTCCCACGGAATCATAGCCGCCGCCGCCATAGAACAGAACCTGCCCATCAACTCCAATGCAAACAACTTTGCGTATCGCCGCAGTATTTTCAAGGATCTTGCCGGCTACGGAACACAGGCCGGGATCATATCCGGCGATGACGACCTTCTTCTGCAGCGGGTCTGGAAAAGCAACGTCTGGAAAATCCGCTTTCTCTTTGATCCGTCAGCAAAGATCAGAACAACGCCGGGCACTACCTGGCGGGAACTGCTGAATCAGCGTGTTCGCTGGGGGTCAAAAACGGTGCATTACACTCTGCCCCAGCGCTTGTTTCTTTCTCTGATTTTTATTTTTTATACCATGACCCTTCTTTCACTGCCGGCAGTAGTTTTGGGGGCCGTACCGCCGTTTATACCGGCTCTGTTGTTTGCAGTAAAGATTGCCGGAGAAGCTCTGCTGCTTATTCCCGGCAGTCGTCTTTTCCGTGAACCGGTTCCACCGGCGACCCTCCTCTGGGTTTCCCCCCTGCAGCTTGCTGTGGTATTCTATGCGGTTCTGCGCGGTGTTTTCGGCACCTTCACCTGGAAGGAACAATCCTTCAGCAGGAAGACAAGCTCATGAAAGCAGTCGGTCTGATCCTGCTTCTCCTCTTTCTTTCCGCACCGGCAGCATCCCTGTCACCCCTGGAAGAAGCAACACTCATAAGCCCGAACGGCACGACACATCACTACAATGGCACTCCTCTGCCGCGCCCCAGTCAGGGGGTTCATACGCTCTACTGGTCTGACCTGCCGCCGGCCCATCACACCCTCTACCTGCCGCCCAGTCCCTACCCATGCATTCTGCACATCGGCTCGGACACGCTCTACTCGCGGGGGAGTCTTGAAACAAGTACCACCCTCGCCAATTATGCCGCAACAACAGTGCCTCTGCCTGCAAAATCTCTCTCCACCGGTAATGACACCCTGAAAATCCACTTTTACAGCGACGGGCAGTCCTATCCCTTTCCCATACCCCGCAGCGGAGCCTACCATGACGTCCGGCGACGGAGTGAGATTATTACGTTTTTCAACAGCCGCGGTATCAGCGCAATCGTTCTCGCCTCCTTTATTTCGGCTCTTCTCTACTTTTCTCTGGCCTTGACAGGACGAACCATCCGGCGGGATCTTCTGTGGTTTTCCCTCTTTCTCTGCGCCCTTTCCCTTTCCTACATCAACTTTCTCTTCAACGCCGACATTGCCAATGAACTCCTTCTCTTTAAAATTTCCCGGTCCGCTCTGATCTACCTGATAACACTTCTCTTCTTTTACGTAACAGAACATCTTGCCCTGTTACGTGACAGTCGGATAAAAATCAGCCTCCTGATTCTCACAATCCCCTTTGTACTCTACATCCTCGGCGCGGACAGCAAAAACAGTATTAATCATATTTATCTGAAGGCAACAGTCTACATTTACCGGCCGCTCCTCTTTGTGATGCTCTTTCTCTACCTCTACCGTGTATTCCACAAAAAAGAAAAACGCCACATTATCTCCTTTGCCGGCTTTCTCATTGTCCTCTTCGCCATGCTTCGCGACGCACACTGCCTCAAAAACAACCTGTGGCCATCCCAGGCTTTCGGACCGGATTTCTGGCTGATACCCTACGGCTATCTCGTACAGTCTCTTTCGATCATTATTACCCTGACAATTTCCGAAAAGCATTTCATTGCCTCCCTCGCCCGCCATGAGAGGACTCTTTCATGGCGCAATTCCCTCCTTGAAAAAAAAGAACAAAAGTATAAAGATCTTACCGCAGCCTATGAGAACTATGCCCTCTATCTGTGCAAAATCATATCTCCCGCCGTGAAAACCCTTTCCACTCTGAACCACGCAGATGACGATGAAAAAGATAAATCCCGCGAAAACCATGCCCTGCAGCGCCTCAACTTCTGCAGCACCTCTCTGGAGATATACCGAACCATTACCCGCACGGGCCTTACTCCGGCACCACGCAGCGTGGATATTCGCGCAGTTTTCAACACCGTCATTCGTGAATACTCCCGCCGTGTCCGCAGCAAAAACCTCTCCCTGATCCCCATCTTCTACGATATACTTATTCCACAACGCCTGTACACCGATTCCAACCTTGCCGAATTCATTCTCTCCGCCCTGCTTGAAGATATAACCGAAAAAACCGACACCGGGGGAATTACCGCCAAGCTCGATTACAATAACGGTCGCCTGATCTTTGAAATCAGCAGTACCAGTACCCGTGCGACGAAATTCTTTTATACCCCCAACAGGGAAAATACAGGCACATTCTCCCAGCGCTGTGCCGAGGTGGGGATTCCCCTGGCAGCGGTGGAAGAAGTGCTCACCGCACTTCACGGAACGCTCCATTTCATTGGAAACGAAGATGAACCCAAAACGTTCATTGCCGAAATCCCCGCACCTCCCGCAGAAGCGGAACACACTCCACGGGGGGCACGATGCACTGTTCTGGTTGCTGATCCCCATAAAATAACCCGGACCCTTCTTGCCGAACAGCTGCGCGCCCTGGGTAACCACGTGCTCACTGCCGAATCTGAAGAGGAAGCAGCACGCATACTGCGCTCAACGAAAGTCCCCGTTCTTTTTATTGACAGCAGTTTCTCTGCGGCCCGCGACCGCGATGCACTCCGTCGTCTGACCCGATCCAATCCTCCCCTCTTTACGGCAGGGCTGAGAAACAGCGACGATACCGAAACAATTCTTCCCCGCTCCATACCCAAGCCCGTAAACCACGAGGACCTTCGTATTCTTATGGAGGACGCCCTCTCCCTTCAATAAAACCAATATGCTTTGGCGCTGAGTGCGTCATAAAAGAGAAGGAAATCATCACTTTTTACGCATTTTTCCATATTTATTCTATATTAATGAGTAAAAGGAGAATATAATGCATCTACTGCGAAAAATGCTGCTGCTTTTCTGCATAAGCCTGCCCCTGACAGCAGGAATTCACTCTACGGGGATACGCTCCTCCTCCTATGGAATCGGGTATCCATCGCATCAGGATATTATTAATGCCTGTGTTAATATGTGCCGGTACAACAAAGGGGCAAAACCGGTTCAGGTATGGATTGTCGGTATCACGCGCGGCGGATCCTGTCGGCTGGAGTTTCCCAATACCACAGGACGGGACTACTCCAATGTCGTTTTTAACAACAGTATCGACGATCACGAAGAAATCCTTTCCCGGTTTGATTCTCTGGGAATTCAAGTCTATCTGCAGGTTGAAAGCCAAATGGCGGATATGGAAGAACTGATACCCCTGGTACTGAACCGCTACAAACACCACCCTTCGGTGATTGGGTTTGGGGTGGACGTGGAATGGTACCGGGAAAATCTTCCTGAAAACGACGGTTGGGGAGCCCAGGTAACCGACTCCGCCGCACGCAGCTGGGAAGAATCCGTGAAAGCAGTGGACAGCTCATACACCCTTATGCTGAAGCACTGGGACCGCGCCTGGATGCCGCCAAACTACCGCGGTGATATTCTTTTTCTGAATGACAGCCAGGGCTTTGACAATCTGGAAGCCATGTGTCGCGAATACCTGCACTGGGCCAAAAGATTTCATCCGGCCTCCGTGGCGTATCAAATCGGATACAACCATCCCATTCCCGACGGAGAGGGAGGCACCAATAATGATCACTCCTGGTGGTCCACCTTTTCCAATCCCGTGGAAACCATGTCATCTGCGATCAGCGAAACAGTTCACTCCGTATATCCCGATCTGGACGTCAGTATCTTCTGGGTGGACTTTACCCTTCGTGATCCCCGCACGGATCTGTTCCGCACGCCCGGAAACTATCCCTATGCCCTTGGGCGCAAAAATCCTGATCGTCGAATCAGTGAAAACGCCGGCGGTCTCTGTATTGATACACTCCGCCTGCATCAACTGGGAGAAAGCCCCTACACCCTTTCCTGTCGTGACGACCGCTTTGAAATACGCCACGACTCAATCCTTTTTCTCAGAGAGAATTCTTTTCTGGACTATGAAGAGGATTCCTGCCCCACCCTTACCATTGACATTCTCCAGGAACAGGGCTTTATCGTAAACAGCATTTCCATTTCCCTGAACGTCTTTGATGTTCCCCCTGCGGTTGATCTTTCAGCCCCTCCTGTACAGGTATTCAGTCAGAATCAGCAGACACGCAACCTTGATCTCAGCAAATTCGCCCGGGGAGAACAGCTTACCTTTGCAGCCCATACGATCCCCGAAGGCTTTAGCTGTTCCCTGGAGGGCAACAACCTTACCCTGCAGACCGAAGCATC
>JBNJDQ010000019.1:0-25320 GCA_051745065.1 Fibrobacterota bacterium
CTTCGTGTAATTTTTGAACCGGATCACCAGTTGATCAAAACGGTTCACTATGACGGAAGGGCGTACCCGTCTTCGACAGATGGCTTCACCATGAATGACAGTCTTTCTCTGCCCTATATCGCCAATGAGATTATTGGGGTGAACATCTCTTATCTTGCGGATACTCTGCGGTGGCGATATGCCGATGAGACCATCATGAAGGAGATTCCCTGGAACAGTACAGCGCAGTGGTATGAGTTCTCTCTTGATTTGTCCACAAAGCGCCGTGTTATTCTGGAAGCGGCCAACTTCAAGCCTCTGGATACCTTTCATACGGCGGTTGCCCTTGATCTCACCCCCGCGGAAAAGCCTGAGATTACCTTTGCGGGAAAAGCGGTTGCGGATACCGATGCACAGCGAATGGTGATACAGAACAGCGATCTTTCCAATGACGAAATTATTGTTGAAACCACGGATAATGTGGATGAAATGACCTATGTGCATGATGGTCAGGAGCTTTTTGGGTATGAGCTGATGACCGGTATGTACCGCATTGGCTGGGTGGAGAAAAGGGACCGGGATTCCCTTGCCCTGACCGCGTCGGTGACATCAGCGGGGGGAGCGGTCTCGGATAAACTGATGCTTATTATTGAGCCCTGACCGGAATCTGTCGGATTCGCAGGATTTTACTTTACAGACATTCGAAAAAACTGTATTATTCCAGTATAGTATGTAGTATTTTTTAATCCACGGAGGAATCTATGTCTCTTCAGAAGAATTATATATCCGAAGGTCTTTTGGTGCTTCGTATCTGGATCGGGGCGATGTTTCTTGTGCACGGTGTTCCCAAGCTTCTTGCAGGGCCCGAACTGTGGGGAAATCTGGGCATGGCCATGGGCAATCTCGGGATCTCCTTTGCGCCGGTTTTCTGGGGTTTTATGGCCGCTTTTGCAGAAGCCGTGGGCGGGCTTCTTATTATCCTCGGCCTGTTTATCCGGCCAGCGGCGGCTTTGCTTTTTGTCACCATGTTTGTTGCTGCAGTGCACCATCTTGCCGGCGGTGACGGCATAAAAGGAGCTGCCCACGCCATTGAGCTTGCGGGTGTTTTCCTCTCTCTTTTTATAATCGGGGAAACCAAATACACCCTGCAGTCGTATATATTCAGTGGAAAGAGTGATAACGCGGGGAGATAACGTGCTGTCAAAATGGATTACTGCGTTGCGGGCATACACCTTTCCGGCATCCCTGATACCGCCGGCAATTGCTGCGTTATCCGTGAACCAGCCCCGTTCCCCCCTGTTGCTTCTGCTTATCGGTGCGGCGGTAACGTCAATTCACGGGGGTACAAACCTGATGAACGATTACGTGGACTGCAAAGGTGGCCTGGATACGTCGGATCACCCCGGGGCGAGCGGCCTTGTTCTGCGGGGAGAGCTTGCACTTTCCGCAGTTCGCCGGGGGGCGTATCTGTTCTTTGCCCTTGCCCTGGTACTGTCTTTGCCCCTGTTTATCATTGGCGGTGTGCCCGTGATTCTTCTGGGGACGGCCGGGCTTTTGGGTGGCTATTT
The DNA here is from genome assembly GCA_051745065.1 of Fibrobacterota bacterium. Taxonomy (GTDB): domain Bacteria; phylum Fibrobacterota; class Chitinivibrionia; order Chitinivibrionales; family Chitinivibrionaceae; genus Chitinivibrio. The sequence goes on from JBNJDQ010000019.1 coordinate 1,548, forward strand.
CTATACTGCCGGTCCTGTTCCGTTGAAATATTCCGCCCTTGGGGATATTGCGGTTTTCCTTCTTATGGGAATCTTTCCAGCGGCGGGAACGGCTCTGCTTCTTGGCGGAACCGTAAACGCGGGGCTTCTTCTGCGTGTACTTCCGGCGGCGCTGATGGTGTCGGCCATACTCAATGCCAATAACATTCGGGACCGGCGCCATGACAAAGACGCAGGAATTCGCACTCTTGCGACGCAGCTGGGAGCCAAAAATGCCTTTGTTCTCTTTGTCCTGCAGATACTTGGGGCCTACATCGCTGTCTGCGCGGCATTCTTTTACGGCGGGGGCTCGCTCTGGGGGCTCCTGCCTGTGCTGAGTCTGCCCATGGGCGTTTCCGTTATCAAAGGAGTTGCGGTCGGCAGATGTCATCCTGAAAGAATTCCCTTCATTGACGGAGTTGTTGCCCGGCTGTACACTCTCTTTGGTGTGCTCTACTGCACTGGTCTTGCCCTTTCCCGGGGTGGTGCCTGATGGTTCCTGCGGATCTTCGTCATCGACTGCATCAAACATACGAAGAATGTATTCAGGAGATTCTCGGTGATATTCCCAAACAGTCCGTACTGTCATCGTATCTGGCACGGCGCGGCAGGGATATGCGGGGCCTTTTTTTTCTGGCCGCCTGGAACTCGTGCGGAGCGGAATTGAGCGATGAAGCTTTGAGAACAGGGGCTGCCCTGGAGATGATGCATGATTTTGTGCTGATCCACGATGATATTATCGACGAAGGAAAGCTGCGGCGTTTTGCTCCTGCCCTCTGGCGACAGATCGGTCGAAATCGGGCCATGGTTACGGGGGATTTTCTCTACGCGGCGTCTTTGCGCCTTTTTAACAGGGCCCCTGTTTCCGCACAGGCCCGCAGTAATGCCCTGGATGTTCTTTTGGGGGCGGCGGAGAAAACCGCTCTTGGTGAACTGCGGGAACAGTCCTTTACGGGCCGGTCTGTTTTGTCACTTTCCGCGGCGGATCTTTTTGAACTGTACGACCTGAAAACAGGATGGTACTCTTTTTATGCCCCCCTGGCGGCGGGGCTGATTTGTGCAGGAGCAGGGCGGGAATCCCGCATGGCGGTGGAGCGAATTGCCTTTGATCTGGGCAGGGCTTTCCAGTTGCGCGATGATACGGCGGATCTTCTGGGATCAGTTCACATGGCGGGGAAGGATTCCTTCACGGATCTATGCCGGGCTATACCCACGGTTCCCCTGCGTTATCTCTCTGAACGGGCCCGGCAGGACCACAATAACGGCGTTCTTTCGGTCCTGCGGGGAGAGAATATTTGTCCTGATGCACAGGAGCTGCTTGCCTCCTATGCTGAAGAATGCGGTCTGGAAGAGTATGTAAATCAGATCTGCAGTGGTGCAAAAAAGCGGGCGGAAATAGTTTTTTCAGATCATTTTGTTCCCGGGAGTGCTGCTCTCTGCCATGCCCTGTTGGATGAAACACTCCCGGCAGAGATGAACTTATACCAATAAACGGAGGTGTACATGGATATTGTGATATGCGGCGGTAACTTTGCCGGGCGGGCTGCGCTGCGCCGCCTGAAAAGTCTGAAGGATTCGCACCGGATTACCCTGATTGACCGGGTGTCCCATGCGACGATGATTCCCTCACTGCCCGACGCTGCGGCGGGTACCGTGAAAGATGAATTGATCTATGCTGATCACGGGGCTCTTCTGAAGGGTGTGCAACTGCAGCAGGACACGATTCAGCGGATCGATCCGGCCCGCAATCGGATTATCGGTTCCACCAGAGAGTACGCCTACGATTACTGTATCTGTGCCACGGGATCCGCCGCCCTGCAGCTGCCCGTGGATATGGGTGATATTACGGTACATCAGCTGATTTCTCTGAATGATGCTCTTCGTATTCGCAGTGCCTTTGCCGAGTACTGCCGCATCAATGCTGCCCCCCATCTGGTGATTATCGGCGGGGGATACACGGGGTGCGAGCTGGCAGGTGTCTTCGGCGGGGGAGATGTTCCTGTCACCATGGTGGATATGGGTGAAAAGATCATTCCCTTTCTGGACGAAGGGGAGCGAAAAAAGATCGAAGGCGAGCTTGATCGTCTTGGTATTGATCGGCGCATGAAGACCGCCGTGGACGGGGCTGACGGCAAAGATCTTCTGCTCAGTTCCGGAGAACGCATTGCGGCTCCCTTTGTCATCAGCGCGGCGGGGACTGTGTCCTCCGTGGAATTTCCCGATGAGATCGGCCGCGAGCGGGATGGACGCATTCAGGTTGAACCCTCTCTGCAGATGCCCGGATACGCAAATCTTTTTGTTTGCGGCGATGCAGCGGCATTGCGTGATCCTGCGGGCAATCTTCTGCGCAAGGCGGTCAACTTTTCCAAGATGTCCGGAGCCCGTGCGGGGGATAACTGCCGGCGCTGTGTGGAGGGCAACGCTCTTCGGTCATTTCGTGCTGTTGATCCCGGCTGGGTGATTCCCGTGGGCAAACAAAGCGTGGGACGCCTTTTCGGCCGGGTCAAGATCAGCGGTAAGCCGGGGATCCTGCTCCATTATTGTATGTCCGGTCTGCAGAACTTTTCCCTGAAAAATTTCTTCGGCTTTTTGGGAATAACCCTGCGCCGTCTGTTTCAGTAATTGTTGCAAATGCAACTTTCGAATGCCTCCGGAGCGGGCGTTCACGCGGAAGGGCTTTTGGCACAGCCTTTGCTTTAAAGATACAAACTATTCTAAAGGAAAGGTTTTGTATGAAGCATGTAGTAGTTGCAGTTGCATTTTTGGCGGCAGTGGTTTCCGCAGCAGAGACCGAGGTGAATATCAGCAGAGTACAGGCATGGCCGCGAATCAGCGGGGCCGGATCAATCGGAACACAGGGCTTTGGCTGGTTTGCTCTCATGGGTGGACGCAGTAATCTTGCCTTTTCCAAAGAAAAGAATGAAACTGAAGTGGATGATCATTCCCAGGGATTCTGGCGCGCCGACCTGATAGCCGGGCCGTCCTGGAAAAAAAGGCTGTCCCCGGAGCTGACCTTCTCAACAAAGCTGCTCTACCGTCCCTGGATTGAAAATGTCGATGAAGTGGCCGGAAAGCGGGTCTTCCGCAATTCTTTTTCCAATCGGTACGATCTCTTTCATCGGCCCGGGGGGGATTTTTCCTTTCACTACCGACTGATTGGCTGGCTGCATGTGGAAGAAGAGGATCACGGCTACGATAATGAGTTTTATGTGCGGGGCCTTGCAGGAACAGACTACAAACTCAGCAAAAGGTTCAGTCTCTTTTTGGAGGAGGAAGTATTTCTGAAACCCACCGCCGATGACAGTGATGTCGATGGTTCCGAGGTTTTTGCAAAGAATATGGTCTGGACCGGGGTGAAGTATCGCATCAGTCCGCAGCTTCTTCTTCGCCTGCAGTATGTTAATACTCTGACGAATAAGCAGGATACGGATCCGTTGAAGATCAGCGTAATGGATCACTCCATCAACCTTCATCTGCATATTACCCCGCAAAAGTAGATACACGTTTCTTCAAAGATCTGACGCCCCGGTAAAAGGGGCGGTTTTTTACGCCGAAAATATGTTGGAAGGGATCATACCGGCAGAATCAGCCCGACGCCGTAGGATACGCAAAAGGCAAAGATTCCCACGGCAAGCATTTCCAGGCCGGATTTGAACCAGTTGACACCGGTTACAAAGCGCTTGAGGGCGCCGGCACAAAAGAGCCCGCCCACGGTAATACCCACGGCAGTGAAGAAGAGGGAGTCCGCGGCAATCCCCGTATGAGCAAGAAGCAGATAGGGCAATGTCGGGAAGAGTGATCCGCCGATAAAGGCGACGAAGATGATCAGGGATTCGCGAATGGGAGTATCGTGTTCCAGCTCTGTTGTTCCCAGCTCATCCATCACCATTTCCCGCACCCACTGTCTTCGGTTGTGCGATATCTGCGTTACGGCTTCATCCAGAACGGCTCCGGCAAGGCCCTTGAGAGAGAGTATGCGCCGCAGCTCTTCGCGTTCGATATCGGGGCACAGCTCAATTTCCAGTTCTTCCTGTTCGATTTCATGGCGATAGTAGTCAGCTTCACTCTTGCCGCTGATGAATTCTCCTGCGGCCATACTGACAGCACCGGCGACGGAGGCGGCGACCAGGGTAATAAGAATTGTTTCCGGTGGCTGGCCTGCTCCGGCCATGCCTGCAAGGAGAGCAAAGATGCTGACAACCCCGTCGTTCATGCCAAAGGTTATCTGGCGGATTATTTCTCCGCCCTGCAGATGAAAGCGGTCAGCATAGGATTTCATTCAGACACTCCTTTTTCGATTTGTGTAAAAAAGAGAGCATCGTGTCCGCAGACGGTGCAGGGTTTTTGCGCTCTGCTGTCACATTCGATGTTTCCGCAGGCCCGACAGTACCAGATGGTGCCGAAGGCGGCATCTCTTCCTTTTTCAAGGGCTTTTAATGCCTTTTTGAGATGTTTGCTGTGTTGTTTCTCTGCGAGTCGCGCCCATTCCATGGAAAGGCGTGCTGTTTTAACAGGTCGTGAATCACCCTTTTTGCGAAGGGCTTTCAGATGAGCAGGATAGATGCGGCGGGTTTCCTCCTTTTCCGCTGAAAGGGTCCGGCGGATATTCTCACGGGTTGTTTGCAGAGGGTCTTCGGTAAAATGCGGGGAGTAGGTTTTTTTCAGGGCGCGCAGATGGTTGGCGCAATGTACCTCTTCTGCAGCTGACAGTGCTGCAAAGAGCTGGGCTGTTTTCGGGTATTTTTCCCGTGCAGCCTGCTGAGAAAAACGGCGATAGTTCCGGGCGGCGGAATATTCAGCGTCAATCAGTTCCTGTAACGCCTGTTCTCTGGCGGTCATGCAGATTCTCCTTCAAAATATGGGAGCCTGAAAAATATACTGTGTGAAGAAAAAGAAAAAGGCCGATATCCAAAGATACCGGCCTCGCGTCACTGTATGAACAGGACTCTTTTAGAATCTGTCAGTTCTGGGCTTTCTGGGGCGCGCCTTATTTACTTTAAGGGGGCGACCATCAAGCTCAGCATCATTCATTGCTTCAATTGCTGCTTCAGCTGAATCTTCATCAGGCATTTCAACAAAACCGAACCCTTTTGAACGTCCGCTCTCTCTGTCTTTGATAATCCGCGCAGATTCTACTTCTCCGTGAGCTTCGAATGATTCTCTCAGCTCGTCATCGTTAACACCCCATGAGATGTTACCAACATAAATATTCATACTACAATCTCCTGTTTGTGCCATAAATTCGTTATCTGGTTCAAGCTCATCTCCTGCCATGGCACCGGGCAGGGTATGGGCTCAGTCGAGAGATCGAAAATTTTATCACGGATTGATCAGCAGACCTGGGTCGGAACACTCCCGAAAACAAAACATCGAAACCTACACAAGTAATATAATCTGTGAATCCCGTAAAATGGATAATTTATTTTTAAAAAGAGAATTTATTTTTAATCTCCCTTGTGTGACTGCAGGGCAAAGCCCAGAAATGCACCGCAGAGGCCGCCGATAATATGAGCCATCTGGGAGATATTGTCATCCTGAAAAGCCCGCAGCCCTTCTCCGCCGATGAAGATCAGGAACACAAGAATAAAGGAAAGAGGAACCGTCCCCCGCCGCAGATTGACAATAGAGGCAAGAACAATGTAGAGAAAAACAATACCGCTTGCTCCCATGAGTCCGCCGGAAAAGAAAAGGATATGGAGCAGGGCTGTGGCAAGGGCTGTAATAATCATGGCCAAAAGCATATTCACCGTGCCGTACTTTTCTTCGAGAATGGGCCCCAAAAGAAGGATTATGAAAAGATTGCCGAAGAGGTGGGAGTAGTCGGAGTGTCCCAGAATATGGGAAAAGAGCCGCAGGTATTCCAGAGGATCGGAAAAGATAAGGGTGCCGTCCACGGCGCAGAAACGAATACTGAATCCCGGAGCAATATTGGCATCGATAAAGGCGGCCAGAAAGGCAAGCCCCGTAAAGATGAGGGTAACCGGTGCATTAAAGGAAATACGGAGAGAACGGTTCATTGAAAATCTCCTTGAGTGGGGGTGGTTCGGCCGGTGTCACTGCGACGTGCAGGACGTGTTTTTTTTGCAGAAGGCCCAAAGAGCTTTTCCGCAAGAAAGGGAACAAGATCAAGGGAATCCGGATTATAGCCGCTTTCTGCATAGATCACCGTGCGGTTTGTGTCCAGGACGTACATGGTCGGAACGCTGCGCACGCCGTAATTTTTCGCGGCGATGCCGAATTTATCAAGTAGAATGGGAAGACTCCATTTTTCTTCTTCCACGACGGGGCCTACGGCGTCGGCTCCTTCCGGATCGATGGATATGAGAAAGATCTTTACGGTGCTGTCAGAATATTTCTCTGCAAATTGATGCAGCTGGGCTATTTCTTTGCGGCAGGGCAGGCAGTAAGTCGCCCAGAAACTGATGATGACGGCATGCTTTGTATCATTGATATACGGCTTGCTCAGTTTTGGACCGCTCCAGATACTGAGGGACTCGCGGCGGCCGCCGAATTTTTGCAGGGAGAATTTTGGCGCGTCCGTCCCCGGCGGAAGAAGATCTGTGGAAAAGATCGTTCCCACGATGGTACATATCCAGAGAATCTTTTTCATGAAGAACGAACTCCCTCGCTATAGTTATTCACTCTTCTTAAAATAGTTAAGATCTTCCCCCGAAGGGGAAGTGTCTTCCGGGAAGATTCATTCCGGTCTCAGGGGGTGTGTCGGATTATCCGGTCAGCTCTGCCCGATGCACCGGTTATGCGCAACAAAAAAATCCCCGCTCCCGCCGGGAGTTGGTCCCGACCGATGTGGACCGATCGCTGTGCCGGTCCAAAGTGTTCACTGTACAGTTGTCTCCCCTCGGGAGAATACAGCGCACAGGAGCGGATATCCTCCTGCGCAGAGAGGTTCAGCCCCTGCCCGTTGCTGAGCAGAGAAAGAGAGAGCCCTCCTGTTCCGGGACGGACGGTTTCAATGGCCGGAACGGTTCCCCGTTTTGCCTGACTGATGGTATGCATCATCAGAAAAAGTGCCGAGGAGGCATAATCGATGGCGACTTCGTTGGTGATATAATCGGGCATGAAATCGTAGTAGACCTCGTTGCCCTGGAATTTTTCGTAGGGATCATCAAATTCCTCAAACTGCTCCATGAGCCATTCCTGGTTTTCGTAATTGTCGTGAGCTGTGGGGCCTCCCACAACGGCGCCGGTCTGCAACCCGACAAGATCGTTGAGCTGGGAGTGGGCGAACCGGGGGAATCTATGTCCCACACCGACAATGAAGGTGGTTCCCCAGTTGTTGGCACCCAGCAGATAGTCGCGCTGTTGCTCTGCCATGGGCAGGAACTGCGGATCCTCTGTCAGATAATAGTACATTGCGGCCATCTGTGCCTGAGCTGTAAACAGAGATGTGGAGCCCCAGGTCATTCCCGAGGAAAGCCCCATGGCATGATTCTCAGCGCGGGAACGAAAGGAGTTGAGGTGGTTTCGCATCTTCATTTCCGCATATTCACGTCCGATATCCGCGCGCCAGGCCGAGGCCAGAGAGAGAAACTCCCCGGAGGCCCAGGAAATGGCCGCTTTTTTGATAACGGAGAAATTCTCTTTTGCAAAGGTTTTCGCTGTGGCATTCCCCGTTGCGCGGTAGAGTTCCAATGCGCCGAGGACCATGTCATCGGATCCTTTCCATTCTTTATAGAAGTCCACGGACTCTGAAGGTTCTGTATAGAGATCACGCAGTTGCCACAGAGCTTCGGCACGATTCAGACAGGTTGCGGCAAAGGTGGAGTCATATTCCGCATACAGACGCGAGGCCATGGCGAAAGCGGCAATGCACCGTCCGTTCAGGTTGTTGCCCCATCCTTCATAGAGATCCCGGGGTGTTCCCACAACGCCGGTTATATCGTCTGTTTCGGGCAGGCGCCAGTGATTATGGTCCTCGCCGTCACTGACCTGCATATAAAAGGTCGTGTCCTTCCAGGCGGCGGTCATCTTGAGCATCCATTCCAGGCCGATGCGTGCTTCTTCGGCAAGGTCGGGGACGGCCGGATCTTCACGATCGGCGGGAAGCGCTGCTTCGTCCATAAAGTCGCGGCCGTATTCCAGGGTGGTGAGCATATTTACGGTGACAAAGGAGGCCGTTACCATGAACTTGATATAATCGCCGGCATCATGCCAGCCGCCGGTGACGTCCACTGCCGCAGCGGTATCCGAAAGATGACAGGGCTCATGCATGGCCGGGTTGTTGTCGCCGCATCGCTGGGACCGAAATGAGTGGAGGATGTCCATCAGGGCATCGGTATATTCCGCCGCGCCGCCGATGACAAACTCCTGCGAGGCCGGGCCGCCCTCCACACGAAGGGTGTATGTTCCTTCTGTCTGCAGGTCCGTGAAATCAAGGGGGACCACCGCAGAGAACGCTGTTCCGCCTACGGGGCGGGGGGCGCCGGTTTGTCCGGAAAAAACGGCACTGTCCCCGCGGTATACGCCAAAGGGCAGATTTTCAATTTCTTCACCGTCAAGGGCACAGAGGAATGCCCGCTTCTGTTCCCCCGGTGCATAGCCGAGATGATTGAAACGGAGTACCGTTTCCGCAGAAATAGTCTGGAGCAGAATTACTATGAGCAGCAGCCGTGTTCCTGCCTGCATGGAGAACCTCCGGGTTCGGTTGAAATGTTTTCAGCAAAGTAATTTCTTTAAAGGAAAGATGCACAAAAAAAGAATTTTCCTGCCGGAATATGAATATTTTGCTCTGAAATATGGATTGTTATTCTGTGGGGAATACTTTTTATTTCTGCAGGTATGGCTTGTTTATTGACTTATAACAATGGGTTGCAAAAAATGTTCTTTTCTGTGAATCCGAATAGGTCCGGAATGGATGTGGTTTCTTCAGTCCGTGGGAATATATTCTTCCAATTGCTTCAGGAGCAGTATAAATGCCGCATCACCGGTGATGCCTGCCGTATCAATTACTGTTCCCGCTGTCTTTCGAAGGTCCCATTTTCGTTGCAGGACATCCTCCCATGATGGGTGATCGGCTTCGGGATTGCTGCTGCGACGTTTCTGCACCCGGCGTTTATGCTCTGCCCTGTCGGAGCAGACAACCTCGATATCAACGCAGCGGACCCGGGCGGCGTCTGCAACTGCATGCCATTCGCGCCGGGTCAATTCCCAGGGATTGCAGCAATCCGCCACTACACTGATTCCTGCACCGAGATTATCCGCAGCAATTCTATAGCTCAGGCGATACCCTTGGCTGGTCACTGTACAGTTGCAGAGATCCCGCAAGGCATCTTCGACGGTATCGATGCGAAGCCAGAGCGCTGCAGTATGGTGTGCCAGACGCCGGGCAAGCGTGGATTTTCCCACTCCGGGCAGACCGGAAAATGCAAATAGGACCGTCTCTGTCACGGCGGTTATACGTGTTCCTGCGAAAGAAGCAGGGCTGCGTTGTTTCCGCCGAAGGCAAAGGATTGACTCAGGGCGTGGCGGATCTTCGCATCAGCGGTCTCCTGCTGAATGCGGATCCCTGCGGGGGGAGTCTGCGCATTGCGGGAGCCGTGAATCCGCTGATCACGCAGGGAGAGGGCCGTAATAACCGCTTCCAGTGCGCCCGCAGCGCCGATGGTATGGCCAAGGAGCGACTTGGATGAGTTCACCGCCGGCGTCCGGCCGAAGATATCCGCGATGACAGCACTCTCCACATCGTCGTTGGCGATGGTTCCCGTTCCGTGGGCGTTGATGTAGCCGATCTCCTGCGGTGCAATATTTCCCGTTGCAAGAAGTTTTTTGATCATTCCCGCCACGGCACGGCCGTCCGGACGGGGCATCATAATGTTATGGGCATCACTGCTTTCAGCATAGGCCGAGACTGAGCAGAGAATCGATGCACCCCGGCGTTCTGCATGGTCCCGGGACTCCATGGTAAGTACTGCTGCGCCCCCTTCGGCAAAGAGAAAGCCCCGGCGATCGGCGTCAAAGGGACGGTTTGCCCGCGCGGGATCTGCAATATCCGTAAGGGTTCCTGCCGTATCAAAGCCGCGGAATATTCCGCCAAAGGAATCACCGAGATATTCTGTGCCTCCGGCGAGAGCAAAATCGCATTCGCCCCGTTGAATTGAACGAAAGGCGCGCCCCGGGGCAATTGTGCCCGAGGCACAGGCTGTGGTGTTGGTTTCCACCGGCCCGGCGCAGGAGAAACGAATGGAAAGATGTGCCGCCGGAGCATTGGGCATAATCATGGAGACCACAAAGGGATTAAACCGTTTGGGCCGGTGCAGCTGTTCCTCAAGCTGTTCATAAAGCTCCCGGCGGTGGGGGTCATTCCCGGATTCGCCCTCACGAAGCTCCTTGATCAGCCGGGCCGGGCTCTGCAGAGTATGGCTGCGCTGCGTATCGATCAGGGTGGTGGCACCGCCGACCCCCGTGCCCATAAAGACACCGCTCCGGGCGGGATCGACGCCATCAAGACGGTACTGCCCGGCCTTGCGGTCGATGCATTCATGTGATATACCAGCATTTTCCAGAGCCTGTGCCGCGGCATGAACGGCCATGCGGGTAGAAGGATCCATGCGCATTGCATCCATACGGGTGAGGGTTTTTCCCGAGAGGGAGCGTGCCTCTTCTCCCAGAGGTGCCCACAGGGAGCTGCGAAAGGAGCTGTAGTCCTCCCATTGTCGGGGAATGGGCGCGGCGGCATTGGTTCCGGCGCAGATATTCTTCCAGAATGTTTCCACATCGCAGCCCAGAGATGAGACTGCGCCGGCACCGGTAATTACCACGTCGCGATTCATTTGAGCTTGTCTTCAATAAAGGAGATTGTGTCGGCCACGGTGATCAGCTCTGCTGCCTCGTCGTTGGTAATCTCCTTGTCAAAGGTGTCTTCCAGCATCATGAGAAGACTGGTAATATCGATGGAGTCGGCTTCCAGATCTTCGCGGATTTTCATATCCGGCCTGACCCTGGTCGGCTCCATGCCCATGACATCACTGATGGACTCAATTACCTTCTCGGTTATTTCTTCGCGGGTATGACTGCTCATGGATTTATCCTTTTTTGTATTTATACTCTCACCAAAATATATTTAAAAGGAGAGAAATTGCGTTACAGTAAAAGGAAATACTATGATTCGAATAGAGAGTATCGGTACGGCTTCGCCGGAGTTCAGCATGACCCAGGCCCAGGCGGAGCAGGTGATGACCGCTAAGTATAAAGATGAATTGACAGAGCGCGCCTTCGGCGTAATGCAGCAGGTTTTGGCGCATCCCTCCATTGAAAAACGCCATATGTCTGTGGAAAACATGGCAGAGCTTGAGTCTCTGAAGAACGAGGATATGGATATTCGCATGACCCGGTTCACCCGCTGGGCGGTGCGTCTTGCCAAAGAGGCACTCCTTGACGCGCTGCAGCAGGCGGGGCGGCCCCTCTCCGATGTGAAGGGTATTGTCTGCAATACCTGTACGGGCTATATCTGCCCCGGTATCAGCACGTATCTCGTGGAGGAGCTTGACCTGCCCGCCGCGACCCGGGTCTACGATCTGGTGGGAAGCGGCTGCGGCGGTGCGGTCCCCAATATTCAGACCGGCCGGGATATTCTTGCCGGGATGGAAGACGATGCGGGCGTAGTGGTGAGCATTTCCGTGGAGATCTGCAGTGCCCCCTTTGAGATGGACAGCGATATGAGCCTGATTATCTCCAATTGTATCTTTGGTGACGGTGCCGGTGCGGCATTGCTCTCCAAAAACAGTGCCGGCCTGGAACTGGGTGATATTGAGACGGCCTATCTTCCCAAATATCGTGATCATGTGCGGTTCACCTACCGGAATGGCCGCCTGCATAACCATCTTCACCCCAAGCTTGCGGGCATTATCGGCCGGGAAGTGGGCCCCATGATTGAAACAGCCCTTGCCGGAGCGGGGCTCTCTGCAGAGGACGTTCCCCACTGGGCGCTTCATCCCGGCGGCGCCAAGGTGCTCGACGAGCTGCGGGATGCTCTGGATCTTTCGGAAGAGCAGATGGGCTGGTCCCGCAAAATCCTGCGGGAACATGGCAATATGTCCTCCCCTTCGGTCCTCTTTGAGCTGAAGGAGATTTTTGATACAAAACCTGCGCCGGGAACTCCCGTTATGATTTCGGCGTACGGTGCCGGTCTTTCCGCCTTTGCTGTTCCCGGTGTGTTTCGGGGGCCTGCCCCTCGCTGATCTGCAGAAGCGGTGCAAAGAGAAGAAGGTCCACTACCAGGGCAAGAATGATAATAATTGCCGTCATGCGCCCCATTTCCGCGGTGGGCTGAAAGCCCGAGGCCGCCAGAACTGCAAAGCCTGCGGTCAGAATGATACTGGTGATAATAACGGCGTCGGCCACATGGCGAAAGGTATGGATAAGAGCGTCCGGCCCTTTCAGCCCTTTGCGTCGGGCCCGCATCCATGCAAAGAGAATATGCACTGTATCATCCACGATGATTCCCATGGCCATGGAGGTGACAATGGAAACACCGATGCCGGCGTTTGTAAAAAGGCAGGCCCACAGGCCGAAGGCCGCTGAGAGAGGCAGAAGATTGGGAATCAGGCTGAGGATTCCCCGGGAGAAAGATCCCGATACGAATATCAGCACTCCGGAAATACAGAGCAGGGATATGCCGGATGCCAGCACCATGGCCTGAACATTATCCCGGGAGAGGTGCGCAAACATCAGGGAGGTCGAGTTTATTCGGCATTTTTTCAGGTCGAAGAGCTGCCCCACTGCGGAACGGGCCTGCTCTTCCAGATGGCGCAGATCCCTTGAGGAAACTTCCCCCAGGGTCAGACTGATGCGCAGGGCCGATGTGTCCCGGGCGAATATGCGCGGCACATCACTGCGGCGTGACTGCTGTTGCTGGTAGGAGCGCAGGATTTTTTCTGTCATACCTGCTCCGGGAAGGGGGGCGTCTTCGGCTTTGTCCGGAGATAATTGTTTCCATGCAGAGCGAATCACCTGGCCGGGGCCCAGGACGTGGCGCACGGCATCGTTTTGTTTCAGTTGCTGTTCCAGACTGTCAAAGCGATGCAGATTTGCAGCGATAAAGGGGGAGTCCACGGCGCAGGAGATCTCCAGATAATCCAGGCCCGTAAGATTTTCCAGTATGACTTCCGTGTCGCGGCGAAAGGGATAGTCACGACTGAAGAAGCGAAAGAATGTATCGTTGAATTGCAGAGTCATGGTGCACAGGGAGAGCCCTACTGTGAGAAAAACAAGGGCGGCAGTGAACCGGCGCGGTGCGCGGCTGACCACACGGCCCAGACGTGTTCCGGCGATATCATGTACGCCGGTGTAGCGGCTTGTGCGCAACGGAAAAAATGCACAGATCAGAGCGGGAAAGAATACTATTGAATAAAGCCAGGCCAGGGCAATCCCCAGGGCGGTAATGCTGCCCAGATCCCGAAAGGGGGGAGCTGAGCTGAAATTGAGCAGGGCAAAGCCCACCACCGTGGTGATGGAGGTAACCGTGACCGGCGCTAAGTTGATCCTGAGGGTTTCGGCCATGGCCTTTTTCGGTGTCAGGCCTTTGCGTACATAGTGGGAGTAATGAATAAAAATATGAATTGCATCGGCCAGGCCGGCGGTCATGATGATGATGGGTGCAATGGCCGAGGGCGGCGTCAGGACGATTCCCGCCAGGGCGGCGCAGCTTAATGCTGTGAGGGCGGGAAAAATCAGGACCGTCAGGATTGCCGCGGTTGCCCGAAAGGATGCCGTCACGGCAAAGAGGAGCACCGTGATAATCGCAAAGAGTATGGGTATGCGCATCTTGGCATCTTTTACTCCGGCCCGAAAGAATGATGCATCGATGGCGACACCCCCCGTGACATGAAAAGAGTACTCCGGGTAGGCTGCGGTGAAATGTTCTTTAAGGCGCAGGGCGTTGCTGTAAATATCTGTCACTCCGACACTGCTGTCAGGATCAAAGCGCGCATTGATGCCCGTGGCATTGCCTGTCGGGGAGATGAGGCGGTGCACGAGAAGACTGTCCGCCCTGAGAACCGCGGAAATGGAATCGCAGGCGGCCCTGTCCGGAATGGTATCCGGGAGCAGGGCAGTGTGGGTATAGCCTGCAAAGGAAGAACGCAGAACACGGTAGCTCAGGACAGAGGAAGTGGAGGAGCAGTTTTGCAGGGTGGTAAGGGAATCACGAATCTCCCGCAGCAGGGAAATTCCCTTCGGTGTGATGACGGAGCCTTCTGAACGGTACACGGCAAAGAAGACATTGTCATGGCTGCCGTAGGCCTTCTCCAGGGCGCGGATTTCCTGCAGATCAGGGCTGTCCGGAGTAAAGAAGGCTCTGTGGGAATCGCTCATTTCGATATGGGGCAGGGCGGCAATCCAAAGGACTACGGGCAGCAGAAAGACCAGGATGATCCATTTTTTACGCCCTGAAATATTCCTGATGAGAAATTCACTCATGGGAGGAGGTGTCCTTCATCCTGCGAAAGGAGATTATCTCACAGAACCCGAAAAAGAGGGAGCGCCGCCGAAATGCGGTAAAGCCGCGGAGGTAGACACGACTGCGCAGGCTGCGCCAGTCGGGATAATTTTTCATGCTGTCGGGAATATAGGTATAGACAAAGGGTTTTCCGTGCAGGAGAAGACTCCAGAGTGCCCCCCAGACATAGAGTAATCCCCGGTGAAAGAGGCGGCGCACCCGGTTGCGGGGGGCGGCAAAGTCCAGCAAAAAGACCTGTCCGCCGGGTTTCAGGACGCGGTGTATTTCTGCAATTGTTTTATCCGGATCGGGAGCATTGCGCAGGGCGTAGCCCCCGGTCACCAGATCGAGAGAGCCGTCACGGACTGCAAGGTTCTGCATATCCTGCAGGGAAAGATCCGCCCGGCGGTTGGCGGGGGTGTCAATCATATGTCTGTTGAGGTCTGCCCCAAGAACCGTTCCTTCGGGGTAGCGTTTTTGCAGACGCCGCAGAAGATCGCCGCTGCCTGATGCAAGATCAAGCACCCGGGGGGCGTGCAGGTCCGGCAGAAGATCGGCAAAGCGCTTTTTCCAGCTCTGATCCTGCCCAAAGGAAAGCACCCGCGTGGCAATATCGTAGCGCGTGGAAACAATATCAAAAACAGTCAGGTTGATTCTCCGTTTTGTATCGGGGTCCTCAAGTTGGTAAAACATGCTGCCTCTTTTCGGTTCCGTGGAACAGTCAAAATTGAAATATACCTCATTTTTACCGTACCGGGGCAGAACAGAGCGTATATTTTGATTCAGGCGACGTTCAGAGCGGAATTGCGCCGACTTATCTCTTCACGGATAATTGCATGCACCTCGCGCAGTCCCATGAGTTTTACCGCGTGGTACAGAGATTTTGCCGTCCCGCGAAAGGCTACTGCGGGGGAGTGCAGGCGGGTGTATACTTTTTCCACCAATGCAGTATGGGCATGCATGCGTTCTGTGAGAATTTTCAGGTCGCAGGATTCGCTCGCGATATAGTTTGAGAGCCCTGTAAGATCGTGCGTGTCATTGGTGCGGGAGTATTCGGAAAGATCTGTGGACTCCTTCTCAGTACGGGCGGTGCTGCCTCTGGACGGAGAGGGACAGAGGATCTTCAGCCGTTCACTGAAGGTGCGGATCTCCGCGGATGAGCGGGGGTGGGGAAAAGAGGAATGCCCCAGCTCCAGAAGAGGGCGATCCAGGGGGTGATATTCTGTTGCCCGCAGAAGAACCCGATAGACGCGGGGAAAGCGATGCTTGAGAACGGTCAGCAGTTCGCCTGTGCCCTTCACGGGGGTCTGCAGATCCACGAGCACCGTATGGATCTCATTTTTAAGAAGAATCCGAAGAGCGCCCCTCAAATGAGGCGCCACGGTGACATTCCATTCCCCCGACCGATTCAGACCGGCGGTAAGACGCGCTTCCATGGCCGGTGCTGCAGTTACCAGTACAATATTCTGCATAGCTCCTCCTTGAGTCTGTCCTTATCTTTATCGGTGGATTCAGAGCTGATCTTGAGGTCACAGGATTTCTGCTTTCACCCAGGTGGATACTGCTGAAAACCTCCCTGTTTCGGCGGGGAGGTTGCAGAACCGGTGATGGAGATTTTTTCAATTATTCTCTTACAGCAGGGGGGCGGCTCCCAGCCCGGTTTCCGGGATACTGGATATGTTTAAGGATGTTCCATGCCGGAAAAGGTGGAAAAATGTAGTGCAAAAAGGTATACTGAATACATTAAAACATGATCCATGGAGACATTATGGAAAACAGTGAAATAACTGCAGAGTCGCGGCGTGTTCTTAAACAGGGAAACTGGGGGGAAGCAATCAGTCTTTCCGCCCTGTACGGCGCATTGTTTCTTATTCCAGCACTTTTTCTGAGCAGAGAAGTACCGACTGTTTATAATCTCTACATTACCTTAATTTCGGGGCCCCTTGCCCTGGGATTATGCCGCTATTTTCTCAGCCTTTCCCGCCAGAGAGAGCGAAGCATGAACGATCTTTTTTACGGCTTCGGATTTTATCTGAAGGCCGTTGTTACACAGGTTGTTGTAAGCATTTTTATTATGTTGTGGACAATGCTTCTCATTATTCCGGGTATTATCAAGTCCTATGCCTATGCTATGACATTCTTCGTTCTGGCGGATGACCCCTCACTTTCCACCTTTGATGCTATTACCAAAAGCCGGGAGCTTATGGAAGGGCGTAAGATGGAGCTCTTCTTTCTCACCCTGCGTTTTTTCGGCTGGGGGCTCCTTGCTCTTCTGACCCTGGGTATCGGCTTTCTCTGGCTGTTTCCCTACGTTCAGCTTTCCATGGCAAATTTCTACCGCGATGCCCGCCATGAGTATGATTCCTCTTCTCCGGATGTGGAATTCTCCCCACGGGATGACGGAGACGTACTGGTTCGTTCCATTTGAGCAGAGTGCCGAAGGCCCTGGAAATCCCCCGGGAATTTTTATCCCGGGGGATACGGATTTCAAAAATTCTCTTTGATATTTCTTTTTCTCTTTTTGACATATTTGAGCTGATCTTCCGTATTGGATCGGCTTCTTTTTTAGATATGGGGAATAGTCTTTTTAAAAGAGGAGCAGATTACCGTACTGTCTGCCTCTTTTGTATTTTAGCGGTATCCAGGCATTTTAAAGGAGCCCGCCATGAATGGTATTGTTTCGACTCTTCTTCTTTTACTCTTTTTTGCGGCACTTCCGGCAGAGGAGACTTTCGTCAGGGAGATAACCGCCCTGACCCGTTCTGCGGGGGCTGCATCACAGTGCACCGTACAGACTGCATCGGCGGGGGCATATACCTTTTCCGACCGTGACAGCCTGTCACGTATCTGGATTGATCTGAGTATTGCCCGTGACGAGAACCTCTCTGTGACCATCATTACAGATTCCTGGGTCAGTCCCCGTGTTGTTCAGTCGGTTCGTTTTGCCGACAGCGCTTCTTATAAAGCTGCACGCGATACAAGCAGTCTGGCGGCACGCCGCCGTCGCCGGCAGGAATCTTTTATTACGTCTCCCTATTCCGCCAATGCTTCTGTGCGCACATCGGGCGTTCAGAAAAATGATCAGAACGGCCGCGGCCGTATGGAACGCACCCGCTCCACAATAACCATCTCCAGTGACCGTGGCCGGAAAGATCAGCAGGAGAAGCTTAACGAGCGCTGATCAGAAATACCAGCGCAGCCCCGCGTAGATGCTTTTTCCGGCACTGCCGAACTCCCGCAATATCCCCGGCCGGGGGGCGCGTCCTCCCGCTCCCAGAGATGCTCCGCCCGTCAGGGTCACGGCTTCGTTGGAGGCGAGGGTGTAGTCCAGAGCGAGATCCGTGCTGACAGATTCTTCACCGAGGTTGGCAAAAATGCTGATCTGTCCATGCAGAAGCGGCGTGAACTCATAGGCTCCCAACAGTCCGGCATACTGTCTCCCCAGCAGATACAGCGCTCCCTCCCGATAGGGAACACTCTCCTGCAGCTGCTGCACCCGCGCAACCTCATAGGGACCGGCAATGCCGGCACTGCTGAAATGGTACTCTGCAGTTGCGTTCAGGCCGAAGGGGAATTTGTACTTTACATCCGTGCTCAGGCGGAAATAGTCCTCCCCACGTGGCCAGGTTTCCAGCAGATCCGTAAAGACCCACGCCCCTTCCGCGGTGAGGGTTGCCCCGCCGAGGTTGCGCTCCAGGTCCAGCCCGAGAAGGGTGTTTCCCTGAAAGAGCATGAGAACAGGAGATATATCACCGAAGTGATTCGTAATGAAGCGCGCTCTCACAAAGGCGGCACTGCGGCGTGCGGCAAAATTCTTTCCGAAGATCACACCGCTCTCCAGCTCGTTGAGCATGCCCAGGGACCGGCGGTAGACTATGCCGTCAACACCGGGGCGTTCTTCCTTATCGACGGCGTTAAAGACAAAGGGCGTGATAATATCCGTGGGATTGATAAAGGTCGCACTGCCCCATCCGAAAGACTGTCGACCAAAAGAGAGGGTTCCTTCGTTGATATCCAGGGTGACACAGAGACTGTCCAGAGTATGATAGACGGCACTCTGAACGGGACTGCCGCCGTCAAAAGGGAAGATCTGCCAGGTGCCGTCGGTGATGCGGTAGGCCTGGGTACGCTGGACATTGAGGGGGTTATCGCTGATATTGATTCCCGCAGCAGTGCCGTGGAGTTCCCAGGAGATCTTTGCCCGAACCCAGTCCCGGCGCAGGCCGAGGTTGATTCGGGTCCGGCTGTTCACACTCATCCAGGTGGTGTCCTCCACGGCAAAGGCGGCATTTTTGCCGATGCTCCGGTAGAAGGGATACGCCTTGAAATAGCCGTTGAAACTGACATCGGGAGCTCCCCCGGCGGCAGAGAGGAGGCCCGCCAGGCAGAGCAGTGCCGATACTGTTTTCTTCATGCTGACTGCTCCCGGTCTTCGTCGATCATTCCGTCGCGGATTCTGATAATCCGGGCGGCCCGCTCCATAATCATGGGATCATGAGTGGAAAAGAGAAAGGTCATATTGTCCCGTGTGTTCAGAGTATGCATCATATCCAGCAGGGACGCCCCTGTCTTGGAATCCAGGTTTGCCGTGGGCTCATCGGCAATAATAATTCGGGGACGTGAGGCCATGGCCCGGGCGATGGCAACCCGTTGCTGCTGGCCGCCGGAGAGTTTTGCCGGAGTCCGTTTTTCGTATCCTTTCAGACCCACTTCCGCAAGAATCTGCGCAACCCGCTCCCGGCGCCGGTGCGGAGCAACACCCTGCAGAAGCATGATGTATTCCACGTTTTCTGCCACGGTCAACACGGGGATCAGGTTGTACGCCTGAAAGATAAAGCCGAGGTTATCCCGTCGAAAGAGGGAGAGATCCTTCTTCTTCATCTGTGATATCCGGCGGCCGTGGATAGAAACCTCTCCCTGTGTGGGAGTATCGATGCCGGTAATCATGTTCATAAAGGTGGTCTTTCCCGATCCCGAGGGTCCCACAATGGCGGTGAATTCTCCTTCACCGACAGTGATATCAATTCCCCGCAGGGCGTCAACACGGGTGGGGCCTTTGCCATAGGTTTTCTTCAGGCCTTCTGTTTGAATTACTGTTTCTGCTTTCATGAGTACTCCTTAAACTGCTTTTCTGGTTATTTCCGCCGGTGCCATGCGGCCGATGTAGAGGGCGGGATAGAGGCTGATAAGAACGGTCAGGGCAGAGATGACTGCCGGGTACAGGATAAACTGCTGTACCGTAATAACGGGGTAGATTTTCTCGTAGAAGGTCATGCCGCTGAACTCAATATCGTTGTAGTTGATACCAAAATGATTCAGCAGGGCCAGAAAGATTCCTCCCAGAATGATCCCCAGAAGAGAGCTGATCAGGGACAGGGAGAGCGCTTCGTAGAGAACCATCCGGATAATCTGACCGTCCGTTGTTCCAATTGCCTTGAGAACGCCGAACTCGAAAAACCGCTCGTAAATCGACATGAAGAGGGTGTTGATTACCGTGAAGGAGACAATCAGGAAGAGAATTCCTC
This sequence comes from Fibrobacterota bacterium, assembly GCA_051745065.1. Lineage (GTDB taxonomy): Bacteria > Fibrobacterota > Chitinivibrionia > Chitinivibrionales > Chitinivibrionaceae > Chitinivibrio. Next base: position 21,546 of record JBNJDQ010000019.1, read on the forward strand.
CAATAATGAGCATACTGAAATCGGTCATCTGCGCTGTTCCCGCCAGCTCCGGCATGAGCCTCTTCCACGACTGAAGCTCACTTTGCTCCGTGGAGTAGGCATCACGCAGGTTGTCAAAGAGGCCCGGCTCCTGCAGATCATGTACGGCAAAGGCGACTTCATTGGCGGAGCCCTCTCCCGTGCCAAGCATTTCTGCAGCAAGACTGTGCCGGATCAGCACTGCCCGGCGGTCCATATTGTCGGAGCCGAAGCTGTAGATCCCGTCGATCTTCATGTAATGCTGTTGTCGCTGTCCCGTCTCGGCATCGGCCAGATTGAGTACCAGATGATTGCCCCGGGAGACGCCGAGCTTATCCGCCAGGGCCTGACCGATCACCAGGGAGTTCTCTGCAGGCAGCCAGGCGCTCTCCGGAGAGAGGCGGTCATCGATCAGGGTGACCGCACGTTCCTGCGCCGGATGCACACCCCAGACCTGCACATTGGCAAAGTTTTCTGCCGAGGAAAGCATCCCCGGAGAGACCAGACGTGAACTCACCGCGGAGATGCGCGCATCCTCTGTGAGGGCTGCGGCCAGGGAATCACTGCGGGCAATGGTGTATTTGCTTTTGGGGTTTTCCATGTAGGCCCTGCTGTGGACCTGTCCGTCACCGAGAAAGCTGTTTGTTGCATTCTGTATGAGGTTTTCCACCATGCCCTTCATAAATCCGTCTGTAAAGATCAGACTGGCAATCCCCATGCCGATGGCTGCTGCTGTAATAATGGTGCGGCGGCTGTTGCGGAAAATATTGCGCCACCCAATTCTGAACATCATATCCATTGCTCCTCCTATTCTGTCCGCATGGTGACGGCGGGATCGGTTTTTGCTGCTTTTATTGCGGGAAAGATACTCACAAAGAGGGTTGCTGTCACAACCACCACGGCGGGGATGACAAAACTGATACAGTTGATTTCTCCGTAGATATGGGAGAACTCCATACCGCCGTAAGTAAAGGACTGTCCCATGGAGATTCCCTTCTCCGCAAGGTACCAGTTCCCTCCCAGGGCAAGGGGGATCCCCACACTGATACTGATGAGGGAAAGGATTCCCATTTCAAGTATAATCAGCAGAAATATCTGCCCGGGGGTTGTTCCAATGGCTTTCATAAGACCGTATTCACGCTGTCGTTCGAGGACGGCCATGAGCACGGTGTTGAGAATGCCGAAAGCCACAATCACCAGAATTACCGCCAGGGAGACCCAGGCCCCCTGTTTATCCGCCTGCATGGCAGTGTAGAATGATTTCTGAAAGACCTGCCAGGGTTCAACGGCAAGAGTATCCGCATTGATTGCTGCGGCAACATCCTTCGCGAGCTGTCTGGATGCTCCCTTCTGCGGCGATACCAGGGCGATCTCATGAACGCGGTCAGAGAGTTCGTAGTACTCCTGCGCGGTCTGAATGGGCATGTAGAGACTCATCCGTCCCATTTCGGCGGTGGATTCTTTTACGAGTCCCCTGATAATAAAGATATCCTCGGCGGTGCGCCCCCGGGCGGTCTGGGAAAAGAGATAGAGCGTATCTCCCACACGGGCTTCCAGAATGGCGGCCAGCTCCTTTCCCACGAGAACCTCCGCTCCTTCGGCAGAAATCATGGCGCCTTTCGTGATCCGGCGGGAGAGGGAGAATGCCTGCTCCTCCCGGGCGGGATCAATGGCGGTTACCGTGACGGGGGTTGCCGATTCATGCACCGTGGCAAGGCCGCCACCGTAGATATGGGGCACTGCATGGGCCACATCCGGACGGGATTCAAGTTTTTTTACGAGCTCTTCCCAGGCGGATATGTTCTCGTAGATTGAGCGGTCATCACGGAATCCCTCACGGACAATCTGTACATGGCCGAGGCGGCTGCGGGTAAAGCGGTCGATTATTTCGTTGTACGAACCTTCGGACACGCCGATGGAGATGGAGGCGAGGACGAATCCCCCCAGCATGGTCAGGATGGTCAGCAGGGTTCGCCGGCGCTGACGGAAGATGTTTCGCAGGGCTATTTTCCAAAGCATCTTACTCCTCCACGGGTTCTCTGAGTGCCTTCAGGGAGAATCGGCTGTCGGGAATATCCACGCCGAACTCCATATCGATATAGCGGACCACCGTTTTACTCTCCTCCTCTGTGAGAGGAATAAGTTCCATGACAGCGGGGATTCGTCGTCCGTCAAATTCGGTAATATCCCGAAAATGCATCACCCGCACCCGCGCTCCCTGTTCATCGTAGTACTCCTGTTTCACGGGGATGTGATCCTCTTTCCGGGCGGTGATTATCAGCTTTCCCCAGATAATCGGCGTGCCGGGACGGGGGGTGCATGTGAAATAGTTATACAGGGAGTCACTTTTCATCAGGCTGATTTCATAATCCTCCCTGAGGGTGTACTCCCCGGTAATGTCATCGTTGGTAAGATCTGAACCCATCCAGCTGCCCATCATCATGGAAGGGGGAATCTTCATGATCTTATTGGTTTTGGGCATGTAGTTCCACATCCTGTTTTTATATTTCAGGGTGCCCATGTTCCTCTCACGCTTGGGAGCAAGCACTTTGATGAGCATCAGCTCCTGCCCACGACTCCAGGTGCGCATCTTCAGAGTTCGTGTCCAGTGTTCCGTTACAATTTTAACCTCCATCTCCCCGCGGGAGGAGGTGCTTTTATAGAGCCGGTCAAAGCGATTGATGAAGTCCGCCGTGGGGTCTTCTCCGGCGCTCAGGACCGTTGCCATTACACACAGGGCCGCACAGGCCGTCAGGATATTATGCATCATGGGATGCTCCTTTTTCCGAAAGTGAAATTATGGATTCCAGCAGATCGATGTAGGCGGCGAATTCCTCCCGCCCGGTGTCTGTTACAGTATACTCTGTTTTGGGTCGATTGTTCACAAAGTCCTTGGATATTTTCAGATATTCCGCCCGTTCCAGCTGTTTGATGTGGGAGCTGAGGTTTCCCCCGGTCAGGCCGAGGCGTTCTTTGAGGGAGGGGAAATCCATGGAACGTGACGCCACGAGGGTTGCCATAATCTGCAACCGCACGGGGGATGCCAACAGACGCTCCCGCTCTTTGGGGTCACGCGCCATGGGACGGCTCCTCTCTCTCCTTTTCCTCGCGGTGGCGGAGGAGCTCAATGTGAATTCCGCCGATGAGAAAGGGAAGGCCGAAACCAGCACCGATAAAGAGCAGGGGAGAATCCATCAGAAAGAAAAGCCCCGCAGCAGCACTGAGGATGAGAAGATACGCCATGACGCAGTACGCCCGCACGTTGTATATCAGGCCGACCCCGTTCAGACCATGGCCGGCTACAAACATGCCCAGGGGGATAATATAGACAGGCTGGCCGATATGAATCAGGAAAACAATCAGCACCACCGCCGTCAGTTCCAATGGAATATCAAAGAGGAGAAAATCCGAGTTGAGCATACTCTTTTTCAGGACCTCCCGCAGGGTCATGCCCCGACGCCGCACGTACCGGCGGACAATGAACATCTTGAGGGTGCCGAAGAAAACCAGAGCCACGCCAATAATTGCAACGATTCCTGCAGGGGGAATGCCGGTTTCCAGGGCGTGCCCCGGTTGCATAAGCAGGGCAATACCTGCGCAGAGGGCCATAATAAAAGCGCCGGAGAAAATCGAAAAGCCGCCCAGGGCCATGAGCATTGAGTGGAATGAGTCACCGCCGCGGGCTTTTTGAAGGGCGTCCCGGACAATCTGAATGTTTTTCTGTGCCGATTCACTGTTCATGATTAACTCCTGCAAA
>JBNJDQ010000020.1:0-24368 GCA_051745065.1 Fibrobacterota bacterium
CCCAATCAAAGATGTCTCATTTGGTCGTATGGGGGCCAAACCCCATGAATGGCTTTTCTTTTCTGCCATGGGAAAAGGAACTGCCCCGTCGGTGGCAGTACCGACATATCGGCGTGAGCCGAGTTATATTGGGGCATCAGTCCCGCTCCGATCACTTCCAAATATTCGAAAATCAGATCCAACTGCGGAATCAGGGTTTATTCCTGTATCTCTGCAACCATTTGTGGTGGTGAGCGCAATGACGTGCTGACTGATTATTCCCGGAAAAGGATTTACCGCTGATGAAGAGTAATACGGGGTATGGACTGAAAAAGGCTCTCCGCCGGCGCTGAAACACAGGGGGGAAATCTGTTGATCGTAATGTAGCGGGAGCTTCCCTCTTTCGGTCAGCTGCGGTAGATGTATTTGTTGGGTGATGAGCTGTTTTCGCGCATTCCCGAAAGGGTTATCTGATTGGAGGTAAGTACGGGAATTGATTCACCCGTTTTTTTGCGGATTACCGCCATTATCTCACTGACCTTGCGGGCATCCGTGACTGCGTAGGCATGTATTTCCTCGCCTTTGCTTTTTTCCGTAACAACCAACAGAAAATCGCGCACACGGCTGTCCTGCTTAAGGATGGCAATCAAAGCTTCTTTTCTCTCCTGCGGAAGTGGCGGTGCATCGTTCTTTCGGGCCGTGGGGGGAGCGTCCTGCTGCCCCGCTACGGAGCGGTGTTCATGAATGGTTATGCGCGGAGATGTTTTGCCGCATGTACAGGGTGATTCATCGATGGTCCCGCGGATGCCCGGGGCATAGCGGGCAAGGGGAAGACTGCGTATTCCGAAGGGGGTGAGGATAAGATCGCCCGTATCGGCAGTTTCGCAGAAACAGAGTTCGGGGTGGATATGATACCCCGAGCCGGCACTGCATTCAGAAATCGCTGTGGATATGACGGGAAAACAGATGATATTTCGTACGGGAAGAGGTTCCAGTTCCGGCGCAGGCGGTGCTGTCAGATTATGCGTCAGGTTGCTGCGCACAGAAAAGACTCTCTTCAGAGATTTTTCCAGGAGCCCGCTGTGTGCGGAAACAATCTTACTGAGTGCCTGTGGTGGGCCGACCAGAGCTGTGGGGCGAAAGGCTTTCAGTATTTCCCCGCACCGGGAGGTATCAGGGGCGATGCTGAGGGTGTTGCACTGCAGAGCATTCAGTCCCAGTTCGATACTGAGGCCCTGAAAGGATGCGCCCGGTTCATCCGTGACATGGAGTGTGCGGTCTTCAATATTCAGGCCGTTCATGTGGAGAAAAAGAGAGATGTCGTAGGCGATGCGGTCCATGTCGGACTTTTCGAGGGTGAGCGGTGTTGCCCCCTGTTCTGCAGAAAGGAAAACGGTTCTGCAGGCCGGCGCATCTGCAGGGGGGCTACTGACGGAAAAGAGCTCTTCGGCACCGTCCGTGGTAATTACCCCCGGAGCTTCTCCCCGGAGAATCGGCTCAAGAAGCGGCAGTTCTCTTTCGCCGGCATAGCGTCGGGTAATATGGTCAAGGTTGTTGGCATAGGCGCGGCGGCTTCGCTCACGTATTTCATCCCGGGGGAGAAGATCCCAGGAGAAGTGCGGTTTAAACGTCACGGGTTACTCCTCGGAATAGTTCTGTTGGTACGTGTCCCAGAGTTTGCGCACTGTCCGGTCTATGTCACCGCTCTGAAGATTGAACGGCTTAAAAATAATCGGGCAGTTATGCTCCTTCTTCAATCGGACGAGGGTATGGTTTGCATCATAGCCGAAACCGGTCATTACAGCTGTCTGTATCTGTGGATCGGCTCTGCGTGCCTCTTCGATGACTTCATACCCGTTTTTCCCGGGCATTGCAACATCTGTAATCAGGAGGAAGCAGTTCTCTGAGCGCAGCAGGGCGGGAACATCAACGTCAGGACCTGCAGAAACGGTATTCCAACCGCAGGACTGCAGATGCAGGGAGAGAATATCAATAATATCCTCTTCGTCATCAATGATCAGTACAGTGTGATTCATTTAAAGAGATTATTGACGCTGTCAATAAGCTGTTGTTTACCGAAAGGTTTCGTGATGTACGCATCGGCACGCATTACGTGCAACCCCACAACGGCATCGAATTCTTCGGATTTTGCGGTTACAATGGCCACAGGAATATTGGAAAAGTCTTCATTCTCCCGCAGCTGTTTATAGAGCTCCCACCCGCTCATCTGCGGCATGGTAAGATCCAGAAGAATTGCATCGGGGGAAAACTCCCCGGCCTTTTTCAGGGCTTCAAGGGGGTTGCTGACCGAAGCTACGGTGAAGTCTTCCGTTTCAAGCACCATAGTCATAATTTCTGAAATATCTTCGTCGTCTTCGACTATCAGTATCTTTTTATCTGTCATGTTATCCTCTCATGTCCTCTTTCAGCAGCCAGCTCCAGTACCGAAATGATACGGGCAGGGCGATCAGTGATGCCGCAGCTCTGATGATATTTGTTCCAAGATGTATGCCTTCCATTCCCGGAAGACCTTTGATGAAAATATCAATAATTGATGCAAAAACAATACATCCGCAGAGATAGTAGTACGTTTTGTATATGGGAGGTATCATCATGGCCTCACCGATTCTGCGGCTGAGGTTGGCTATGACAAGAAGGGTTATAAACAGGCTCAGATCAAGAAGGTATATCATTTCCACGGTATTCCTACTTTCTTCGAATCTGTTTCATTGTGTAGTAAATCACAATTGCATTCCAGAGGGAAACGGCGGAGGAAAGTGTTATCAGCACTGAGACCGTCCGTTCCGCAAGGGGATGAGGTACATAGGTGAGAACCGCCGCTGCAAAGAGACCGACTATTGCGGCAAGGAACCCCTTTGAGACAGCTTTGGGGTCGAGCTTTTTCTTGTAAAATTGCGCAATACCGTACATAAATGCATTGAGTATCAGTATGGAGACTGTATACACGGTAAAGAGGATTTTCCAGAGCAGTGGATTCTCCATGGGGCCGTCCTATTTTTTCCCGAATACATTCATAAAGGCATCCTGCGGTTTTCTGTGGGTAATACCGCTCATTATTCCTTCGTGTCCTTCAAAGCGTTCCGCCACTTCGATCCCCGTGGAAGTAATGGCATATTCCCGAATGTCCTTGTCATGCTGGCTTCCGCGCATTTTGAGTATGAGCAGGGCCTTTTTGATAGCGCTTTCCACCTCAACATACCGCAGAAGAACATAGGTGTCAACAACAAAGGGGGTTTTGCTGTTGACATTGGGGATCTGTCCCAGGAGAGCATCGTTTTCCTTAAGCAGAATGGACGTGACACCTTCACGCTTGAGGGCATTGATAAAGCGTTTCTCAACATCCCGGAGCAGACTTGAATCATTGCAGAAATACTCAAAATGAGTCATACTGTCAACGGCAACACGTTTTGCACCGAGTTCCTCAATGATGGAAACAAAGTCGCCCTCGGGATTTTCAATTTCATTCAGAGCTGTTTCCGGGTCGGAGAAGATCACCTTGAGCATTCCTTCTTCCTCAAGCTTTTTGAGATCCCACCCGAGCTGGTATGCATCATGATAATACTGCTGAGGAAATTCTTCGAACGTGATTATAACGCCCGGTTCGTTGTAGAGTACAATACCATTGTATATAAACTGCATGGCCAGGGTGGTCTTTCCTGTACCGGGAGCACCTTCTATCAGGTTGGCTGAGCCGCTTATCAGGCCGCCGTCAACCATGGTGTCAAAGGCATCTATACCGGTTTCCACACGGGGTAGATTCATAAGTGTTACCTGCTCCTGTCTGCTAAGAACTGAATTATTCCTTTATGTGCATGAAGGCGGTTCTCCGCTTCGTCAAAAACTATGGACTGGTCGCCGTCCATAACTTCCGCTGTCACTTCATCACCGCGATGCGCCGGAAGACAGTGGGAGAACAGGGCCGATGCAGGGGCCTTCTTCATAAGCGGAGTGTTAATCTGATACGGGGCAAAAATGCGGGCACGTTCTTCCTGCTCCTCTTCCTGTCCCATGCTTGCCCATACATCTGTATAGATCAGATTCGCCCGCTTCACTGCATCTTCGGGATTGTTTGTCTGGTAAAGGCGTCCACCCGTTGTGCGTCCTGCTTTGTCTGCTTCTGCAACGATTCGCGGGGGCAGCTCAAACCCTTTGGGTGTACATACTGTGATGGAGTGACCGGTCTTCAGCGCGTACAAAACGTGGGATGCGCATACATTGTTGCCGTCGCCAATGTAGGTTATGGATATCTTTTCACCGGCAAAATGTTCATCCACAGTCAGGCCCATGGCAATTGACTGGCAGGGGTGAAAGTCGTCAGTGAGAGCATTAATGACGGGAATCCGTGCCTCCCGGGCCAACTCCTCCACAGCGGAATGGGAGAAGGTTCGTACCACGAGCAGGTGAACCCAGCGTTCGAGGTTTTTTGCCATGTCATGGATAGATTCTCGCTCTCCCAAACGTCCTGCTGCGGGAGACATGCTTAAAGGATTCCCGCCGAGCTCGTATATGCCCGTTTCAAAGGTGATTTTCGTACGCAGAGAGGGCTTGTCAAAAATCAGCACGGCAGTTCTTCCTCCGAAAACAGCATTGTGCTGCGGAGAAAACCGGTTTTTCTTGAGGGAACGGGCCCGGTTCAGCACTTCACTGATCTCGCTGCTGCTGTAGTTCTCGAGGGAAAGGAAGTCTTTTTTCATCTCAGGAAACCTATATCTGTTAAAATCTAAATATATGTTATATTAAGAGGAGGTACAAGTAAAGAAAATAATGGAAGCGGATGAATAATTCTGGACAAACCGGAATAAAAATGATAAAAAATTAAGAGAAGCTACTGCTTTGTGTACCTTCCGTGGAGGACTGTGTGAATATTACAGAAGTACGGGTGATTCCCCGCGAAAATGACGGAAAACTGATGGCCTTTGCCAATGTGGTTTTTGATGATGCCTTTGTAGTGCGTGGTATCAAGGTGATTGACGGACAGCGTGGGTTGTTTATATCCATGCCGAGCCGCAAGGGGCGGTCCGGTAAGCATCAGGATATTGCCCATCCTATTAATAATGATATGCGCACCCTGCTGCAGGATACAGTGATCAGGGCGTACGAAAACGCCCTCCTTGATAAAGCGGAGGAGGCCGTGGCGGTCGATGAAAGCGAAGAGCTCGAAGAGTTTGATATGAATAATTGATGAGCAGAGGGTCGTGCTTCTGAGCGTTTTTTGTCATGCTCACAATGGGTTTGTACCCATGTTTTCATGGAGTTTTCCCAAAGGGAACGGCAAAGGGGAGTGACTTATTTCTGAAATAGTTGACACAGGTCACAATCCTGATGTATATTTGCTGCGCAATAACGTCCGAAAAGCTGAACTGGGGTATAGTCAAGCGGTTAAGACACATGGTTTTGGTCCATGCATCGGGGGTTCGAATCCTCCTACCCCAGCCATTTTCAGGTTCTTGCGTATTAAATATTTTAGTTTGCGCTTTTCTTTTTAAGGAGGAAACAGTTGGATACGATTACCCTGACTGCCCGCGCGCGAAACGGCACAGGAAAGAGCTATACCCGTAAAGCTCGTTCCCAGGGCTGGATTCCCGCAGTATTTTACGGTTACGGCATTGATTCCCTTGCAGTCGAAGTGGATTACAAGGAATTTGCCAAAATCATCGAACAGAAAAACCACAACAGTTTTATTCACCTCGTCGGCGAAGGTCTGCCCGAAGATGCTGTTGCTGTTGTGAAGGATTTTGAAACGAATCCTGTCAAACGTGACGACTTCTACAACATCGATTTTCAGAAGATCGTTGAAGGACGCCCGGTGAAAGTTTATGCACGCCTCAAACTTGTTGGTACGAGTGAAGGTGTTGTTATGGGCGGTATTCTCAACCAGGTGGCGCATATTGTCTATATTCAGGGGCAGCCCAAGGATCTCGTCAGTGATCTTACCCTTGATATTGCACCCCTCAAAGAAAAGGGTGATACAATTATCGCTTCTGCCCTGGAACTTCCCGAAGGTGTCACACTGGTCGGGTCGGAGAATCAGGTTCTTGCACGTCTCTTCTAAAAGGGATATGCAAAACTGCTTACAGGATCCCTGGATGCATTGTGCTCTTTGAAACAGCGGTCATAGGTATACAGAATCCCGGTAGTGAATATGCCGGAACCCGCCATAATATCGGCGGGGATGTCGTCGCCGAAGGGGCGCGTGTCCTTGGTGCCGGGGAAATTGTTGAACACGATTTCTCAACGGCCCGCATGCTTCCGCAATATAAGACGATGTTTGTGACTCCCCATACCTATGTTAATGTTACGGGCAGTGCAGTCAGTGAGTTGGTTGACAGATACGCCTTCAGTGCCGACCGAATACTCCTTGCAGTGGATGATTTCAATATCCCTCTGGGGCGGCTTCGATTTCGGCAGAACGGTTCTGCCGGCGGTCATAACGGGCTACGTTCCGTTATCGATACGATCGGCAGTGATTTTCCCCGTCTGCGAATCGGCATTGGTCCGATTCCGCCGGAAATGGCCGTCGTGGACTTTGTCCTCGGCCGGTTTTCCCCCGGGGAGGAGGATCTGCGTGATGAAGTCCGCAGCCGCGGAGCTCAGGCTCTTGAGGTTTGGCTGCAGGATGGTATGAGTGCGGCAATGAATAAATATAACAGTTGAAAAAGATCTCTCTTTCATCTGAAAAATGAATAGAGATTGTGGAGGAAACAGAGAATGAATAAATATGAAACTGTAGTTGTTTTTGACGGGTCACTTCCCGAGGAAACTATTGCAAAGGAGCAGCAGGCCATTGAAAATGCCATTAAAGAGAGCTGCAAACTTGATTCTGTGGATATTTGGGGGAAAAAGACCCTGGCTTATCCTATCAGAGAGAAGAAATCCGGTTTCTACTGTCTTTTTACCTATGAGTATGACGGTGATGCCAATGCCTTTATCAGTAACAAGGTTCGCTATAACGATACTGTTCTGAGATCCATGACTGTCCTGAGCGAAGACGGTCCCATCAATCCCCGGCGGAATGATGAGAAAGATGGCGATTCCAGTGACGATGCCCAGAAGAAGGGAGACGAGTAATGCCGAGAAAAAAGAAAGTCTGTATGTTTTGTGAAGACGGCTTTGTACCGTCCTATAAAAATTTCGAAGCACTCAAAACAAAAATTACTCCGCGCGGTAAGATTCTGCCCCGGAGAATTACCGGTGTCTGTGCACAGCATCAGAGACGTATGGCACGTGAAATTAAAAGAGCCCGTCATATTGCCCTGATTCCGTTTGTCGCAGAGAACATTAACAAGTAGGGGATAAGGAGAGACATAATGAAAGTTATTCTTATAAAAGACTATCCCCGCCTGGGGAGCAAGTACGATGTGGTTGAGGTGAAACGCGGTTTTGCACGCAACTATCTGGTCCCCGAAGGGATTGCACAGAATGCAACCAAGGGGAATCTCCGCCATGCGGAAGAAATGAAGAAGTACTCTGCAAATCATGAAGAGAAGGTTCTTGCCAAGGCGGAGGCTGATGCAGAAAAAATGGCTGACATCTCTCTGACCTTCAAGAAAAAGGCCAAAGGGGACAGTGATGTCATCTATGGGTCTGTCTCTGCTTCTGATATTGTGGACGCTCTGGAAAAAGAAGGTATCACTGTACATGCTTCCTCTGTGATGATGGCGGAACGCATCAAGAAAGTTGGTGTGTACGATATCAGGATCAAGCTTCATAAGAATGTCGATTCAGAACTGAAGGTCTGGGTTGTCAAAGAAGAAGCATAAAACAGTGTGTACAATTCTGTTTTTATGAGAGGAGGCTTCGGCCTCCTTTCTTTTTATCTGAAAAAGAGTTATTTTTGCCTTAAAAACGGAGACCTTCATGTCAAATAAAAACAAAATGTGGGACGGACGCTTCAATAAGCCTTCGGCCCGACTTATGGAAGAATTCAATAATTCACTCGACGTGGATGTTGTTTTTATCGAAGAGGATATTGCCGGTTCAAAGGCCTGGGCCTCTGCCTTGGCCAAAGAAGGCGTCCTGTCTGCCGGGGAAGTCAGAGCGATCCATGACGGGCTGGATGATATTCTGCGCCGGCATCAGGCCGGTGAAGAGCTTTTTCTCCACAGCGATGAGGATATCCACATGGCTGTGGAGCGCGTTCTGACTGAACAGATCGGGGCTGCAGCATCAAAACTTCATACGGGACGTTCGCGCAACGATCAGGTGGCCACTGACTTCCGTCTCTATGTGAAAAACCGTTTGACAGAAACAGGCGCTGCTCTGCGGGCTGTGCAGGCGGAACTGCTGGAACGGGCCCGCAGTGATCAGCATGTGATCATTCCCGGGTATACCCATTACCAGCAGGCACAGCCCGTGTCTCTTGCCCATTACTGGCTCTCTTTTTTCTTTCTCCTGGAGCGTGATCGTGTGCGCATAGAAAACGCCCGCCGTGGGGCTGATATGCTGCCCCTGGGGTCCGGTGCCATTGCAGGAAGCGGCTTTCCCGTGGATCGTGACTTTCTTGCTGAACAGCTCGGCTTTGGCCGGGTGAGTGAAAATTCCATTGACGGGGTTGCCAGCCGCGACTTTGTTCTGGAGGCATTGAATGCCTGTGCTTCTGTGGGGATTCATATCAGCCGCTATGCGGAAGACCTCATTGTCTGGTCCACGGCGGAATTTTCCTTTGTTGAGCTGGATGACCAGTGGTCCACCGGCTCGTCCATGATGCCGCAGAAAAAGAATCCCGATTCCCTTGAGCTGATTCGGGGAAAAGCCGGACGGCTGTTGGGGAACTACACCCGTTTTGCCACGACCCTGAAAGGTGTCGGTCTCTCCTATTTTAAAGATCTGCAGGAAGATAAAGAGCCCTTTATCGACAGTGCCGCAGAGTTGCGGATGATTCTGGAGGTGCTGGCCAATGTTCTGCGGACGCTGACTGTGAAACCGGCAGAAATTGAAAAGCGGCTCAATCCCTTTCTGATTGCCACGGATATGGCCGACTACCTGGTGCGCAAGGGCCTGCCCTTTCGGGAGTCGCACCATGTGATCGGGCGGATTGTTGGCTATTCCGTGGACAGCGGTGTTGCCCTCAATCAGATATCTGTGGAAAAACTGCAGGAGTTCTCTCAGCTTTTTGAAGATGATGTAACCGCTCTTTTTAACTGGAACACTGCATTGAAAGGACGGGACATTCCCGGCGGTACGGGGCCGAAAAGTGTTGCCGCTCAGTTGAAAAAAGCTGAAAAACTGCTTTCTCTGTAATATATTGAGAGGAAACCGATCCTGGAGGGGATGACATGAAACGAATACTGCTGACCGGAATGCTTCTCATTCCTGTAGTGCTTCTGGGGGGATGCCTCTTTGATACGGATGATACTTCTGAAGAGAAGGAATCTCCTGCTGCGGGAATAAACATTATAACCGAGAGTCGTCTTGCCGAAGACAGCCTCGAGTTTGAGGGCATTTCTTCAGAGAATGTCTCTGCGTGGCGGTGGCGCCTGAATGACGATGATCTTGACGCGACCGGGCGCCTGCTTACGCGTGCTTTTGATGCGGGGGAATACACTCTCGATTTGCAGGTTGTCGCTGACGGCCTTGCGTCAGACTGGAAGAGCATTTCCTTTACGATTGTGGGAAAGGGGGTTCCTGCGGCAAAGCTTACGGTGACGCCGTCGTCACCTCTTATTGGAGATACCCTGCATTTGGCAGTTAGCAATGTCGGGGACGGAAGGATCGATTCCGTATACTGGCAGGTCGGCGGTCTTGATACGGTGACTGCCGAATCCGATCTTATGGTGCCCCTGCGGGATCCAAAATGGAAGGGAGAGAAGGATATACGCCTTGTGCTGCGCAATGATATGGGGAACCTCTCCGATACGCTGCGGAAAAGCATTACCATCACGGAATCGGAGTACATCGTGCATCGGGGCGTGAAGGCATCAACCTTCTGGTGCGGCGAAGGAGCCAGCTCGGATAACGGGAATATCTCCAATTTTCCCAGTGCCTGGGACAGTGACTGGGCTGAGGATTTCGGCCTTGAGGATCATCCCACAGATATTGATCGGGACAGTGACTTTATACCGACCTCTAAAGATTTTACGGGAAATCAGAACCCGTACTATGTGGCCCTGCCCTATAATGATTTCACCCGTTTACACTCTGAGGATACAGACGGTAATCAGGACTACCTCCACAAAGACTCTGTGAACGGGCAGGGACGAAAACACAATGCCTACGAGGTGATTCCCTGGGCTGCACAGAAAGATTCTGCAGCGTGGGGCAATCGTGAATCCATGTGTAAAAACCGCTGGGTGCGTATTTCCATGGATGGTATTGACTGCTACGCCCAGTGGGAGGATGCCGGCCCCTACTACTATAACGATTATGAGTATGTCTTCGGTGACAGTTTTCAGTCGAACTCCTATGACCTCGGTGCGGGAATTGATCTTTCCCCGTCCGTCATGCTCCGTTTGGGCGTGAGTCTGAATAAATGGGGCAACAACACCACCGTGGACTGGCAGTTTGTTGATTCCGCGGATGTCCCTGACGGGCCCTGGAAGAAGCATGTCACGACAAATCAGATTGATTGGTAGCGGGAGGGGAAAAGCGGGACAGATCCTTCAGGCGGGGATATTTATCTAAAGAAAATCGGGGATATTCCGAAATTCTGTAGTAGATGGATATCAGTAACAAGGATGTTCGTATGTCCAGCATTAATCCCAGGACGGGAAAACGAATGGGGAAGTTTCTCTGGCGCGAAGATAAAAGCGAGAGAGACCAATACATTCAGGATATACAGCGGCGGATACAGAGCGGATACTACAGTTCAGGAAACGTGGTTTCGGGGATTGTGGATGAGCTTGCTCCGCATGTGAGTGAGAGTATGGGGATTGATCCAACAGGATAGCTATGCAACAGGAACGGTGCGAAGAATATCTCTTTTTCAGTAATGAAACCACAGATGAGGCCCTGGTTCTTGATGCTTTCGAGACAGAGCATCTGGTTAAGGTTCTGCGCTTTGGCGTGGGAGATGGTATTTCCGTGACTGACGGAACAGGAACAGTTTTCCGATGCCGCATCGATATGATTCAGCGAAATGCCACACTCTGTTCTGTGAAGGAGAGCCGGCATTTTGAGCGGCCCCGCCCCCGGGTAACTGCATGTATCGGTATTCCCGAAAAAAGCCGTCTGGAACGGGCATGCGAAATGCTGCCGCCCCTGGGCATTGACAGAATTGTTCCCTTTGTGGGTGAGCAGTCCGCCAAGGGATGGTGGAAAAAAGGATGGTCAAAGGCGGCGCGGCGCTTCGAACGGGTTATTTCTTCATCCATAAAACAGTCCTTCAACCCCTTTCGAACAGAACTGGCAGAACCAATCACCTTTTCTCAATGTTTGCATCTGCACGGGCAAAGCGGACTTGTGTATGCCGATCCCCGGGGAGGGGCATTCCCCGCTCAAACCGTGCGTGAAGCAGGGCAGTTCGCCTTCTTTGTGGGCCCTCCCGAGGGGTTTTCGCCGGACGAGATGAATCAGCTGAAAAATGCCGGCGGGATCGGTGTGTATCTGGGGGCGTACCGCCTGCGCTCAGAGACCGCAGCGATTGCTCTTTCGGCCCTTTTCAGCCACGGGGGATAGGTTTCAGAGGGCGCTCTTTTTTCTTTCTTTTTCTGTATACAGTGCCTGATCGGCACGACGAATCAGGTCAGAAAGATCTTCATGGGAATTATCTATAGTGATCTCAATACTGCCGATGCTGCAGCTGAGATCATAGTCTTTGTTGTGATCCGTATTGAACTTATCGGTTTCACGGCGGATGCGCTCTTCCACCTGCGGAGCAGAGCCTTCTCCCTGAAGAAGAACCAAAAATTCATCACCGCCGTACCGGGATACCACATCTTCCGTACGGACTGAATGCTTGAGTATACGGGCCAGTGCTGTGATAGCCGTATCCCCCGCCTTATGCCCGTGGATATCGTTAATTCTTTTGAGGTGGTCCATGTCGATAAAGAGAAGGGAGGCTCTGCTGTTTGAACGGCGTATATGCTGCAGATGTGATTCGGCAAGGTTGATAAACCCCCGCCGGTTATAGAGTGAGGTGAGTTCATCTTTCACGGAGAGATCCCGGACTTCTTCGACCATATTTACTTCGTGCAGGGCCGTGGAGATGGAAAGGCGCAGGGTTTCGTAGGTATTGACAGGGAGAGTCCGGGAGTATTCGGTAATCATCAGGCCAAGCTGCATGGAGCCGTAGTAGACGGGCATGACCACAGGATCCTCCATGGGGATGTCGAAAACGGTTTCCGCGGCATCAAGAAAGGAGGAGAAGCGGTAATCCGATTGGGCCGGATCTGCGGAGCTGCCCGCATGCCCGTCGTATTTCCAGATCACGTGAATAAAATCGGGTTTTTCCCACCCGCCGTTGTAGTACACCGGGGTATCGTATACGGCTATGAGGGTTCGTCCCATGACCAATTCCCGAAAAGAGGTATCAAGCTTCTGAAAGAAGTCGTCTTTGCCGAAGGACGTCAGAATGCGGTGAATTGCCCCGCGAATAAGCCATTGCTGATTACTGTCATCAAGGATTTCCCGGTTCTTGCGATGTACTTCCATGGTATTGAGGGTGTAGGAGCATTCCAGGAGAGCCTTGTAGAGGGCGGACATATCCGACGGCCCCGTGGCTCCGTACTCAACGGATTGGCTGAGAAGGGCAATAAACTGCTTCCACGGTGTATAATTATCGCTGATCTGGTCGTAGTCAATAAGAAAGGTCGTGAATTCCCGGATAAAGTCCGGTGTGCTCTCCGGGGTAAAGAGCTGATTCAGAGTATCAATCCACTCCTTGGCAATGTAGATATCAATATCCGTTTCCTCAAAGAGCCGTTCCGGGTGAGCAAGGTCGCGCAGTCCCTGCTGTTCGTTTTCACGCAGGGGGATTTTGCGTGCAAAGCAACCGCATGACTGTCGTATTTTGAGGCGTGAGGGAATCTGGAATCGTTTTACTTCCGGCTTTCTGCGGCATTGAATTACCAGCTGTTCACAGCCGAGGTAGCCGATATCGAAAAAGGGCTGGGTTACCGTGGTCAGGGTGGGCGTCAGTATGGACGACTTCTCGATATTGTCAAAGCCCGTTACGGCGATATCCTCGGGGACGGAAAATCCCTGAAAGTAGAGCTCCTTAAGCGCGCCCAAAGCAGTGGCATCATCCACACAGCAGACTGCATCAAACCCGGCTCCACGCTGCAGAAGGTTCTGGATGCCCGCATGACCGGATTGCACGGAGAAGTTTCCCGGTACAATAAGCTCCTCTCTGACGGGAATATCAAGCTCTTTGAGAGTGCGGCAGTAGGCAGCAAAGCGTTCATCCGCTTCCGGGTGACCTTCGTTCCCTTTGATAAAGGCGATGTTTTCCTTTGAGTGTTCCTGCACAAGGTGGGTGACGGCATCCACAATTCCGCGACTGTTTTCCACCTGTACACTGCTGACGCCCGGAACATTCATAGCAAGAGAGATAGTTGGTTTGCCCGCAAGGCGGCCGCAGTATTCCCGGGCCTTTTCGGGAGAGGCGCCATCGGCAATGGAGCCGGTAAATACAATGTAACCGTCATACACGGAGCTTGCGGCAAGGGCATCAAAGATAATGTCGTAATGGCATTCAAACACCCCTGTCCGCTGCTGAACGGTGCCGGTCAGCACGGATAAGGTGATATTATTCTTCTCCGCAAAGGCGCGGATTCCAAGCCACATCTCTTTCTGACAGCTTTCTTCCAGAGATGACACAATGACAGCAAAGTGAAGTCGTTTATCCTTCATACCTTCTCCCCCGATAGTAGGCCTACTATACCATAGGTGGCATAAATTGCAATATAATTTTCCGCGTTCCCAACAGCAGTCCCGAAGATGTCCGGACCGGAGGGCTCATCCTCCGGGACGGGACACGTCCTCAGAGGGGCTGGAGACGTGTCCCGCAGTATTCACCGGTTTACCGCAGATATTCGATAATACGGTTTGCTGCTTCTTCCACGGAAAGGGTTGACGTATCAATGGTAAGTTCCGGGCTTTTTGGCGCTTCAAAGGGAGAATCCACACCGGTGAAGTCTGTAATTTCGCCGGCATCGGCTTTCCTGTAGAGCCCCTTGGGATCGCGGGACCGACAGACATCGACGGAACACTGTACATGGATTTCGATAAAATCGCCTGCGGGAAAAAGCCTGCGCACTGTATCGCGCATCTCACGATCCGGCGAAATAAAGGCGCACAGGACATACACACCGGCCCCGTACATCAGCCTGGCAGTCTCTCCGGCGCGGCGAATGTTTTCACGGCGGTCTTCCTGAGAGAATCCCAGATCCCGGCACAGGCCGTGGCGAAGATTGTCGCCGTCAAGGGTAAAGGGGTTGATGCCCCGTTCAAAAAGGCGTTTCTCCACTTCCTTTGCAAGGGTGGATTTACCGGAACCGGAGAGCCCCGTAAACCACAGAACTTTGGGGCAAAATCCCAGAAGATCCGCCCGCATCTGCCCGTCGATGTAGTCTGTTTCCCAGGTAATATTCTCTGCTGCCCGGTCGGCGGGAGCCACGTCCTGATGGCGTTTTTTGGCAGAGCGTATCATGCCGGCGGCCACAGTCAGATTGGTAGCCGGATCAATGAGGATAAAATTACCCGTACTGCGGTTTTCCCGATAGGGATCAATGAAAAGGGGCGCAGCTGTTTTAATACTGATACGCACAATCTCATTGAGCTGAGCACGATCGGTTTTCTCACGGTGGAGGGTGTTCATGTCAATGCGGTGATCGATCTCTTCGACAAAGCCGCGAACCCGCCGCGTTGTATGCTGAATCAGGTAGGGTTTGCCCTTTTCCAGCATGGTGTTGTCCTCCATCCAGCAGAGGGTTGCATCAAAATTGGCAGTCTCCGTGGGAAGGTTCTTCTTTCGGACGATCATATCACCGCGGGAGATGTCGATCTCGTCTTCCAGGGTCAGGGTCACAGCCTGGGACTGAAATGCTTCCTCTGCGGTTCCGTCGGGAGTGAGAATCTCCTTAATGCGGCTCTGCTTCCATGAGGGCAGGGCGATAACCTCTTCGCCGGGCTGGATTGTGCCGGAAACAATGCTGCCGCAGAATCCGCGAAAATCCGCATTGGGGCGGTTGACATACTGCACGGGAAAGCGGAAATCGATGAGGTTTTTATCCGTGGAAATAGTGACATTTTCCAGATAATGGAGTACGGATTGTCCGTCATACCAGGGCATATTGGTGCTGCGGTTGACGACATTGTCTCCTTTCAGGGCAGAGATGGGAATAAAGCTGATGTCGTGAACATCGAGTTTTTCCGCAAATTCCGCAAACTCCCGCCGTATCTGATCGAACCGTTCCCGGGAGTACTCCACCAGGTCCATCTTATTGACGGCGACCAGAATATGGGGAATCTCCAGAAGAGAGGCAATGAATCCGTGACGCCGGGACTGCGTCAGTACGCCGTTGCGTGCATCAATCAGAATAATAGCCAGATCCGCCGTGGAGGCGCCGGTTACCATGTTGCGGGTGTACTGTTCGTGCCCCGGTGTATCGGCAATGATAAACTTGCGTTTGGGCGTGGAAAAATAGCGGTAGGCCACATCAATGGTGATACCCTGTTCCCGCTCGGAGCGCAGGCCGTCCGTGAGATGGGCAAGGTCGACATCATCGTCTCCCCGAAGCTTGCTGGACCGTTCCAGGGCGTCCATCTGATCCTGAAAGATCGATTTACTGTCGTAGAGCATTTTTCCGATGAGTGTGCTCTTGCCGTCGTCCACACTCCCTGCAGTGGTAAAGCGCAGGAGTTCTCTGTTGATATATTCGTCTGCATCAAATTTTGCTGTCATGGCAACCCCTAAAAATAACCGTGTTTTTTTCTGTCTTCCATTGCTGCTTCGGAGCGCTTGTCATCGGCCCGGGCGCCCCGTTCCGTGGTACGGGTGGCGGCAACTTCCTGAATAATATCCTCTATGTTTTCTGCATCGGATTCCACCGCACCGGTACAGGTGATATCACCGATGGTGCGAAAGCGGATCTGCCGCGGGGCGGCTTCTTCATGGTTGTAGAGTTCGATAAGATCTTCCGGCGCAAGAATAACGCCGTCCCGGATAATGGTCTCCCGGGTGTGGCTCAGATACAGAGAGGGTATCTCGATGTTTTCCATGGCGATGTACTGCCAGACGTCCAGTTCTGTCCAGTTGCTGATGGGAAAGGCCCGGATATGTTCACCCATGTTATGCATTCCGTTGTAGAGGTTCCAGAGTTCCGGACGCTGATTCTTGGGATCCCACTGGCCGAATTCATCGCGGAAAGAGAAAAACCGCTCCTTGGCGCGGGCTTTTTCCTCGTCCCGCCGGGCGCCGCCCATGGCACAGTCGAAACGGTATTCTGCAATTGCATCGAGAAGGGTAACTGTCTGCAGGCCGTTGCGGCTTGCCCGGGGGCCTTTCTCTTCCTGAACACGGCCGTTATCGATGGATTCCTGTACTTTTTTAACAATAATCTTTGCGCCGATATCCGCGACAAAGCGGTCACGGAAGGCGATGGTCTCGGCAAAATTATGCCCCGTGTCAATATGCATGAGGGGAAAAGGGATTTTCCCCGGGCGGAACGCCTTGTACGCAACATAGGCCATGCAGATTGAATCTTTCCCGCCGGAAAAGAGCATTACCGGATTCTCAAACTGGGCCGCCACTTCACGGATCGCATAGATCGCCTCGGCCTCCAGCTGTTTCAGATGGTTCATACTGTATTTGCTCATAGGTACATCCTGAGTTCTTTATGGTAGAGTAAAAAGTGGTTATTCTTCAGGTTCTTTTTGTTATAGATCGGCTCCTGCCCTGTTTCTGTATCGCGGATTTCTGCCCCCGCTTCGGTACAGATGATCTGAGCTGCGGCGGTATCCCACTCCATGGTTGGTGCAAGGCGCGGGTACAGCTGCGCTTGCCCCGCGGCCACGGTGCATTGCTTGAGGGTGCTCCCCCGGGAGAGGGTTTTGACAGTCAGGCCCGCCTCTTCCAGACGGGAAAGCAGGGCGTTGGTCCGTTCATCCCGGTGGGAACGGCTGACCAGTGCTGTGATTTCTCTGTCGGGCAGTTTCGGGGAAAGCTTCAGTTCTGTCGGGGCTTGCGTGCCGGCAGAGGCATTTTTCTGCATGCGGGCACCGCTCTCTGCAGCGGCGAAGTAGAAGGTGTCCGGCACAGGTGCATAGACTGCGCCGGCAATGGGTGTGCCCGCCTCCACCAGGGCGATATTGGTGGTGAACTCACCGTTCTTTTTGATGAACTCTTTGGTGCCGTCCAGAGGGTCCACAATCCAGAGGCGTTTCCAGTGCTTTCGCTGCTCCCAGGGCAGGGCTGTTGTCTCTTCAGAAAGGATTGGAATATCTTCGCCGAGGAGTCGGTTGAGTTCTTTGAGGCCCGCTGTGATACAGGTATTGGAGTTAATATCCGCTTCGGTCAGGGGGGTGTTATCCTCTTTCTGCTGTGGTGTGAAATCACGTTTGTAAACGGCCAGGATTTCCGTGCCCGCCTGCAGGGATATTTTTCTGAGATGCTCTTCTATGAGATTCATATCCATGGTTACCACACTTTCGGGATAATTAATATACTTATTAGGAAGATCAGAATGTTGAGGGGAAGGCCGAATCGAAGGTAATCGCCGAAGGTGTAGCGGCCGGCCTCCTTGACCATGAGGTTGGTCTGGTAGCCGTAGGGGCTGGAGAAACTGGCTGATGCAGCGATGCAGATGGTGACAAACAGGGGCATGGGAGCGGTGCCGCTGCTCTGGGCGTAGCTGAGAGCAATGGGAAACATGAAAGCCGCCGCGGCATTATTGGTGATCAGCTCCGTGAAAATATTAGTGGTGACGTAGATGAGCGCGACCGCGCCGAGGAGGCCCGCATTCTCAAGGGGAATTCTCATAAAAAGATCGGAAAGAATGCTGGCCAGGCCGGAGTTGAAGATCGCCTTGCTGATACCCAGAGACGCGGCGATGGTAATCAGGACGTTCCAGGGAACTTTCTGACTGTAGCCGCGAACACTGCGCGGATTGATCCATGCAAAAAGAACAGCTGTCAGGGAGGCAAATATGGTGACTCCCGGGGTGAAAGGGAGGTGATCCCTGAAGAATGGGCTCAGGGCTGCAAGTGCGATGATTCCGGCAAATACTGCCAGGGTCGCTTTTTCGCGCAGGGAGCTGTCTTTCTCGGGAAGCGTAAAGGGGGTGGAGAGTATATAAAAATCACGGGAGTCCTGCCAGTCTTTCATAAACGATCTGTTTGTCAGCAACAGCAGGTGGTCACCACGGCGCAGGCGGATGTCACCGATGCGCAGGGCGATCTTCTCGTTATTGCGGTGAACCGCGGCCACGGATGCTTTGTAGCGCTCGCGAAAACCGATCTCCTTGACGGTTTTTCCCGTGTCTTTAAAATCAGGAGCGATGACGACTTCCACAAGATGCTGTTCGATATCACCGAAATCGCGCAGGAAACTGTCCGTTTCCACGGGGTCAAGGCCGGGAATTCGTGCCAGATCACCGATGTTGCCGGTCTCTCCGGTGAAAATGAGCCGGTCCCCTGCAGCGATGCGAAAATCCGGGGATACCGTTTCCTGCAAATGGTTGCTGCGCTCCACTGCAGACAGGTAGACGCCGTTGAGATTGCGCAGTCCCCCGGATTTTACTGTTTTTCCCGCCAGGGGGCAGGTTGTGCTGACACGGAATTCCACGGCGTATTTTTTACGCTGCGTATGCACTTCCTCCAGCAGGCTTGCCCGTCGCGGCAGGAGATACTTTCCCGCCACGGCGGCGTAGATGATCGTTACAGCACAGGCGGGGATTCCCACGGCGGCCAGTTCAAATATTCCCAGGCCGGGCAGGGCGGTGTTTTCAATAATCAGACCGTGGACAATAAGGTTGGTTGAGGTGCCGAAGAGTGTGATCATGCCACCGGTTACCGCCGCATAGGAAAGGGGCAGCAGGTAGAGGGAGGCGGTGTTGTCCTGTTCCCTGCTCCATTCTTTTACGTAATTGGTGAAGAGCAGGACCACGGGGGTATTGTTGATGACAGCAGAGACAGCGCCGGCGGGGATCAGCAGATGGGGCAGAGTGCGGGCGTAGTTGTCTTCACTGAGACGTCGAAAAATGCGCCGGAGAAATCCCCGTATAACCGGGGAGCGACCAAGGGTATCGCTGATGTAGAACAGCAGACCGATGGTGATTACAGAAAGATTGGAAAACCCCGAAAATGCTTCCCGGGCAGAAACGGTCCCGGTCAGGGTGAGTATGGTGAGGGCGGAAAGGAATATAACACTGGAGCTGAATCGATCACGAATCAGCATGATAAGCAGACCGATGATGACAGCAGCGGTGATCCAGGGAGCGAATTCTGTCAAAGCGGTATTCACCGGCAGTCCAGGGGTTGAATCAGCAGTCTTCCTAAAATAATTACTCCGGCAAAGAAATGAAACACCCGATTGCTTTCAGTGGTATTATCGCGTTTGCTTAAAATAACAGAAACGGCGAAAGAGAGTTCTTTCGCCGTTGATGGAAATAGAGAGTAACAGAAACACTTATATTCCGAGCATTACCCCGATATTGACGAGGACGCCGTTCGTTTCGGTTTCATATTTGTCATTATTGAATACCAGCATGTACTTGCCATCTGCATAAAAGCCCAGGGGAATAACCGGGAGTTTTATCTTGGCGCCGGCCAGAAAATGCATCCCCATTTTGGGTTCCTTGGCCCCTTCCGTAATCTCATCAAGGATTTTCTTCATCATCTTATCGCTTGTGAGATCATCCAGCTGATCCACATCAAGGCTGGACATATCCTGATCGAGGGCGTTGTCAATCAGTTCCTGCGAGAGCACGGGGGTCTCAAAATGCGCCGATGCACCCACGCCGAAATGGGGTTTGACAATGGGCGTGGAGAGTTCTTTCTTCAGAGTAAGATCAAACTGCAATTTGCCGTAGGGCGTTTTGTCCAGGCCGAAATACTCTGCACCACCCAGGGCCGCCACGGTGATGGGCTGTGCTGCATAGAGACTGTCGGGATTGGGAAGGTTTCCCTCTTCCAGAGAATTGGTCAACTTGTCGGGATCAATATAATGCAGCGCCCCGTCATAGAGCCAGGAGCCGAAGTTCATGGATGCTTCAATGGAAAAGGGGAGCAGGGGCGGATCAACAAAGGCCTTACCACCGAAGTTAATATTCCCCCGTTCAAAATTCAGGCGGGATACATGCATAATACCGCGGCCGCCCAAATGGTTTTGGAGTTCAGTCTCAAGGGATTGTTCCAGGTTTGCACTTTCAATCAGGGCATCGGTGGAACCGAAACTGAGCCATTCCTGCTCTGTATCCGGCATGGATGTTGTAAAGTCAAAGCCCCAGTGGAACCCGGCCCCGGCCAGGGCAAAGGCGGAAACAGCTGTGGCGACAATCAGTGCCGCTGCAGATCTCAGGGTTTTCATAATTATGCTCCTTGGTTATTATCACTACTTTTTAAAAATATATACCACATAGGATAAGATGTTTTAATTATTTTACAAACTGTTTATTTCTTTCAGTAAGAATGAGCGGTACAAACCTATGCGCAGTATTGTTTTTTTTCTGATTATACTTATGGTTTATCCTGCATACAGTATTGATACGTCAAATCTTACGGCAAAAGATCTTTCTCCGGCTGCAGAGGAGGTCTCTGCGGAAAGTACCGCTGCCGTGGAGACAGAGAGGCAAAGCGGCGATGAGAAAGATGTTTTTTCGGCGGATGTTCACGTCAACGAAGAAGAATACTACCTGGGATCGGGAGATGAGTTAACCGCCTATATCTGGGGGGGTGAGGAAAAACAGCTGGATATTACCGTGACAAGTTCGGGGAAAGTAATGATTCCCACGGTCGGCCCGATCGATATTCGAACGATTACCCTGGACAGTGCAAAGACCCGCATCCGCAAAAAGATTTCACGAATATACCGGGCGGAGCGTATCGATGTGGTTCTGAGCGAAATAAAGACATTAAAGGTTCCGGTCTACGGTGAAGTGCAGAAGGAAGAGGTCTTCTATGTGTCCGGTGCCATGCGCCTGTCGGCGCTGCTGAAAAAACTGAATCTGACTGAGCGGGCATCCCTGCGCGATGTCTGCGTCAAGAACCGTCAGCGCGGTACGGAGTATTACGATATGGTTTCCGTTCAGCGTGATGCACCCGGGGCGGTGGATCCCTACCTCTACAGCGGCGACCGGGTTTTTATCAGCGTGGAGGAAAGTACCGTTTCTGTTCTCGGTGCAGTTCATTATCCGGGCAGTTATTCCTATGTGGAAGGGGAGACTCTGGATCATCTCATTGCTCTGACCGGCGGCTATGCCCGGGGCGCGGACAGCAGTTCGGTTACGGTGTATCGTTTTCTGGATGAGCGGGATTCCCTGGAGTATCTTGAGATCACACCTCCGGAGTTTAAATCTTTTGTTCTCAAACGTGATGACCGGGTTGTGGTACAAAAAATCAACGATTACCGGGAACATCGCAGCGTTACTATTCACGGTGAGGTGAACAATCCGGGAAAATACCCGATTCGTGACGATAAAACCCGTTTGGTTGAAATTATCGCCCGGGCCGGTGGCTTGACGGAAAAGGCGTATCTCGGTGGAAGCAGAATTGTGCGCAAGAAGTTCATTGATGCCGGGGAGAATGAGTTCTCGCGGTTGCAGAGTATTATGTACTCAGAACTGTCACCATCGGAGAAGAATTACCTGAAATACCGCAAGACCACATCCAATTCCGGTCTCAGTATCGATTTTCAGAAACTGAAGGGTGCTTTCGGGGACAGTTCCGGTATTAATACCGTGTATGACATAGTCCTCCGTGACGGGGATGATATCTACATTGCCCAGCGCGGACTTTCGGTGAATGTTATGGGAGCAGTTGTGCGCCCGGGGCTTGTCCGCTTTGAAAAGGGCGAAGAAATTCAGTATTATATTAATAAGGCCGGCGGGTTTTCGGAAGATGCCAAGAAGCGGGACATTCAGATTATCAAGGGTGGTACAGAGACCTGGCTTGACCCCAAGGATGTGGACCGTATTGATGTGGGGGATGCCATCTGGATTCCCGAGCAGGAATACGTTGATGCCATGGAACAGACCAAGGATATCCTCAGTATTCTCGGCGGTATCGCAAGTATTGTGACTGCCTCTATTACAGTTATGAAATATGTTGACGGACAGTGAGGGTGATTGTGGGTAATATCTTGTTTAGGAAATATTTCCATTTCATCATGAGCAAGAAGATGCTCATTAGTATCAATTTCATCGTGATTTCACTGATTGCCTTTTTTTATGCGGTTTTTCTAGCACAAAAGATGTATTTGTCCGAGGTTACATTTATTCCCTCGATGAAATACTCATCTACCCCAGCTTCTATAGAATCTATTGGCTTAAATCTCTCTTCCGGTACATCAGGTATAGATCCATACCAGATTATGGAAGTTTTCAATACCCGTTTGATTAAAAGGAAAATAATTGACGAGTTTGGCTTAATAGAGAAGTATGGGTTAGAGGAAAGTGATAATAAATATGTCTTGGCAGAGAACCAGTTAGCTGATGAATTGAACCTTTCGGCAAATGAGATGGGGACGTTCACGGTGAATAAAATCTTATCGTATGATTTGCGTGCCTTGTCCACTACACCTGATAGTGCCTATGAAATTGTATCACGTGCATACAGCCTGTTGGATTCTGTTGTGTATGACTTCGAGAAAAAACCACTTATTGATGAACTGTCCTTTTTGGAAGACGTGATTAATAAAAACAGGTCAAAGTATGATTCAACGGTGAGGGAATTCAATTCTTTTATCCGCAAAAACAACATGTATCAACCTCAGCAAATATCTGAAACTCGTATAGAAGAGATAGCATCCCTTGAAAGCCGGATGACAGTAAATCGCATTGAAATCAATAGAATGCGTCAATATAAGAGTCGTTTCTCCAGTGATATTCAATCATTAAAAGAAAAGAACCGATTGCTGAAGAATGAACTCAATTCTTTACGTACAAATGCTGTAAATTCAGTTTTTCCGCCCTTGGATACAATGCCGGATTTAACATCCAAATATATGCGATTAAAAACAGATGTCACCGTAGTGGAAAACATATTGAAGTATCTAACCAGTCAATACGAAGATGTTTCTGTTAAGCTGAATAAAAATAATTCCGGCTTGTATGTTTTGGATCCTGCAGTTGTTCCGCTGTATAAGCATAAGCCGAAAAGATCATTGTTGATAATTGCCATAGTTGGTGTTTATATGATGATTTTGCTTCTCCTTCTATCTATCTTATTTCTTTTTAAGAAAAATGAGTAAACACGAATCTGCAATTATCTGCATTGCTCTTATTCTGAGCGGCATTGTGTTTTATATTGGAAAATCATATGGTTTACTGAATATTGTGTGGGTGTTTCTGCCCCTTTTTGCAATTGTATGGATCCGTCTTGTCGTGATGAATATCGATGTTCTCTATTACTCGTTTATTGCATCCCTTTTTGTATCGCGACCGTTAGTAAATTTGTTTCCCATAACCATTGTTCTTCCGGATCTACTCTTTATTTTGCTAATGGCTCATCAACTGTACATTTATAATAAAAATGCGGTTTGGTATGATTTCCATAAAAAGGTCGGAATCCCTTTGTTCCTGCTCTGTATGGCGGCACTTTTATCAGTGTTCTTGAATGTAGTGGCAGGGTACCGTCCCATTGTAATTGCAACCGGATTCTGGTCAGTGTGGCGCCTTGCACAGGTTTTATTATTGTATATGATTTTCTCGGCAAAAAACGTTACACGGCTGTCTTTGGAAAAAGTTATGATCTTATTCGGTGTAATGTTACTCATACAACTGGTTTTTATTGCGGCGGGCTACAATGGGACGTTTTTTAGTCATCATGCTTCAATGGGGACATTTATGTTTTTGCCTATATTTTTATCCGTTGGAGTACTGTATAAAAAGCATATATCTTTCTGGCTAAAGTGTAATGCAGCGGTTGTCTTTGTATTGGCTTTTATTGTGCATTTGCTGTCTGAAAGCCGGAGTGCTTTTGCCGGGATTGGTTTAGGGTTGATGTTAATTGGATTCCGCATGCATTTGAAGAATATACGCAGTGTACTATTGTTTGCGGGTATCTTATTTGGTATTTCTTACCTTTTGCTTAATACGCCTTTGGGGGGTATTCTTGATAAAACTTTTAAAGATGGGGGCCAACTGGATATTAGCTCTCTGTCACGGTTTGTAATATGGGAGAGTGCATGGAAGTTTTGGCTGAATCAGGATCTTCTGCATAAGTTCTTTGGAACGGGTATTACTTTTTCAAGGGAACTATTGCCAATACCCTTC
>JBNJDQ010000021.1:0-23189 GCA_051745065.1 Fibrobacterota bacterium
TCATCCTGCGCTCTTTGCAGAAATCGTTTTTGCGGAAGGATTGCGTGCGTATCGTGAAAAGGACTATCGCCGGGCATCCAAACGGTTTGACTATGTTCTGGATCGAATTGACAGCTCCTCCTATCGTGATGATGCACGGTATTACTCCGGGCTGATACTCTACGATACTGAAGAGCCGCAGGAGTGCATAGAATATCTTTCGGAGTTTATCGATATCCATGCCGAGAGCGAGCTGGTGCCGTCGGCTCTTTTTACCATGGGCGCTTGTTATATGAGTCTGGAGAAGCATATCAAGGCCGCAGAAACCTTTGTTCGTGTGAGAGAGCATCCGGCCGCAGGTGATCAACTTCGGTTCAGTGCTTCGGTCAACGCAGGTGCAGCCTGGCAGAAGGGGTCTGACTGGGAACAGGCGGCCACGGTCTATGCTTCCATTATGGAGGAGTATCCCGATAAAATTCAGCGTTCCGCCTTTGCCCTGAAGACCGGCTTTGCCTGGTACAAGGCAGACCGGGCAAGCAGGGCCCTGGAGTATTTTACCCGTGCCCGTAAAAATGCCGCCTCCGAAGACATGGCGGAAATCGATTACTGGACAGCTCTCTCCAACCAGAAACTGGGAAAAACCTCCCGGGCTCTGGAGCAGTTTCTCACAATCCCCTACAAATACGGATACGAGGGGCGATGGGGAGCGACGGCGGATTTTAAAGCCGCCCGGATTTATCATCAGCGTGAACAATATGATAAAGCCCGACGACTCTATAAGAAGGTAATAAAGGTGGAGGGCAGCGCTTCCGCCATGGGAAAACAGGCGGCGGAGCAGCTCAGCACCATTACTGCCCCTGAGGAGGAGATGTAGTGCGTCACTGTCCGGGAGCCGATGCAGATCAGTTTGTGCATTTTGCAACAACCCTGCCCCTTTTCTCGGGCCTTGATTCCTGGCAGATTCGTCTGATTTACAATGATACTCAGCTGATTACCTATACCTGCGATGAGGTGATTGTCCATAAAGAAGATTCCTGCGAGGATACCGGGTTCTATCTGATTCATTCCGGCCGGGCAAAGGCCTACAGCATCGACAATGAGGGAGAGCAGATTTATGCGGTTCTGGGGCGTGGGGATTTTTTCGGCGAGATGGCGATTATTGAAGATAAACGGCGCAGCGCCTCGGTGGCGGCGGTGGAACACTGCCGCATATTCACCTGGACCAGCGCATCTTTCTTACGGATGCTGCGCAGTTATCCCTCTGTTTCTCTGGAATTTATGCGGATTCTCAGCTCCCGTCTGCGCCGTGCGAATGAAAGAATAAATAATTTTTCTTTTATGACAGCCCGGGAGCGACTCATAGTATATTTACGTGAAGAGGTCCGCCGCAGCGGCGTGTGCCAAAAAGACGGATCCTGGCTTTTGGAGTCTCTTCCCAGTCAGCGCTCCGTGGGGGCCGTCATCGGCAACAGCCGGGAGACCGTTTCCCGGATATTCGCACGCCTTGCAGAAGAAGGAATCATTGAACGAATTGGATATAAGAAGGTAGTGGTACACAATGAAAAACTATTACAGATTTGAAATCTCACGAAAACGGTTCTGGACAGTTCTTATGCCGGTACTTCTGCTCTGTGTGGTTCTTGCTGCAGGGGCCGGATTCTGGCTTATTAACAGTGTGGTTATGCCGGATTACACTGACCTGAGCAACAAAGGCATGGTGGCTGTCCCGCCCCTTGAGGGAGAGAGCTTTGCCCATGCTCAGCAGAAATGTTTTAACGTCGGCCTGCGTCTGAATATTTCCGAAGCGGTGTATTCCGATTCCCTTGCAGACAGCCTTGTCATGCGGCAGAAACCTGCAGCGGGGAAAAAGGTTAAGAAGGGCCGGGTTTTGTCGGTTGTTCTCAGCAAAGGCAGTGAAATTGCAACAATTCCCAATGTTGATTCCCTGGAGCCCGGACCTGCCAAATCTGAACTGCGCCGGGCGGGGTTTGAATCCATTCAGACCGAAGAGGTCCACACTTCGAAGGCAGATCGCGGTTTTGTTGTTTCCGTGGAACCCAAAGCGGGCAGCCAGGCATCACGGGAGACACGGGTTGTTCTCTCCGTTTCAAAGGGAAAACGCCCGCAGAAGGTGGCCATGCCCAATGTTATCGGAGAACCGCTTTCCGCTGCATCACGTCAGATCCGCCGGAAGGGGCTGAAGGTCGGTACGGTCAGTAATCGTGTTGTCAGTGGACAGCGAGCGGGGGTTGTGCTGAAACAGTCCTATCGCCCCGGTGAGATAGTGCCATTTAACCGCAGGGTGGATCTTGTTGTTACAGTTACAGAATAAAATACTGCTGTCTCTTTCTGCCCTTACGGTGATGTTCTTTCTGGTCGGGTGTGCCGGAACCAAGCCTGCTGACAGCATGATGCAGGAGGATTCCCCCGGGGCATTGCAGACTGTCTTTGCCGATACGGGACGGAATCTTGCCCGGGCCTCTTTCTATTTTGTGGAAGCCAAACATCATGAGCGGCAGGGGCAGTACGCCCGCGCCTACGAGTTCTACAAGGGTGCCTGGCAATATGATCCCGCATCAGAATATCTGGATGAGCTTCTGCCGGAATATGCCGCCCGGTTGCAGAAACCTTCGGAGGCGTTGTTTTTTATCACCGAAGGAGAGCCTCTTGCGGATCTGCCGGATTCCACCGTTCGCTCGGTAATTTCTCTGTATACCCGGTACAAGCAGCATGAGCGCGTGGTTCTTGCCTTTGATGAGCTTGATTCCATGAGCTTCTTTGATACCCTGGTGTATGTGAATGCCCTGGACAATGCCGAAAAATACCAGCAGGCCATTTCGATTTTTAAAAATCTGAAGAAGTCCGCGACACTGGATTCCCTGCAGCGGGAAAACCCAGAGAAGGAGAATATCTCACGGGAAGAGTTTGATCTTGAGATCGGTGATCTCTACCGCAAAAGTGGAGTGTATGATTCGGCGGAGGTGTATTTTTCGAATCTTGCCGAAGGGGATTCTCCTCTTTCCTGGCGGGCCCGACGCGGCCTTGTACTCACTCGTTATTATGCGGATAAACCTGCCGAAACGTACGTGCCCCTTCTGAAAGAGGTCTACGAGTATTCCCTGCAGAATCAACGGTATTTTCCCGTTCTCACCGAGATGTATGCCCGGCATGTTATTCTCTCCGGAAAAGAATATCTGCGGGCGGTGGAAATAATGACACCGGTGTATACGGAAGCTCTGGAGAAGGGGAAAACATCTCTGGCGCGGCATTACGGAAAGCTTATTGCCCTGTATCTTTCCATCAGTGAATTATATGAGCGCAGCAATACCGTCCTTGATCAGCTCGATGAGCTGGCTCCGGGGGACAGGCGCGTGCAGCTTTACCGCGGCATGAATCTCATCGGCCTGGAACAATCCGATTCCGCTGCGGTGGTATTTGATTCACTGATTGCCGAGAGTGACAGCCTCTCCGTGGAATATTACAATTATATTATCGGTTCATGGATTGATGCAGGTGACAGCACGCGCGGCCTCAACTATACCGAGACCCTCCTTAAAAATCATACCGATGAACCCCGGGCTTTGCGTCTTGCCGCTCTCAGCTATGCACGGCTGGACCGACCGGAGCGGGCTCTTGCATGCCTGGAAAAACTGCGGGAACAGAATGATGATTTTGACGGAGAACTTCTCTTTGAAATGGCTGTTCTGCACGATGAGAATGGTAACTTTCCCGCAGCGGAAAAGCTGTTGAAGGATATTATT
Organism: Fibrobacterota bacterium; assembly: GCA_051745065.1. Lineage (GTDB taxonomy): Bacteria > Fibrobacterota > Chitinivibrionia > Chitinivibrionales > Chitinivibrionaceae > Chitinivibrio. Next base: position 3,741 of record JBNJDQ010000021.1, read on the forward strand.
GCACAGGACAGTTCCCACAGTATGGCGGCCAATTATCTTGGCTACTCCTGGGCTGAGGACAGCACCAATCTTGACGAGGCGCAGGTGCTTATTGCCCGTGCCCTTCAGGAGCACCCCAACAGCGGGGCGTATCTGGATTCTTATGCCTGGGTACTCTACCGGCAGGGACGGTATGATTCAGCTCTTGTGTATATTGATAAGGCCCTTGCCCGGATGAAGGATGACTATATCGTTTACGAGCATCGTGGAGATATTCTGCGCGCCCTTGGTCACGGTGAGAAAGCCCGCAGTGCCTATGGCCGGGCTCTGGAGTTTGAGAACCTTTCCCCGGTTGATAAAAAGCGGCTGGAGAAAAAAATGAATGAACTGTCTGCAGGCAGCCGCCGTGAATAGAATACTTCCGGCAGTTCTGTCCTTTCTTGTCCTTCTTGCCTGCGTTCCGGCGTTCCAGCAGCAAGGTGGTGGGGATTTTGCGGGTATTCGCCGCAGCGGAACCTTTCGTATTGTTTCTGAATACCGCCGGCGGGGCGAGGTGCACCTGACCGACGACACGGTGCGTGAGATCTCATTCTACAGCCGTCTGGGGCAGCGCTATCTTTCCCTCACGGAACAGGACAGTACTGTTCTCCTTGATGTACGTAACCGGGAACCCGTTCCCTATCCGGCGGACTTTACCCTCTCTTCTCAGGCCCTGGGGATATCGGGATTGTCAGCGGAGGTTTTTTTTGAAATTCTTTCCGGACGGATACCTCCTTCCATTCCGGATACCCTCTGGAACAGGACCTTTCGTGCAAAGATCCTGCGCAAAGCGCAGCTGGACTATCGTGGTATACAGGTTGTTTTGAGTGATCCTGATGAGTATCACTTTCGAAATGTTTTAATACGCGCTGACAGCAGTAATTATATTAAGGTAGAGTATAGATAGTCCCTGTGAGGTGGTCCGTGCAGAAACCGGTTTTGATACTCTCAGCTCTTTTCTTCTTCCTTGGAGCAGTTACGTACGCTGCTGAACAGGGAGTAACGCGCGGTCGCGCAGCGGCGTTTGAGTCTTTACTGCTCTCATCCTCCAGCGCATACAGCCGTTCCCTGAGCGGTATCCATTCTCTCAGTTACGGATCTCCCTCCGGATTTGCTCTCAACCCTGTGAACGCTGCATTTTTGAGCAAACGAACGGCGTTCCTTTCCTATGAACAGTATATGATTTCCATGAATGCCGGTGCCTTTGGTACCGCATTTCCTGTTGCGCCGGATGTTACTGCGGGGGTGGTCCTGTCTTATCTGAATGTCGGCGATATCAACGGATACGATGAAACCGGCGGTTCCACAGGGGTGACCTATAATCCTTTCAGCATGAATGTTTCTTTTCTCGGAGCGTCGCGCTGGGGAGAGCGTTTTTTTTTCGGCGGTGCCGGTAAAATTGCTCTGGATTATCTGGCCGGATCCTATTCCTGGGACGGCGGTGAGCGGGGGCGTACTGCTGCTGCGGGGCTGCTCTTTGACGGTGGATTTGTATATCGCCCGGTCAAAACAGTGGGGATGACCGGCGGTATGCGCAATGTCGGCGTTATGCTTCACGATTACAGTCCCGCTGAGAAAAGCCCTTTGCCTGCATCTTTTTACAGCGGCATCAGTGCTCAGGTGCAAAACGAGCTCGTCTCCCGCTGGTTTCTGGAGGGTGAATATTACATGGTCGGGGATTTGATTTTTCGCCTCGGTCTTGAAGTTGAGTTTCCCCGATATCTCAGTCTGCGCGGGGCAAGTCGCTTTGATGAAGCGGATATTCGCGAGCTCTTCGGTGCAATCTCAGCATCGGAATCGGTTCCTGCGGATTATTCCAAAAGCACAACTGATCTCTTTTCTCTCGGCGGCGGGCTTGAAATTCCTGCAGGAAATTCCCGGCTTTTCATGGATCTTGCCGTTACGATTAATACGGATGCTGTCTATCCCCTCGGGAATGTCACCATGGGTGTTCTCTTCTGATATACATACGGTGCTGCAGGCAGGACCGCTCAAAAACATATCTTTTTTATTGAACCGGAACTGTATATATTTAACTATCATATTTTTTATGGAAGAACAGTATGGCAGAAATACTTAAAATTGAAAACCTATCCGAACATATCTTCAGAGTCCGCCTGCGGGCGCCGCGGATTGCAAAGCGCCGCCGGGCCGGGCAGTTTGTTATTGTCCGGGTTGAGCCCGGAGGAGAGCGTGTTCCTCTGACGATTGCCAATGCCTCGGCGCAGGAGGGCTGGATCGAATTGATAATACAGGCCGTGGGTGAATCCACAAAGAATCTGCGCAGCATGAAGGTCGGTGATTCCCTTGAAGATCTTGCCGGCCCTCTGGGCAAAGCAACGCATGTGTCCAACGTGGGGCGTGTTGTCTGTATCGGCGGCGGCGTGGGGATTGCTCCTCTGCGGCCCATTGCAGAGGCCTTTAAAAATGCGGGAAATCACGTTACGACAATACTCGGTGCCCGCAACAGCGAACTGATCATTCTTGAAGATGATATGCGTGCGATCAGTGATGAGATGTACATTGCCACGGATGACGGCAGTGCAGGTAAGAAGGGCTTTGTGACGGATCTCTTTTCGGAGCTGATTGATGGCGGCGCAACCTTTGATCTTGCTGTGGTGATCGGCCCGCCCATCATGATGAAGTTTACCTCCCAGCTGACTCTTTCCAAAGGAATTGATACCGTGGCTTCTCTCAATCCCATTATGATTGACGGGACAGGAATGTGCGGCGGATGCCGGGTAACCGTCAACGGTGAAACCCGTTTCGCCTGCGTGGACGGCCCGGAGTTTGATGCGGCTGCAGTGGACTGGGACGGCTTGCTCAACAGGCTCACAGGACATGCGAAAATTGAAGAACGAAACCATCAGTGCAGGATTGAACGAAATGAGCAATAAACGAGAAAAAAAACGTATTCCCATGCCGGAAGCGGAAGCGCAGCAGCGGGGTCGTACCTTTGATGAGGTGAAACTCGGCTACAGTGAAGAAGAAGCAATTCGGGAAGCATCGCGCTGTCTGCAGTGCAAAAAGCCCCTCTGCATGGAGGGATGCCCCGTATCGATTGATATACCGAATTTTATCAAAAAAATTGCCCAGGGCGATTTTGAAGAGGCCCATGATATTATCAAGCGGACCAACTCCCTTCCCGGTGTCTGCGGACGTGTCTGCCCGCAGGAAGAGCAGTGTGAGAGTCTCTGTGTGCTCAGTCACAAGGACGAACCCATTGCCGTGGGAAATCTGGAGCGGTTTGTCTCGGACTGGAATATGGGCAAAAAGAAGGAGAGTCAGGCTGCGTCAGTGGGCAAAAAAGTTGCTGTGGCCGGTTCCGGCCCCGCCGGCCTTGCCTGTGCCGGATATTTGGCAAAACGGGGGGTCGAAGTGACTGTCTACGAGGCTCTGCACGAAATCGGCGGGGTACTCATGTATGGGATCCCCGAGTTTCGCCTGCCCAACAATGTGGTCCGTGCGGAGATCGAAGAACTCAAGCGCCTTGGAGTGACCTTTGAAACCAATTTTATTGTGGGGAAAACGGCAAAAATCTGTGAGCTCCTGGATGAAGATGGCTATGATGCGATTTTCGTCGGTGCCGGGGCGGGCTTTCCCCGTTTTCCGGATATTCCCGGAATTCATGCCAATGGTGTCTACTCGGCTAACGAGTATCTGACCCGGGTGAATCTCATGGAAGCCTGGAAGGAAGATAGTAAAACTCCTGTCCTGAAGGGAAACAATGTGGTTGTTCTCGGCGGCGGAAATGTGGCCATGGATGCGGTCCGAACGGGCCTGCGCCTTGGTGCGAAGCATGCAACCGTCGTATACCGTCGTACGGAGCATGAGATGCCCGCCCGGGAGGAGGAGATCATCCATGCCAAAGAGGAAGGCATTCATTTTGAGTTGCTCTCCAACCCTGTTGCTGTGTCCACGGATGATGAAGGTTTTGTCCAGTCCGTGGAATGTGTCAAAATGAAACTGGGCGAAGCTGATGAGTCCGGCCGACGTCGTCCGGTTCCCGTGGAAGGCAGTGAGTACCACATTCCCTGTGATGTATTTGTCGTTGCCATCGGTACCCGGGCGAATCCTATTGTAACCCGGGCGACAAAAAACCTGGATACCACAAAGAAAGGCAATATTCAGATCATTGATGAATGGGGGCGGACCACCCGTGAACATGTGTATGCCGGTGGAGATATCGTTACCGGTGCCGCTACGGTGATCCTTGCCATGGGAGCGGGGAAGAATGCCGCCAGAGCGATTCTGAAGGATCTGGATCTGCCGGATGAGTAATGTTTATGATGTGATCGTTGTCGGTGCGGGCCCTGCCGGATCGCGCGCTGCCTGTATTGCCGCTCAGGCTGGGCGGTCTGTCGCTTTATTTGAGCGGGCAGAATGGCCGTCGCAGCCGGTTCGATGCGGGGAAGGTGTGGGAATTAAAGGTATGGATACCTCCATCGGCATCGAAAAACACTGGATCCTTTCAAAGATTGAGGGAGTGGACTTTGTTGCACCTGACGGGACGGCAGTTCGTGTGGAAAAGCTCGGTCCGGACAGTTATTGCATTGATCGGACTCTCATGGACCGTGAGCTTGTGGAACGGGCTATCGCCGCCGGGGCGGAGTACATCAACACGACCTATATCGATGATGTATGCGATGATCCCGCCCGCACAGCGCGCTTTCTCTGCCGTGCCGGGAAGAATAAGTACTTCGGCCGGGTCCTGATTATTGCTGACGGTGTGGAGTCGCGCGTAAAGCGATTTCTCGGCTGGAAGGATGCTGTGGCCATGGAGGACATGGAAACCTGCGCGTTTGCCCGGGTGCGTCATTCGGCCATTGATGGATCAACCCTGCGGTTTCATGTGGGCGAAAACATTGCCCCCGGCGGATATCTCTGGGTGTTCCCCCGGGGAGAAGGCTCTGCCAATGTGGGGCTTGGTGTGCTGGGCAGAACTTCTGCCGCCGGTAAAGCCCGGACCCTTCTGGATGAGTTTATTGCACGGGAATACCCCGGCGCTGCAGTGAGCCATCGGCATTGCGGCGGAGTTCCCGTGGCTGCCTGGACCAGGCCTCTTGTCCGCGGCGGTGCTCTGCTGGCGGGAGATGCGGCGGGGCAGGTGAACGCTCTTAACGGCGGCGGAATTGCCTATGCCCTCTTTGCGGGAGAAGCGGCGGGACGTGCTGCAGTCGGGGCGTTTGGGGCGGATGGTACGGTTACCTACAGAAAGCTGCATGCGTATGAAAGGGAATGGAAACGGTACTGCGGAAAGAATCAGCAGCGCTCTTATGCCCTTAAAACGGCTCTTCTGAACCGGCGAGACCGTTTTTTTAACGATCTGGCTGCGTCTCTCTCGAGGGAGGATCCCCGGAAACTGAGTTATCTGCGCGTTTTTGCACGGGTTTTTGCGCGAAATCCGCGTCTGCTTCTGAAGACCTTTTTTCTCTTTTCATAGAAATTTACAGAGCGCGAACGTTTCAATATGTGAGTGCAATACCTCTGTTTCAGAAGAGACACGCTTTATTTCAAATTGTACCGGTTCTGTGCATGGTCTCCGGCAGGAGGGTGAGGCTGCCCGATTCGGCAGCGGTATTTGCGGGCAAAGAGCTCAGCAAATCCCTGGCGGACCCAGCGGTCAGCTGCTTCGTCAACGGTAAGGCCGCGCTTGCGGGCAAAGCGGTGGATGTATTCAATCTGCAGCTGTAGATAGTCCCGAAATGACATTCTCCCCTCCTCCTGGTTCAGGTCTCCTTCACAACTATAAGCACAGGATGTGCCGGTTTTTTTCTCTCCCGGTACCAAATCCTTTTGTCCCGGGCGGATTTCTGTGGTTACGCTTGTTGTTACCGGGTGTGAATACAAAGGGGTACGGTTTTATTCGGCTGCCTGTAAGGGGTAACAGGTTGATAAAAAGCTTACAAAGATTAATTCGAAAAATACGGAATTGCACCTGGGAAGTCTGCTGTGTATGCTCTTTTCCTGCGGGGAAAACGGAACAAAAGAAGAGGCTGTACGGAAATGGATTCTTTCTTATGCTGTAAAATACTGTAAACAGTGGAGTTGTTTCGGTGATAAAAAATCTTGCTTTTTATCGCTCAAAATTGATACACACCCGGAAAAAAATAACATATACTAAGGTCCACCCGGTACTTCTTTTCCTGTGAGGCAGAGATGAATATCTGTTTTATTATGTACCCCTGGGAGAATGTGAATCCCAGAAAAGACTCGACCCTGCGCATTATTCACGAAGCATTGAAACGCGGGCACACAGTCTCCATAACCACCCCGAAGAACCTGACAATTCGGGAGAGCATTACCATGGCGTTCTGCGACAGCTTTAATCCCGATACGGAGGTTCCCAAAAACTGTCTTTCCCTGTACAAAAGAGCCGCTTTCACCCGGCGCATGCTTCCTCTGGAAGGTTTTGATGTGATCTTTATGCGTGACAATCCTCCCATGGATCCCTTTGTGTTGAACTTTCTGGACTCCGTGAAGAATAACGTTTTTGTTGTTAACAGCGTGCAGGGACTGCGTGAGGCCAATAACAAGATCTACACTGCATCCTATTATGATCCGGAACGTGAATTGATTCCGGCAACCTATGTATCCAAAAACAAGGAATATCTTAAAAATGTTATTGAGGAATATGAGGGCGAAAAGATGATAATGAAACCCCTGGACGGCTTCGGCGGCAGTGGTGTGATTGTTATTGAAAAGAGTGCCCGCCTCAATATTAACTCACTCCTGGATTTTTACATTGGCGGTTTGCGCGGCGGAACTTCCAATTACGTCATCCTGCAGGAGTACGTTGACGGTGCTGAAGAGGGGGATGTACGCGTTCTGATGCTTAACGGTGAGCCCATCGGAGCAATGCGCCGGATTCCTCCGGAAAATGATCCCCGGTCAAATTTTTCCGTGGGCGGTGCGGTTGCCAAACACACTCTTACCCGCCGTGAGAAAATCCTCTGCAAAAAGATCGGCAAAAAATTGGTGCAGGACGGACTGTGGTTTGTGGGACTGGATCTGATTGGTGAGAAACTGATTGAGGTAAATGTCATGAGCCCCGGAGGAATTGTGAACATTAATCATCTTAATAAATGCCGGCTGCAGGAGAAAATTGTCGATTTTATTGAGGATGTAGTCACCGATGCCACCCGCCGCAGAGAGCGCAAGGTTGCTCTTAAGGAGCAGGTGAAAAATGCGTGAGTTCTCCGTGGATGAAATCATTCGCCGTATTCGATTGGGGCAAACCTTTGAGGGATGTCCCCTTGGAGGGGCCTTTTTTATCCGTGTTCATAAGTATGTGCCCTATCTGGCAACATCTGTACACAGCGGAAACCGTCTGCGCGATTCTCTTCAGGGAAACTGTCTGCTCAGCGAGTACGAACGGTGGTATGAGGAGGATCCCTGCACGGATGATTTTATTGATGCTCTGCCTTTGGTTATTCAGGGGCGGGATTCGCGCTTTGCCTATGATCTTAACCGACCTGCCGATACTGCGATATATGAAACGGCATGGGGTAAAACCGTCTGGAAACGTCCCCTCAGCAGTCGGGAGCGGGAGCGTTCTCTCAAAAATTATCGCGCGTACTATCGAATTCTCGACGCCCTGGTAACCGCTCTTGAAGAACGATTCGGTCGCGCTCTGGTGTTTGATATTCACTCGTATAACTGGAAACGCTGGGAGCGGGAAACGCCGCTTTATAATATCGGTGTGGAGAATGTTGACATGGGCCGGTTTTCCGATGTCGTCGAAACCTGGCGCACGGAACTCTCCCGCGGGAAGGGGGATCTTGCGGGGCAGGCCGTATGCAACGATGTCTTTTTCGGCCGGGGATACAACCTTCTCTATCTGAAAGAACATCATCCGGAAAGCTGTGTGCTGGCAACGGAGATAAAGAAAATTTACTGTGATGAGAGTAACGGCGAAACGTATCCGCAGATTATCCGAGATTTGCGCATGCATCTGAAGCGGGCTGTTCTGAATACGGCCTACAGTTTTGCCGATACTATGACCGCATGGGGAGGGCCGCACAGGGAACGCCTTCTTCACGATCGTCCGGAGAAGACCCTTCTGGATATTGACCGGCGTCTGTACCGCCTGATGAAACCCTTTGAACTCCTTCCTCTGCTGAATCCCCTTAATATGAACAGGGAGAAACGCCTCTTCTTTAAGAGTCGTTTTCGCAGTACTCCATCCTTTGCATACCGGGCGGTAAAGCTGGATCCTTTTCTTATGAAGCGTGAATTGCTGAATCTCCCTGTGGAGAAGATTCGGGATATTTCCCTTCAGAAACTCTACACCGATGCTGTTCACGGTTTTGTTGATCAGATAGATCTTATTTCCTCACGGGATACGGAGAGGTTTCTCTATAATTCCCTGCGGTATTTCGGTGAGCCTTCGCAGGAGGATATTGATGCAGCTCAGTACCTGCTTCGCCTGCCCGCTGTTCCCGATGAAGGAGAGGGGGAGCCCGGTTTCAGCAGCAGGGAAGCGCAGGCCTTTTTCGAGAATGCTCTGCGGGAGTACGGCTTCAGTGCGCGCTGCGAAGTGCGGCGCAATGTCGTGGCCGATGTCATGGTGAACAACCGTCGGCGGGCGGTGATCATCAAGAAAGATGCCCGGTTTACACGCCGTGACCTGAGAAATCTGGTGCATCATGAGATCGGTGTCCACATGCTGACCACCATGAATGCCCTGAAGCAGCCTCTGCATCTTCTGCGCCTGGGGCTTCCCGTGAATACCTCCACGCAGGAGGGGCTGGCAGTCCTTGCTGAATATCTGGCCGGTACCATCACTCTTGGGCGTCTCAAGAGGATTGCCCTGCGGGTGATAGCCGTGGCCCGCATGAGTCGGGGAAGCTCCTTCAGCCGGGTGTTTCAGGAACTTGTCGAAACCTGGAATATACCCATTGAAACGGCCTTCACCGTTACCACCCGTGTGTTTCGCGGGGGCGGCCTGACCAAGGATTATCTCTATCTTGCGGGGTTTGCACGGCTGTTCCGCCGGTGGATGGATGATGATGATTTGACACCGCTTCTTTTGGGAAAGGTTTCCGATACGTATTATACCTGTCTTTCTGAGATGATTGACCGGGGGCTGTTGAATAAACCGGACTATTTTCCGGAGGTTTTTACCAAAGAGCCGGCGGAGCTTTCCCGGGGGGATATCTATGGATATATCCTGCAGGGGCTTCTCTGAGCTTGCGTACACGCAGTAATTATGATACCGTTTATGTGCGCCTTGTGTAATCAATGCCGCCGGAGCCCCTGTCCGTGAACGATCCCGATGCAGCAGGGGAAATAACTGTTTCACTTCCATAACGTTCGTGAGGTCAATATGAAAACAACAAAACTATTCACCGGGGTTATTGCTGCAGCGCTGATTCTGACAGGATGCGCCGATAAGAATTCATCGAAGAATACAGAAAACCGGAAAAAGGAGAATGCCCCCGTGGTGCTTCGCCGAAACTGGGAACAGATCAAAGAGAGCGGGCGTTTGCGTATTCTGACACCGCCGGGGCATGCGGGGTTTCTCTCCCGTGACGCTGTTCCCCGCGGATTTGAACAGGATATGGCTGCAGAATGTGCCCGGCAGAATGATCTGGAGCCGATCTTTGTGGAGGTGCCTGCCTATGACAGTATTCTTCCCTGGCTTGCTGCAGGTCGTGGTGATGTGGCAGCAGCGTCCTTAACGCGAACTGCACAACGGGAGGAGGACTTTCTGCCGACCCGGCCCCTGCGGACGGTGCGGGAATATCTCGTCGGCCGGGCGGGGGATTCTCTGCAAACGCTTGCGGATCTTTCTGATTTTACCGTACATATCCGCCCGGGCTCATCCTATGAATCCACCCTGGACAGTCTTGCGGATTCCGCGGGGATTACCCCCGAAATAAAATACGTGGACACAGAGCTTCATACCGAGGAGATCCTCAACGGTATTGCGGAAAAGAAATACACCTACACTCTGTGCGATCTTGATATCGCCCGTGCAGTTATGGCCTATCTGCCGGGGATCGATACACTTATGCCGGTGTCGGATTACCGCGATGTATGCTGGTATGTCCGCCCAGACGGTGAGGGCCTGAAAAAAATACTTGATACATATCTCAAAGAACATGCCGTAACGGGAGAAGTAAACCGCCTTTCCCGCGGGGATATGGACTCCATTCAGAGCCGCGGGGTGATACGTTTCGTAACGCGCAATAATGCTGCGTCCTACTGGATATACCGCGGAGAAGAAGTGGGGTTCGACTTTGAGTTAATGAAGGCTTTTGCCCGGAAGCATAATCTTACTCTTCGACTGCTTGTGGCTGATGATCGGCGTGAACTGCTTTCCTGGATTGCAGAAGGCCGGGCTGATATTGCTGCTGCAACGATCACGGCAACGGATGCGCGCCGTGAGGATTTTGCCTTCAGCGCCCCATACATGAAGACCCGCGAGGTTCCTGTATGGAAAGAAGGTACACCGCCGGTTGCATCAGTAGCGGATTTTGCCGGCAGAACGGTCGCCGTGCGGCGGGGCAGCGCCTATGAGAAAACTCTGGATTCACTTCTTGAGGTGACGGATTCTTCGTTCAAAATTCAGGGGCTTGCTGTGGATACGGAGACGGAAGAGATACTCTGGGATCTTGCCGAAGGGCATCATGATCTGACAATCTGTGACAGATATCTGGCCGGCATAGAGCAGAATCACGGTCGCCCCCTGAAGGTCGGTCCTCCCGTGTCCGGAACGCGGGAGATTGCCTGGGCTCTTCGCCGGGATAATCCCCGCCTGCAGGCCGCTGTTGACAGCTTCTTTACGACCGGAAAATATCGCCCGCGAAGTTTGCATTACAATATGCTGTATAATAAATATTTTGCCCGGAAAAACCGGGCTCAGGCCTATGAGATGCGTGCGGATATTCATAATCGTCTTTCTGTGTACGATACGCTCATTCGCGATGAAGCACAGCCGCATACATTTGACTGGCGTCTTGTGGCGGCCCAGATCTTTCAGGAATCACGCTTTGATCCCAATGCCCAAAGCTGGGTGGGGGCAACGGGACTGATGCAGCTGATGCCCGCCACGGCCCGGCAGTATATCAGCGGTGATATACGGGATCCTGAAAAAAATATTTACGCGGGCGTATCCTACTTGAATTACCTCATGAATCGGTTTTCCCGGGATATTCCCCGGTCCGAACGTTTCAGCTTTGCCCTGGCTTCGTACAATGCCGGGTACGGGCATGTTCTGGATGCGCGCCGTCTTGCGCGCCGTCTCGGATACGATCCCGACAGGTGGCCGGAGAATGTGGAGCGTACCATAGCCCTGCTTGCAAAACCGGAATATTACCGAACTGTACGCTACGGGTACTGCCGCGGTTCGGAACCGGTTGTCTATGTGCGAAATATAAAAAAGCTGTATGAAAATTATCGTCAAATTGTTGAATAATTTACCAAGGAGGATGTGTGAATACTCTGTTTTCAGAAGATTTTCTCAGTACGTATCTTGAAAAATTCGGAACCTGGGCGAGCAATCACCTGCCCCTGATTCTGTTTATTATTGTCTTTGCCCTGGTGCTCAATAAGGTTATTGCCTCTTTGATTATACGTCTGAAGCCGACCCTGCTCAAAAATATGGCCTCCGATGAGTCACGTGACATGGATGAGGAGGAAAAACGCCTGGATACTCTCATGAGCATTATTCAGACCGTTGCCCGCCTTACCATTCTGGTTATTGCGACAATCCTTGTTCTCAAGGAGATCGGCATTGATATCGCACCGATCATTGCCGGTGCCGGGATTATCGGTATTGCCGTGGGTTTCGGTTCACAGAATCTGGTGCGTGACTTTTTCTCGGGGTTTTTTATCCTTTTGGAGAATCATATTCGAAAGGGTGATGTCGGTGTCATAAACGGGACAGGCGGGTTAGTTGAAAAGGTGGGTCTGCGGACCATTGTTCTGCGTGACTTCTCCGGTGTGGTGCATGTGTTTCAAAATGGTAAAATTGACACTCTGGCCAACATGACCAAGGAGTGGTCCGCGGCGGTGGTAACGATTGGAGTTGCCTATAAAGAGAAAATTGATCACGTTATTTCTGTTATCGAAGATGTTTCCATGAAGCTCCATGGGGATCCTGAGTTTGGTAAACTGATGCTGGAACCCGCAGAAATTCTTGGAGTGGATGAACTGAATAACAGTTCTGTTGATATTAAAATACGTTTGAAGACCAAGCCAATTCAGCAGTGGGCTGTTGCCCGTGAATTCAGAAAAAGAGTGAAAGATCGGTTTGATGAAGAGAATATTGAGATCCCTTTTCCGCATCAGACAATCTATTGGGGAGAAGAGATTGCACCGTTGCAGGTAAATCAGGGGACAGAGGCAGAATAAACCTGTTGCCTGCAGGAAAAATGGGAAGACAAATTAAAAACTGTGGACTTTTACCCGGAAAAAACGTAGATTATATGTGTGTCCCCGTTTCTTTTACCCCTCCCACCTTAAAAATGCGGGGATGCAAAAGGGCAGCTTTTTCAAGCTGCCCGTCCTTATTTATTGAAACCGTATTATTTCTGTTTTTTGATCAGACTCTTTCCGGTCATCTCCGCAGGTTGCTCCATGCCGAGAATATCCAGGCAGGTCGGAGCAATGTCGCAGAGGCTTCCCCCGGAATTCAGTTCGCTGATATCCTCAGCACCGACAATGGTGAGCGGAACGGGGTTCTTGGAGTGGGCCGTCATGGGTGAACCATCTTCCAAAACGGTCTGATCAGCATTCCCGTGATCCGCCGTCAGTATTGAGACACCGCCCTTTTTCTGCACTGCTTCCACAACATCGTGCACACAATCATCGATGGTGCTGACAGCTTTCTTAATTGCTTCGGGAATTCCCGTGTGCCCCACCATATCGCAGTTTGCAAAGTTGGTGATTATCACATCGTACGTATCGCTTTCAATGGCGCTGACCAGCTTATCCCGTACTTCATGGGCGCTCATTTCGGGCTGCAGATCATAGGTGGCCACTTTGGGACTGTCTACAAGAATGCGGTCCTCATTGTCGCAGGGATCATTGTTGAGAGAGTTGAAGAAGAAGGTTACGTGGGCGAACTTCTCCGTTTCCGCACAGCGAAGCTGTTTGAGGCCGGCAGCAGCCAGCGTGTCGCCGAAGTTATTGACGATGTTCTGCTCCGGAAACATCTCTTCAAAGTTACCGTTGTCGTAGTAATGGGTCATGGCAACAAAGTGAATATTATGTTCGATGGTATCAAATTCGGAGAAATCCGGTTCCGCCACAGCCTTGGTAAACTGGCGGGTCCGGTCAAAGCGAAAATTGAAGAAGAGCATGACATCATCACTGCCAACACCGTTGTAATCGATGATACGGGGCTTGATGAATTCGTCATTCTCACCGGCAGCGTACGCGTCTTCGATGCCCGTTTTCCAGTCGGAAACCTCTGTGCCTTTGCCTTCCATTATTCCGCGATAGGCCAGCTCTGTGCGGTCCCAGCGGTTATCCCGGTCCATAGTATAATAGCGGCCGCTGAGGGTGACAATCCGACCGATGCCGATGCGGTCGATACCGTCCTGCAGAAACTGTACGTGTTTCTGTGCGGATTTCGGCGGTGTGTCCCGGCCGTCCGTGATTACGTGCACCACAACATCTTCGAGGCCTTCTTTTTTGGCAACCTCCAGAATGGCCAAGGCATGTTTTGTGTTTGCATGGACACCGGCGTCCTGAACCAGGCCGAGAAGATGCAGGGTGCTCTTCTTCTCTTTTGCGATGGTGATTGCTTTGATAAGAGTGCCGTTATTGAAAAAATCACCGTCATCAACGGCTTTCTCAATGCGTGTCAGACTCTGGTACACAACACGGCCTGCGCCGATGTTGAGGTGTCCCACTTCGCTGTTGCCCATGATACCTTCGGGCAGGCCCACGGCAAGCCCCGATGTATCGATAAGGGTTGTGGGATTTGCTGCTTCGTATGCATCGGCATGAGGGGTGGGAGTGCTTGCAATCAGGTCTGTGCTGTCTCCAGCACCACGTCCCCAGCCGTCTCTGATAATCAGACAGAGTGGTTTCTTCGCCATATTTTCCTCCAGATTTTTTCTGTTTAACCTTTGTTACTAAAATAGTTATTTATTCCGCCAAAGGGGGATGGTCTGCCTAAAAGAGAGGTATTGCATTCTCTTCTCCGTGGAAGACCGGAGCAGAATGGTGATTGTTCTTTATTTCGCGATAACCGCGTGGAGCGGATTCAGATCCTGTTTTAGTCCGCGATGAGCGCGGGAGCAGATCCAGATCCTGTTTTAGTCCGCGATGAGCGCGGGAGCGGATTCAGATCCAGTTTTAGCTCGCGACGAGCGCGGGAGCAAATCCAGATCTCTTTTTATCTCGCGACGAACGCGGGAGCAAATCCAGATCCCTTTTTAGCTCGCGACGAACGCGGGAGCAAATCCAGATCCCTTTTTAGCTCGCGACGAGCGTGGGAGCAGATTCAGATCCAGTTTTAGCTCACGACGAACGCGGGAGCAGAATGGTGATGGTTCTTCAGTCCGCGACAACTGCGGGAGCAGAATGGTGATCGTTGCTCAGTCCGCGATAACCGCGTGAGCAGAATGGTGATCGTTGCTTAGTCCGCGACAACTGCGGGAGGTGGTGATCTCTGCCGGGGGCTATCTGAGTGGACCTCTTTTTTATATACCCTGTTCGGCAATGGTGTGCTGCGGTAAAATTCCTTTCCTCGCAACGGTGGAATGTGGTATTTTCAGGGGTCTGTGTACGGGCTCTTCAAAGGAGAATACCATGGGTGAGAAACTCTTCAGGATGCAGGGGCGGTCGACCGTCCGGACTGAGATAATCGCAGGGATCACAACCTTTCTCGCAACCATGTACATCATTGTGGTAAATCCTGCCGTACTCAGCGATGCGGGCATGCCCTATAACGGCGTGCTTACGGCGACCGTTCTGGTGAGTGCCTTCAGTTCGATTATGATGGGACTCTATGCCAATACACCCATGGTGATTGCCCCGGGCATGGGGATTAACGCCTTCTTTACGTACTCCGTGGTAAAGGGAATGGATTTATCCTGGGAGACAGCTTTGGGAGCAGTGTTTTGGTCGGGGGTTGTCTTTCTTCTGCTTTCGGTTTTTAATATCCGTACTCATATTGTCAGGGCCATTCCCCGGCAGATTCGCTTTGGTGTTGCCGGGGGAATCGGGATCTTTATCAGTCTGATCGGCCTTAAAAATGCGGGGTTTGTGGTTCCCAACGAGGATACCCTTGTTGCCATGGCTCCTCTGAATCTGCGGATTGTAACGTTTCTTATCGGTCTTGCAGTTACCTCCATCCTTGTTGTTAAACGCTATAAAACAGCCTTGATTTTCGGTGTGGCGGTAACCAGTCTCCTGGCCATTCCCCTGGGTCGATTCTGGGGCAGCGGTGATCCCGTGGTTGTCTGGGAAGGCTTCTTCCGTATGCCCGATTTCTCCCTGCTCTTTTCTCTTGATTTAGCGGGCAGTCTGCGCCTTTCACTGTGGAATGTTATCTTTGCCTTTCTTTTTACGGATATGTTTGACAGCCTTTCCACCTTCATGGGGGTTTCCGAAGCTGCGGATCTTAAGGACGAGAACGGACAGCCCCTGAATATTCGCAAATCTCTTATTGTGGATTCCTTCGCCACGATCAGCGCCGGCCTTTTCGGCACCAGCTCCGGCACCGTTTTTATAGAATCCTCTGCCGGGATCGAAGAAGGCGGCCGAACGGGACTGACCGCAGTGGTTGCGGGGCTGCTTTTTCTGCCCTTTATGTTCTTCTCACCGCTTCTGAAAGTAGTTCCCGATCTTGCCGTCGCTCCGGCGCTGGTGTTGGTGGGCGTTTTTATGATTAAACCGGTGCTGCACATCAACTGGAACCGTATGGATGATGCCATTCCCGCCTTTCTTGCCCTGACATTGATTCCCCTGACCTATTCCATTACCAACGGAATTATCTGGGGGCTTCTCAGCTGGACGGTGATTAAGTTGATTGAAAAGAAATTTGATGAAGTATCCTGGACACTCATAGCTGTGGACATCGCTGCGGTTGTGTCTCTGGTCAGTATGGCCGGTGCCGGCGGATGATACCCGCATAATTTGAACTGTATCCCTGTTTATATAAAGGAGTTTTCATGTTTCGACTGTGTTTGTGTGTTCTTTGGCTCTCCGTATGTTCCCTTCAGGCCGGTAATGACTGGCTGGTTCTTGATGACGGCACCCGTATGGAGGGGGATATCCGTGAGAAAAATCCCTTTTTCGGACATCCGCGTCTGATTCTGGACGGATCCGATACTCTTGTGGTGGACAGTGTGGTCCGCTACTGGAATGATCAGGATCTGCGGGTGAAAATTCCCGACAGGGATATCGACTTTGCCACCCGTATCGATTCCGGAAATATTCAGATCTATCTCAAGCGTGATATTTCCACCACAACCATGCCCGGTCAGAATAACGGGTTCACGGCCGGAGGGCATGGGTACGGCACCGGTGCTTCCGTCGGTGTTACCACCACCAAAGAGGAGGAAGTCTATTTCTACAGTGAACCGGATAACTTTGATTTGATCCGTGCTGACTATGATCATCTCATGGTGGATCTCGCGGACAGCGAGGCGTCCATGGAGCATCTTGACACCTATAAGCGCCGTCAGCGGGGCGGCCTGATCACCTTTCTGAGCGGCCTGGCCCTCATGGGTGGCGGGGGAGCGGTAATCAACAGCAGTCAGGAGGCCGGCGTTGCTCTGTTCAGCACGGGGACCGTTGTCGGCATTGTCGGCCTTGTGGTGAATAAATCAAAAGAGGATGAGCTCAAAGATGCTCTTTTGGATTATAATCTCGACTGAAAAATGTCTGCTCCAATGGATTTCAGTATTTTGCACCATTTTTTGCCGCGTCTGCTGAAAACTGCAGCAGGAGCGGTCCTTACAGAATATTCCGCAGAACCCGGCTCAGTTTTGATATTGTAAAGGGTTTTTCAAGGAAAATTGCAGCACCGCTTTTTTTCAGATTTTGCACAAAGGCACTGCCGGTAAATCCCGATGATATAATCACCGGCAGGTTCGGCGCCTGTTTTCTGAGGTGTTTCAGGGTTTCTTCACCGTCCATGACGGGCATCATCATATCAAGAATAACTGCTGTAATGTCTGCACGGTGTTTGTGAAAAATCTTCAGCCCCTCCTTTCCGTCGGTTGCAGAGAGTACGGTGTACCCGAGACTGCTGAGCTGGGAGCTGAGCACCCTGCGGATAATTGCATCATCATCAACCACAAGAACAGTTCCTTCGCCCTGCACAGGAGGTTCCATATCAGCGGTGGGAGTCTGTTCACTGCCGACGTGCAGGGGCAGAAGAATATGAAACGCTGTGCCCCGTCCGACTTCGCTGGTTACAGAAAGAGCACCGTTATGGTCCTGAATAACCCCGTACGCTGTGGAAAGGCCGAGGCCGGTTCCTTTGCCCTGTTCCTTGGTGGTGTAGAATGGTTCGAAGATATGCTCCTGAACCTCCGGCGGCATTCCGCTGCCCGTATCCTCCACAATGATTTCAGCAAAACTGCCCGGGGTGATATCAAAGGGGCTGCGTCTGCAATCGGTTTCGTCGAGAGTTCGGGAGTGCAGAGTGTAGGTGATACTGCCGTGTTTTTCTATGGCGTGGCTTGCATTGATACCGAGGTTGAGCAAAACATTCTGCAAAAGTGTCGGTTCTGCGCACACCGTGTCTTCGGAGCTGTTGATGGTTTCGGTGATGGTGATTTCCCGGGGGATTGTTCGCCGGAGAATACGGACTGTCTCGCGTATGAGATCTGCGCAATGGACGGTGGTCTTGGTGTTCATTTCCTTGCGCGAGAATGTCAGGAGCTGGTGGGTGAGGTCGGCACCGCGCCGGGAGGCGGTCAGAATCATATCGATGAACTCCCGGTGTTCATCCGTGAGCCCCGGTTCCTCTTTCAGCAGTTGTGCCGCGCCGATAACACCGCTGAGCATATTGTTGAAGTCGTGGGCAATACCTCCCGCAAGACGTCCCACGGATTCCATTTTCTGGATCTGCAGGAGCTGCCCCTGCAATGCTTCTTTTTCCAGTTCCGTTTCCCGGGCATCTGTGATATTTCGGACAATTGCAAGAACACGGTCCCCGTTCATGCTGATATAGCGGGACTCATAATAGGTGTGTTTTCCCTCCACGTACATCTCGTATGTTGCAAACTGCATACGCCCTGTTGCCAGGGCGGCATGGATTTTACTGCGGGTGAGACGGGCCGGACCCGGAGCAAAAAGATCATCAACGGTTTTATTGAGAAACTCCTTCGGTGCCATGATATGGCGCGGGTCATTATTGCGGGGATGACAGTCCATGATTCGCCCCGTACGGTCAAAGATGAGATGAATATCCGGGTTTGCTTCCAGAAGAGCGCGGTTTTTTTCCAGGGCGGCATTCAGTTCATTCAGATTTGTTTCGAGATGGTCCCGGGCACGGGTGAGCTTTTCTTCGCGGCGGGTAATGGCGAGAAGCATCGCCCGGATTGCCGACATCAGGGTGTGTACTTCCCGTATAACATGCTTTGAGGGAGGAATCGGGGTGTTCCATTTCCCCAGGGAGATTTGATATGCCGATTCCGCTGTTGTGACAATCGGCCGAAGGAGACGGTGTATCAAAATCATGGCAGTGCCCATGCCGGCAAGAATAAAAAGGATAACTGCCGTCAGGACAGTCTTTTGTCGCTGTTTAATACCTCCCATGATCTGTTCTTCCGGAATCGCTGCGGTAATGTACCACTTCAGGCCGGGTATTTCCGTAAAGGCACTCTGAATCGCAAGGATACGCTGGGAGTCCATGGTTACTTCGTGGATTCGATTGGGTTCTCTTTTCTGAAGAGCTGCGGCAATGCGCCGGGTTCGGGGAAGAGGGGATTCTGCCGCGGCGGGACGTGCTGTATCCGGACTCATTCCGGACAGCCCTTTTTCGGAGTGCGCAATCAGCCTTCCCCTGCTGTCTGTGATGTACACAATACCCTGTGAGCTGATTTTTTCACTTCGCAGAAAGTCGCGCAGGCGATTAAGCTTAACATCAACGGCGGTGGTTCCCAGATGATTTCCGGTGCTGTCGCGCAGGGCTGTCTTATGGGTGATGGTCAGTTCCATTTTTTCGTCCATATTGGTATAGATCTGCGTCCATGCGGAGGTTGTGGGGGCATCGGTAAAGGTGTACCATGGACGAATCCGCGGATCATAATCGGGATAGGATGCGATAATTTCCGATGCAAGGGTGGAACCGGAGAGAATAGTCAGGCGGTTTTCTGTTCTTTCGTCACAGAGCATCAGATTGCGGGTACTGTCATCGTTGATGCGAATACCGGCGAAGTATCCGTGGTGGTTGCCGTAGTTTATCGTGCTGACCTGGCTCATGGTATGGGGAAGGTTGCGGGAGAATGAACGAAG
>JBNJDQ010000022.1:0-22996 GCA_051745065.1 Fibrobacterota bacterium
ATATAATCATGGTTTAGACAATGGTGGTATTCTGGGGCCTGCCAGGTGGAGACAAGCCCCACCTCTACAGGGATGGTTGCAGGGATGTAATTATGGTGTAGGGGCGGGCCTCGTGTCCGCCTGGCCATGGTGCCGAATCAATTGTCGGTGAATTTGTGTATTGGAGAGACGCAACATGTTGCGTCTCTCTTTTGATGGAGAAATGATGCGGTAAATAAGGATGTTCTCCCGAACACCCCTACGGGCGATGGTGTGCAAACATATAATCATGGTTTAGACAATGGTGGTATTCTGGGGCCTGCCAGGTGGAGACAAGCCCCACCTCTACAGGGATGGTTGCAGGGATGTAATTATGGTGTCGGGGCGCGGGCCTCGTGTCCGCCCGGGCCATGGTGGCCGAATCGATGCGGGCATGCAAATGCCCTGTAGAGACGTCAATTCATTGCGTCTCTCTTTTGATGGGGAAATGATGCGGTAAATGAGGATGTTCTCTCGAACACCCCTACAGAATCCTTTGTTCCGTGTTGATTGTCAGGGTATGGCGCACCGTGTCCGCCTGGCCATGGTGGCCGAATCAATTGTACCGCCTCTGCGGCAGAATGTTCGGGACAACCGCGTGAGGGACCGGAGGGGGGCGGCAGCCGTGCGCAGCACCAAGCGTCAGCGCCGCCCCGGAAGGGCCCGACCGCGCCTGCACCGAGCTGATTCTTCAGGGAGGTGCGGGCGTGGACACGCCCGTTCTTTGTGGTTTTTCCCGACGAAAAAGAAATGATATCTTCTTCAATTACTGCGGAGACAGAGAAAATGTAATCACGGGGCGGTCTTTTTCTTATATTTAGGGGAAGAGTGGATATCAGCTGAAACGGAGCATCTGTGGCCGGGCATATACCGAATAAACGATTTGGGCAGAACTTTCTGACCGTGGAGTACTACATCGAGCGCATTGTCAATGCCGTCCCTGCACAGCCCGGGGAGCAGATTGTTGAGATCGGACCGGGCAAGGGGGCTCTGACCCGGCATCTGCTGAAAAAGGAAAACCCCCTGCTTCTGGTGGAACGGGACCGCGACCTCGCTCCCTACCTGGAGGAACTTACGGCAGGACGGAAAAATGCAGAAATCGCCTGGGGAGACGGGGCAAAATACGACTACCATTCACTCCGGGAGCCCTGGCATGCCGTGGGCAACCTGCCCTACAATGCGGCGGCCATGATTATCAAGGCGATCCTTTTTGCGCCGGAGCGGCTCAAAAGCCTTACCTGTATGGTGCAGAAAGAGGTGGCCCAGCGAATCTGTGCTCAGCCCGGCAATAAAACCATCGGCTTCTCAACCATCCTCTGCTCCTATTTCGGGCAGCCCACAACCCTCTTTGATGTGCCCCCGGGGGCCTTTTTCCCCAAGCCGAAGGTGACCTCTGCCGTGTTTCAGATTTGTCCGGACCCGGACAGATACACCCGCCTGCCCCGGGCGCAGTGGCCCGATTTCTTTCGCTTTGTTTCGGCGGGCTACAACATGCGGCGGAAAAAACTGGTGAATACCATCGGCAGTTACTTCTCATCGAAGGATGAACTCCGTGAGCATATGGCTGCCTGCGGTCTCGATCCATCGGTGCGGGCGGAATCACTCAGGGCGGATCAATGGGTGGAACTCTACAAACGGCGATAGCAGTGCTGCTGCTGTGCGCGGCTGTGCTGTACGGGGCGGATTCCGCCGCAGTGCACCAGTACAGTACGGATGTGTCCTACTATCTCAATTCCCTTGATCTGCGCAGTTCCTGGAATATGGAGCGGGTCGGCCCGTCCCGTGTGTTTTCTCAAAACGCCTATTATGATCTGGATTACGACAGTGATCTGAAGACCTCCCGTCATCATCTGACGGCGAAGGGGCGGCTTCTGCGAATGACTCCTGCCGGCGGTTTCGGTGTGGAGTGGAAGCCCGCCTTTTACATCAATCGGCGAATTGCTGTGCCGGGCTACGGCGTGGCGTCTCTGTCCCTCGGGCCGTCCGTGGAGAGCCGTCTGTGGGGAATTCCCCTGGAGCTGAGCGGCGGTATGAGTATGGATGTCTGGAGTAATGACCTGCAGCGCGATTTTGTTTCCACCTCCATGGACAGTACCACCACGGATCTGGGGGGCTATTTTACCTTTGCCGGCGGGAGTGATACCAGGGCGCTCATTCCGGATATTCCCCTTTTTGCAGAGGGGGCTGTTACGGGACGGTACATGAATCAGGGGGTGAACACGCGGGTTACCAGCGGAGTGGGGAGCCTTGCCTGGCGAAGCGGCGCGCGGTCGGTCTGGGACAGCCTGCGGGTGCATCTCTCAGATACGCTCATCCACGGCCGCGTGGGCAATGTGTACGGGTATTCGGGAAACCTGGAGACGGTGCCCGTGCGGGTGGACAATATAACCGCCTTTGATCTTGACTGCCGCGGGTTTTCCCTGAATCTTTTTGATGCCCTGCCGGATCCTCATCTTTCTCTGGATCTTTTTCAGGAATTCTACTATTACCCTTTTCGTGAAGATCGTGTCAGCCGCATTCGCCGCAGTGTGGAGCCGGGAATCTCCCTGCCCGCCCTTGATCTGCGTGATTCCACGGTTACCGTGGAGAATGCATTTTCCGCGGTGATGTCACAGGTGACGCATCTCTATCGCGGAGAAGATCGGCAAAGCCCGTATTATGACAGCCTGCAGCGGGTGCACACCATCCGCGATGCCCGCATCTTTTCACCGACCTACAAGACAGCGGTGACTCTTCGCTTTCCCCGCAGAATCAGCCTGACAGGAAAGCTGGATATCATGCGCGAAGAGAAGGTCTATCCGCGCACGGTGGATTCTGTTTCCTGGAATATGGATCTGGAGAAGCAGTTTCTTACCCGCTCCCTCAATCTGGAATGGGGCGTGAGTGATGCCCTCTCCCTCACTGCGGGGTGGTCGGCCCTGCGGGAACGGAGTTATTTCATGCATCCCTCCCAGAGTGCGCGCAGTTTTGAGCGGACCCTGGCAAGCCTGGAAAGCGGCGCATCCTACACGGGGCAAAACGCGACGGCCCAGGTGCGGGCCGGGGCCGGTGCGGAATCTCTGGAGTATGTCTACGGTGATTCCACTCATGAACGGACCTTTTTTGTACGCAGCAGCGGGGAGTACCGTCTTTCCGACGAATGTGCCCTCCTTGGCGAGGGGCGCCTGTACAACTACGACAACGGCGATCTGCAGGATCTTGTCTACCGCATTACCCGCCGCAGCCGTGAAGGCGCCGGTGGTGCCGGCATTCGGTGGCGCCGGGAGGAGACCGGGCAAATTCGGTTTTTTACTGAAGGACGTGTTACACGGTATTATGACTGGAACTATGGCAGCCAGTCCTATGACCAGAGCAGGGTGTACCGCGTGGTAACGCCCGCTCTTTCCGGTACGTGGACTGGAGGGACGTTTATGGATGTGCGCGGAGAAATCCGCCGGTTTTTTACGGTGGGTAAGACGCCGTATCGCAATCGGTGGGATCTTTCCGTGACTGTATCAGGAAAGGTGTGATATGATACGGGGTGCTTTTTTTGTAATCTTCTTTCTTACCTGTACAGGATGCGCCCTCTTTGCGGTGGATGATCCGCCTCACCCCGATGACGGCGGAGGACTGAGTGTTGATCCCAGCGGTCTGGACGGTCTGATCCGCAGTGATCGGGAGCAGTTTACCGCAGGCTATGGGTATGATGATATCCTGAGCGGGGCCTTTGTGTTTGTGGACAGCCGCGGAGTTGAATGGCCGCGTGATGAGTTCCTCCGTCGTCTGGAAACCATTCAGAGTCAGTACGATTCAACCCGGGTTGTCTGGAGCGGTGACTCCGCAGATTATCTGGGCCGGGACGGAGCGGAATATCAGCTGCCCACACGAACCGCCCGTATTAATTTGGGGGAAGATACTGTTGAAGAGAGTTTCAATATGTATATTACGTACAGTACCGTAGATAAGTGGCAGATTACACGATGGGAGACCGATGAGATCGAGACGGACCTCTCTTTTTTTCATCCGGAGTACAGTGATTAGTTCACTCCTTTTTCTCTGTACAGGGTGCTTTAATCCCTTCTGGCCCGAAACGGATCTGCCGGCAGGTGCCGCCGGCGCCGCCACGCCCAAAGATGCGGTTGCCCTGCTGCAGGAGGCCTACGAAAAACGGCGGATATCTCTTTTTGAACAGGTTGTGTACGATACCTCTGAGTTTCGCTCCTACATCTATGTGCCCGTGACCTCCACGGTTGACTTCCCTTTCGGTGCGGAAACCATCCCCGATACTGTCGTCTTTGATGCGGCGGTTCCCCGGGAACTCAAGTATGTTCCCCTCAGCTACGACCGTGAACGAAAGATTCATGAGAACCTCTTTTCCGGCGTGGAGGATCTCTATTTTGGTAAATCCCTTGTTGTGGAAAGCCTTGACTATTTCTCCGCGGACGGGACGCCGGCGGATTCTTCCTCGTTTGAGTATGTCGCAGCCAAAACCGGCAATGCGGAGATAGTAATTACTGCACCGGCCATGTTTGGGGCGGGCAAAAAGATATTTACCATCGAGGGACAGTACTTTCTGCTTAAAAAAGATTCCCGCGGGCATTTTAAAATATGGAAATGGATAGAATACAATGAGTAACCCTGTACGGACACGATCGTATACACGGCTGACCCTTGCCCTGGATGTCATTCGGAAGTTGTCTTCCGGGCCGGCAGCGGGGCGCCACGAACTGGGAATTATCAAACAGGAAATTTCCCTTGCCGATGATATTATCCTCCATCCTGCAGAGGAAACCGGTATTATCTGCAGTCACCCTGATGTGCCTGTCAACGAGGACAATATCTGCTGGCAGGCCGTGGAGCTTCTGCGGCGCGAATTCGGTCGGAAGGACTCCTTCGTGGTGGAAATAATTAAGCGAATCCCCGTGCAGGGAGGGCTGGCGGGCGGCAGCACCAATGCGGCGGCGGTTCTGCGCAGCGCGGCGCAGCAGTGGGGGCTGGGCTGTTCACGGCAGGATCTTGTCCGCATGGGGCGAACCCTCGGCATGGATGTCCCCTTTTATTTTTACGGCGGTACGGCCTTTGACAGCGAAGCTACAGAGGTACTGCGGCCAATTGCCACGGGGCTGAAGCTTTGGTATGTTCTGGTGATTCCTTCGTTCGGGGTTTCCACCAAAGAGGCCTACGGCGGGCTGAACTATGAAAAGACCGGAAGGAATACCGCCCTGACTACAACCATGGAAGAGGCTCTTGCTGCAGGGGACTACGATGGGGTGTGCCGTGCTGTACATAATGATTTTGAGGTGTCCCTGGATCGGTCATTTCCGCAGATACAGGCACTTAAGCGGGATCTATGCAGGGCCGGCTGTGATGCAGCAGTCCTCAGCGGATCAGGGTCAACTGTCGTCGGAATTGCTGCAACAGAGAAGGCCGCACAGGATGCAGCACGTAAATTTACAACGGCAATTGTAGCAGAAACCCGTTAAAATAAAAAAATCAAAAAAAAAATAAATATAAGCAAAAGATGACGATTTAATTTAAATTACTATTTTTAATGAGTATTGCTAAGAAACGTATGCAGTTAAGGAGTTAGTTCACGTTATGAAAAGAATACACAATCTGTTCCTTATTCTTGCAGCGCTGTTCATTGCCGTTCCCGTGCAGACAACAGGGGAATCGCGTGAAGAGCTTTTGGAAAAGCTGAAGAAAATCCGTGAAGAGAAGGCGAAACTGCATCAGCAGTCTGCAACATCAACAGATGCCCAGTCTGCACGCGGTGTGAGAGAATCTATTGCACGGTATGAGAAAACCATGAGCGGCTGTGTGAACCCCACGGGGTTTCAGAAAAATCTCTGTGCTGATGCGGCATATTCTCTGGCGCGGCTTTACTACAAGAAGGCCCGAAACGATTACGTCAATGCGCAGAACCAGTATGAAGAGAAGTTTGCAAAATGGGATAAAAATCCCATGGGCCCGCGTCCTGTTGCCCCGGTTCCTGATTACAGCAAGGCTCTTGAGACCTATAAGGAAGCAGTACAGAAATATCCCGCCTCAAACAAGCTGGCCAATGCCTATTACCAGATCGGCGGTATCTACGATCTGCAGGGTGATATTGATTCAGCGAAAGCTGCATTTATGCAGATTGTGAAGCAGCGCCCCTCTTCCAAGCTGGTGCCCACGGCGCATTTTCGTATTGCCCAGATTCTCTACACTCAGCATCAGCAGCGTGAAGCCCTGACTCATCTTGAAAAAATGGATATGAGTAAAGTAAGCCCCATTAACCATGAAATGGCGCATTACCGTAAATCCGAGATCTACTACAATATCGGTGACCTTGACAAGTCGGCGAAGCTCTTTGGAGAGTATGTTGATAACTGCGATCGCGGTGTATTTCCCCGCGGTGATCTGCGCAGCGAGGCCATAGAGTACCTTGCCATAACTTTTTCGGATATGCCCAAAGGGGCGGAGCGGGCGATCTCCTATTTTCAGGAAAAAGGTGGCCGTTCCTATGAAGATACGGTGATCTATAACGTGGGTTTCAAGAATTTCGACCACGGTCAGTATGAGCAGTCTATCGTCGCTCTGGAGACGGCTATTCAAAAATATCCCAATTTTGAGCGGGCGCCCGAAGCGCAGATGAAGATTGTTAACTCCCATGTTATCAATAAGAAATACGCCAAAGCTAATGCTGCGCGGGAAAAACTGGTGAGTGATTACAGCCGCAACAGCAGCTGGATCAGAAATAATCAGGGCAATCGCATTGCCCTTGCCAAGGCGGAAAATCAGGTAAAAGAGGCGATATCTTCCATTGCTGTGTACTATCATACGGAGGCACAGGAAGACACCACGGATGCAGGAAAGCCCACGGAAGAGGGTCGTGAAAATTATCGCAAAGCCCTCGCCATGTATAATCGCTTCATCGAGGATTATCCCGAGGAGCAGTGGAAAAACTATAAATTTCACTACTATGCCGGTGAAGCTTACAGTACGTTGAACCAGTACCGGAAAGCGGCGGATTACTACGACCACGTTGCACAGGCGGATCTTTCTGCGTTTCCCGAATACTCGCCGGAGCTGGGCGATACCGTGGGTATGAGCCGCGAAATGGTTGAGGAGTTGCGCAAAGAACAGCAAAAGAGTGTGAATGATATTTCCCAGGAAGAGGCCGGGTACAACGCCATTGCCAACCTCAGTGAGTTGCGTAAGAAGGAAACTGAAGCGCAGGGGCTGGATGATAAGGCGTCCTACCAACTGGCGTCCACCAGGGAATTTCTAAACTACATCCACTCCTATCAAAAGCGGTTCCCCCAGGCAGAAATGGCGCCAAAGGTTCTTTTGCTTGCAGCTGATGTTGAGTTTGACGGTGAAGATTATACTGCTGCTATTCAAGATTGTAAAACAATTATTTCCACCTACGATGCAGAGGATGTGATCTGGGAAGCCCGTAAGCTTATGGCAGATGCCTATGCGGCCAACGAGGACTTTGACAGGGCTGTGGAGAACTACGATATGCTTGTTGCGCAGGGTAAAAAGCGGGAAACCATGATTGAGCTTGCCTCGGGGACAGTCTTTAATAAAGGTAAATATCTTGCAGAGCAGGGTAATCATGTTGCTGCAACAAAGGTCTTTCGTTCCGTAAAGGATAAGTATCCTGAAAGTCCGTATGAAGTACAGGCCTGGTTTGAGGCGGGTATCTCCTTTGAGGAAGTTGAGATGTACGACAGTGCAGCAGCAGTGTTTGAGCAGCTGCCGTCCCTCTTTGCTGACGCCGCGGAAAAGGATATGAAAAAGAATGCCTACGGCCGGGCGGCCCGGAATTACGGTAAGATTAAAGATTACACCGGTGCTGCCCTTGTATCGTATGAGGGTGCGCAGAATATTGGTGACACCGCCTATGCTGTGGCCTTTTACTCCACGGCGGCTGACTATTATGATACTGCCCAGGCCCCGGAAAAGGGCGGTGATATGATGTATCAGATTTACAAGCGTTTTCCGCAGCATGAAAAAGCACCGGACGCACTTTACCGTGCAGGTGATTTCTATGAGAACAAGGCGGAGAATTACTCCAAAGCCATTGAGGTGTACAGTGTCCTCAGTGATAAGTTTCCCGAGGATAAACTCGGCCTTGAAGGGGCCTTTTCCATTGGCTATTGCTACAAGGCAATGGATGAGAAGGAGAATATGGCTGAAGCCTTTGCGGATTTTGCCAAGCGCTTTTCACGGGATCGGCCCAAGCAGATTAAGGCGCTTGTCTTTGCAACACGGGCGTACATGGATATGGATCAGTTTGACAAGGCTGAGCTGAACGTGTCTCTTGCCACCAAGATTTATGATGAATACAAGGATGAAGCGGCGATTGCACCGCATCTCGGGGCGGAGGCCTACTACACCAAGGGCAGCCTGAATCATAATAAGATTCTCAAGATCGACCTTTCGAAGGGAAGCCGGGAAAAGGTCATTGAGGAGAAGGTTGATAAGGTGAAGGATCTCATCGAGCCGACCCTTGAATCATACCAGCTTGCGGCCGGTCAGATGGTGCGTGAATGGACGGTGAAGGCTCTCTTTCAGTTGGCAAAACTTAACTATGACTATGCCCGCATGTACGAAGAGAAAAAGGTCTTCGGTAATGCAGAGGATAAGATCGTAAACAAGGCCAAGGCTCTGAAGGGTGTGTGTCCGGTTATTTACGATCGTGCATCGGAAAACCTCGTTCGCCTTATTCAGAAGTCGCAGGAAGAAAATATCGATAATGAATACATCGATAAAGCCAAGCGTCTGTATGTGGAAACGGGGTATCGCAAAGCGCAGCTTCTGAAGAAAATCGGTATTCTGTACCGTGACGCTCCAATGCCCGACGGGTTGTCCGGGCAGGAGCAGCAGGTATACATGGATGAGCTGTATAATCAGTTCCTTCAGTATTATGCGCAGTCAATGCCCTATTACGAACAAACTCTTAAGGGTGCAATTGATCTGCATATCGCTAATAACAAATGGGTTGACAGTATCAAGAAAGAGATAGAGATGGTTGAGATTGAAACCATGAACGAGGTTACATCGGAATATAAAACTGTTGATCTTGATAAAAAACTCGAAGAGTATAAAAACTCTGCAGAAGCAAAAGAGGCGCGTCTTGCGGCCATCAAAAAGAAAACTGATGATGAGCTGCAGAAGTCTCTTGATCAGATTAATCGAATATACAATTCTGAAATACCTATTGAAGAGAAGATTACCGAGCTTCTTGAGATCGAAGCTGATGCTCGCCGTGTGATTGAAGAGGAAGAGGCTAAGATCAGGGAATATCGGAAGATTCTTGGAATAGATGTTTCAGGTAACAGTAACGGTAATACTACTAACTAAATTCTTACAAGGGGTTTACTTATGAGCAAAGGGATTGACAAAGGTTTTCTCGATTACATTGCAAGCGGTTTCGTTGATCCGAAGACCGGAGAAGCGGCAGACGGTGCCTGGGCTATGTGGCTTATTCTGGTAATTGGCGGTATTATTGCTGCCCTGACCATTGAGCGAATTATTTATCTGTACGGTGTTGCCGGCGGAACAAACAGCTTTATGGCAAGTATTTCCAGGTTTCTGAAGAAAGGTGAATTTGATAAGGCTATCAAGTTCTCGAAACAGAAGAAATATGCAAAAAAACCCATTGCAAAAGCCATTGTTCCCATTCTCGAAAATCGTGACAAAGGCACCAAGGTTGTTCAGAAGTCCGTTGATGAGGTCTTTTTAACTGAAACGCCGAAGGTAACCAAGTTTATTTCCCTGCTGAATGTCTTTGCCAACATCTCTACGATGATTGGTCTTATGGGGACAATCTATGGTCTGATGCTTTCCTTCGACGCCGTGGCGAATGCGCCTGCCGCAAAGCGCTCAACAGCACTTGCTGACGGTATTGCTGTTGCCATGTCAACAACACTCTTCGGGCTTGTTGTGGGTGTCTCCGGTATTGTTATTCAGGGGTTTCTTGCCCAGCGTTCCAAGAAGGTGGTTGAAGACCTTGATGAGAAGACTGCAAAGCTGATTAACCTGATTGAACAGTAAGAACCCGGCGGGGTTACCCGCTTCATTCAGTAGAGGATTGTATGGCAAATAAAATTAAAACGAACGAGATAAAAGTTGAGGACATCGATTTTAAGCCTTTCATGAACCTCATGGTTGTGCTTATTCCGCTGCTCCTCGCCTCTGCTCAGTTTGCAAAGATTGCGACAATTGATATTAATCTTCCGGAGAACCGCGGATCCTCCACAGATGTGCAGGATAAGAAAAAAGATCTGAAAGATAAACAGGAAGAAAAGATGGTCTTTACGGCTCTCCTGACGGATACGGCCATGACGTTGATGACCAAGAATGCCATGCTTGCGAGTATTCATTACAATGAAAAGCATGTCTATGTTTCGGGGGCGACAAATAATAAAGATACGCTTCCCTACAAGCATTCGGTTATGTACGATGATTCCGGAAACTATCTTTTTGAAAAGGAATATCCTGATTCTTTAATGCGCTCCGAAGCCGGTCAGTTTACAACGCGTGAGCGGCAGGAGATTCTTCTCGGTGCTATGGAGATAAATCAGGAAGATTTTGAAAAGACCGGAAAGGCCTGGACCGGGTGGTATCGGTTTGATGTGGATACAGCAAGCGGGCTGAGAATGATTGAGTATGTAACCAAGTCCTTTGACGGCGATCGCCCATTCTTCCCTCTTGAAGAGGATGAACTGAAAGTCGGAGACAAGGTCTACCTTTTTACCACACGGATGAGTCCCTATACACGGACAGACTCCGTTGTGTACAAGGTGGTGAATGACGAGAAAGAGCCCCAGGACACGATCAAGGCACGCAGGGTTATTAAGGTGGCCGATATGGATAAATACCGGCGAATGCCCGTATCTGCCTATGACATCCTGAAGCATGCCTTTATAGAAGTACGAACCAGGAATAAAGAGGCCAAAGACCGGAACAGTCTGATTATTGCTTCCGAGCAGCAGGTCTTCTATGACAAGGTTGTACAGATCATGGATGTTGCCAGAAAGTCAGGACTTGTAAATCTCTCCCTCAATGGCCTGAGAGCAAATTAAGGAAAGGAGTATGTACTATGCCGAAAATAAGAGGTAGAGCAGGAAACTCCCTGGGAGAGGATACAATGGCCCTGAACATAACATCAATGATGGATATGTTTACCATTATTCTCCTGTTCCTGCTGAAGAGTTACTCTGCTGACGGTTCTATTCTGACAACATCGGATAACCTCTCTCTTCCGAACTCTCTTGCCAAGGATAAACCGAAGCAGGTAAAATTGCAGCTTGCTGTGTCTCCTGACCGGATACTGCTTGATAATAAAGAGCTGGTTTCCACTGAGGAAATCAGAAAGATTACTGACAGTATTCTTGTTACCTTTGATACATCAGCTGCTGAAGATAAGCCCGTGGCTCTGCAGATGCTTGAGGATACCCTTAAAATGCATATGAATGCCAGAAAACAGCTTTTTGCTCTGAATGAAATCAGTGAAAAAAGTATGAAGCAGATAATTATCCAGGTGGATAAGAGTATGCATATGGGGGTTGTCCATAATATTATGAAAATATGCGCTCGCACCGGGTTTACGGGAATGAAGTTTGCAGTTATGTCGAGACAGGAGTAACATATGGCATTTCAGGTAATACTAAAAAGAACATCCGATACGGATACTCTTGACAGAGTTGCTGCCGAGGTAGCCAATATGTCCGGTGCTCCTGCTGAGCAGGTGAAAAAAGCCCTTGCCGCCAAGAGTATATCCATCGGCAAAGACTTCAGTAAAGAAAAAGCAGAGGAAATGAAAAGTCGTTTTGATGCCCTTGGGGTTGAAGCGGTGATCAAGAATCTTGCGGGTAGTGCGGCTCCTGCAGATAACAGCGGGGCGGCCGACGGTGACGCAGCTGTTAAATCATCAGGAGACTCCCCGGCCCCCCGCCCGGCGGGTGTGGACGATGATGAGGAGGATGAGGAAGAAGGCGTACTTCTGACGAAAGAGGAATATGTAAAGGCGATGAACAGTCGTTCTGATATATTCTATACTGAGAAGGAAAATCGTTTGAAAGTTGTCCTTCCCATTGTACTCATTGCCTTTTTCTGGATCGGTTTTTTCTTTAAAACCTATAAATTCATCAGCGGCAGCGAAGGTGATTTCTTTAAAACCAATGAGAATAAGCCCAACGTGACTCTTGGTGAAGATGTCGTCCTTGAAGATGAAGAAAAAAAGGAAAAGAAGAAGAAGAAAGAGAAGATCGAAAAAGAGAAAAAGACTCTTAAGCCGAAAAAGGAGCAGAAGGTAAAATCCCGTAATAACGGCGGCGGTGGTGGAAGTGCCCGGTCCCGCGTTATGAAGAAAGGTGTCCTTGGACGTCTTTCCGGGCCTATAACTGCAAATGATGTGGCCAATGCTGACCCTCTGGCTCGTGGGGGGCATGCAAAGGGTGTTGACGCTCTTTTATCCGGCAGTTCCGGTATAAAGCAGGGCGGTGGCGGTGGTGCCGGCCGTGCAACTTCTGCGGGTATCGGTTTTGGTGGAACGGGATCAAGTTCCGGTTTCGGCGGCGGCAGCGGACAGGCGGATCTTTCCGGGCTTTCCGGATCAGATGCGGCGCAGACCACGGAGATTAAACGGAAGTCTCCCAAGAAGATCAGCAAAACGCGTAATGCTTCGGCAAGTGGTATGTCCGGTGGACGCAGCAGAGCAAATATTATGCGGACGGTCCGTAATAATATGGCTTCTCTGAAATATGCCTTTAACCGTCGCCTGAAGGCTAAGCCCGGTATCGAGGGTAAAGTGAAGGTTAACTGGGCGATTGATGAGCACGGGAAAGTTCTGCGCTGTAAGGTTGTCAGTTCTACAATAAACGATAAAACCTTTGAGCAGACCGTGGTCACTAAAATTAAATCGTGGAATTTCGGTCCCATCGATATTCCCGGTGATGTGACCCAGGTTACGTATCCCTTTGTATTTACACAATAATCTATGGAGAGATGTAATATGTTAAAAAAGATGTTACTTGCTGCAGCGGTCGTCGGGGGTGTTCTCCCGGCAGCTGCCAGTTATTCCCGTGTTGAAACCATGGGCGGAGCGGAGTATTTCATGGCCGAAGATTATACGGCCATCTTTCGTAATCCCGCACTGGTCAGTTCCTATGGCCGGTATCTTTTCGGAGACCTTGGGATGTATCATGATACTGTTACCGGTACGAACGAGGCCCTTGAGCTTGAGAACTCTGACCCCATACGTCCCTTTTTCGGGGCAACCTATTACATGTCGCAGAACGAGGATTCATCGGGGCTCTACGTTGGAGCGGCGTTCAACCGCTATGACCGCATGACCGGCTATGTGCTCCCCGGTGAGGATAACTTTATCGGCTTTCCCCGGAATGCGGATACCGAGTCTGCCTATGATGGTATTCAGTATATGGATAATCTTCGCGGGAAGATCGATCTCCTGACGGCATACCGCATGAAAAACGGCTGGACTCTAGGTCTCAGCGGGTATCTTGCCATGCAGGATTCCACCGATGGATCTGATTTCAACGCCATGAGCCGAGTTGCAAACGGCCGCTTTGGTGTTAGCGGTGAAGTCGCGGATAAGGTTATGCTCGATGCCTCGGTCAGCGTTTCTGCCCTTACCCTTGACGGGTATCAGGAAACTCAGAATATGCCCGATGGTTCTGTGATGGATAACGATATTGCCTATACCATCGATGCACGCCTTCTTGCTGCTCTGGATGACTACCGCATGTTTATCCCTCATATTCAGGCCAACGTGGTGAATTTTGAAGGCGGTGATGAGCGTATCGTCGATTTTAACGCCGGCTTCGGCATGAATACACGGATCGACCGCGGTAATTTCTGGGCCGGAATGGAAGGCTTTTACCAGGATAACAGCTCTGCTCTTCTTGATACCACAGGCAGTGATAACCTGCGCTATGCCAAGCTGAATGAATACGGTGGTAAAGTAATGGTCGGTATCGAACGCAACATGCTGACAGAATGGCTTGTGTGGCGTGCCGGTGCACACCATAAACTCTCAAAGGTAACCTACGCAGACGGTAACGAAGGGGAATTCTTTGCGGGCAGTGCAGATAAGGATAAATACGGGAAATCTCCCACGATTACCTTTGGTCTGGGCCTTGCCATTGAAGACCGCCTCTTTGTTGACGCTGTGGTTGCAGAAGATCTCTTCTATACGTTCAGCAATTTGGTGAGTGGAAACATGGATCATCTTTCGACGCGGATCAGTGCACGATTCGAATTCTAAAGAGTTCTTGAAACTGATTCAGACGTAATATATTATAAAGGCCGGGTTATCCCGGCCTTTTTTTACTTGCAGCAGAAAGAGATCAATGGTAGGAGATACAAAAAAGAGTCAGCTTTCGCGGCTTCTGTTTTTTATATTTGGGGCGACAATCGTCGGAGAAACCGGCGTTACCTCTCTGATTGTCTCTGAGGTCGGGGTGACCGCTCTTTCCAAGCTTAATTTTCTCAACGGGGTCATTCTGTTTCTGCTGCCGACCCTGTTTTTTTCCAAAATCGATACGGTGAATCGCGGGGACTTTCTTAAGGCAACTCTGCGTGTCGCATTTTTTGGCGTTTTGGGTCTTTTCAGCCTGTACATGGTTACAGCTCTGTTGAAGGGGAGCACTCTGCATACGACCGTGCTTTTGATTCTTTATCCCTTCTCATATCTTTTAAAAACACTCCTTTTCTTGACATTCTGGACGGCTGCGGTTGATGTAAATGATTCCATGGAGGCAAAACAGACCTTTCCTGCAATTGCATCATGGGGGTTCATTGGAGGTCTTGCAGGTTCTGTGGTATCACGGGGGCTTTTGA
The DNA here is from genome assembly GCA_051745065.1 of Fibrobacterota bacterium. Taxonomy (GTDB): domain Bacteria; phylum Fibrobacterota; class Chitinivibrionia; order Chitinivibrionales; family Chitinivibrionaceae; genus Chitinivibrio. The sequence continues at coordinate 14,854 of JBNJDQ010000022.1, forward strand.
TACCCTTTCCATCCGAATTTATTATTCTCTTCTGGGCGTTGCTTTATGCTCTGACCTATGTTTATACACGGCGGTTTTACCGGTATTATGCGGACGATCTGGTGCCGGTGGAATTTCTTCCGGATCAGGAGAAGACGCGTATTCCCCTGCTTCGTAATATTCATCAGATACTTAACATGCCTCTGGTGAAGAATATCAGCAATCTGTATTTTGCTACATACATTACAATATTTCTCATGGATTATTTTTTCTGGATGACCACCAGCAGAGTGTACAGTGATTCTGAAGGACTGGCGGGATTTCAATATACCTTTTATATTATTCACAGTCTTATAACAATTGTATCTTTAACCCGAATTACGCCGGACCTGATTAATGAAAAGGGATTTACCCGGGTTTTTCTCTACCTCCCCCGGGCTCTGCTTGTGGGAAGCAGCCTCTACCTCTTTGCGGTGTTTCTTGCAAGCGGCAATACGACCTCACCCCTCATTTTTGTTTTACTGCTCCTGTTGCAGGTTGTACGATATACCTTCTTTGAAAATTTCTTTTCACCGATTTATCAGATGTTTTTTGCTGTGATTGATGCGGAAAAACGGGGTCGCGCCAAAACGGTTATTGAAGGGGTTATTAAGCCGACGGCAATTATGACTTCGGCGGTACTGCTGATGTTGTACAGCGATAATATCTGGCTGATTCTGGGAACCATCACAATTTCCGCATGGGTAATGCTTCACTATGGCAGGAAAATCCGCAATACTTACATCAATACACTCACTACGGGGGCAACCTACAAGAAAAACAGTATAAACTACAACCTGTACATGAATCTGGCTGTGAATCTGGGCAGTACGGATATTCAGGGTATGATACAGATTGCCGAGGATTATGCTGACTACAGCACGGATATCAAGCGGTTTATTGTACGTATCTTCCTGCACTCAAAAGAGCGTGACCTGGAAGCGCTTGTTGTGGATATCGCCCGGAATGAGCGGGATTACGGTGTCCTGAAAATTATTGCAGATCAATGCGGCAGTCTCACGGATATTCCGCGGGCAAGAATTCTGAAAATACTGCTGTCTTCAGAGAACAGCAAGGTGATAAATGCTGCTTTCTACTCGCTGTACCGGGCAAACAAGCTCCCCGGTGAATACCGCGAATTGGTGTGGTCCCGCTTTATTATGGCCGGATCAAACGAAGACAAGCTGTATTCCGCTCTGCTCATAGCTCAACAGAGTTCCGGTGATCGCAGCTGGGCGACGTCCTTTTTCCAATCTCTTCTGACGCCGGAAAACACCCCCGGGGACATGGCACGCGGTCTTATGGGGCTTTTGGAACTTCACAGCGGAGAGTATGAAGAGAAGGTGATCGAATCAATTCATCTTTTCAGTAATGCCCATTTGATGTATATCGTTGAAAAACTTTTACGCCGCTCCTCAAAGATTCAGATAGAAAAGCTTCTGTCTCTTACGGAGCATCTCGAAGAAAGCAAGCGGCATATTATCATTAATAAGCTGGTAGAGATACCGCGGGATAAAGTAGAGACCCTCAATCGGTATATTACGGAAAACCCCGAGTCTTTCCTGAACAGGGGGCTGGTTGCCATGCTCCGTGAAATTCGGGAGAAACAGGGGCGGGACGCAGATCAGGAGGAATGGAAGAGTTTCTACGGTATCCGCACATTTACACAAAAGATTACTGAACGGGCGTACTATAAAGCATCGGCATATTACCGGATTATCTCTGAATGCGGCCCTCTGCCGGACCGGGATGTGAGGCATCTTCTTGAGGAGTATCTCTTTAATGAGCTCCTTGATGCGGGAAACCTTCTTTTTGATGCCCTCGTTGTTCTTGAAGGTGCGTCGTATCTGATAAATGCGCGCAGAGAATTCTCGGTGTATGACAGTGAAGACCGGGCGGCTCTCATAGAGCTGATTGAGCTTCTTCCCCAGTCAAGTCTGAAGGATATACTGATACCAATTCTTGAAGACAGCGACTGGGAGACCTTCTGCGAAGTCGGTCAGCGTTTCTTTAACGTCGCCTGTGAAACGGGCAGCTTTCTGGATACTGCAGATACATGGTATCAAAAGGTGGCAATATTCTGGCACTATACATATTTTAGGGATATACCCTTTGCGCGGAAGGGACGCAGCAGGATCAGCAAACTGAAGTACTCAGATGATTCTGCAGTAGCAGAGATGTCACGGGAATTTGAGCGGTTGTGCCAAGGAGAACCGATGGAGACTGAAGCGTTTAAGATTGTGGAGAAGGTTCTTTTTTTTAAGAAATGCTCCATATTCGCCGATGTGCAGTCCCGGGATTTGGTACATGTTGCGGAAAAATCACGTCTCATGGTATATGATACGGGAGATGTCATTTCCCGTCAGGGGGATAAGGCGGTACATATTTTCCTCATTGTATCGGGCAGAATCCGCGTTATAACAGATTACGGCAAAAAGAGCGAAGTGACCCTTGACATTCGCAGTGAGGGGGAAAGCTATGGTGAATCCGGGGCATTAAGCAGGGGAATCCGTATTGCTTCGGCTGTAGCAGAAACGCCGTGTACTCTGTATGTTCTTGAATACCGGGATCTGCGGCGCATCATATCGCGGACGCCGGCCCTTGCAGAGAGCTTTATCCGATTTATGGGCGGGAAGGTTATGGATCGGGAATTGCAACGGGTGATTTATAAAAAAAAGAGTCCCGGAAAGAATTAATTCCTGTTTTTTATTGCAAATATATTAGTATTAATATACTGGAGAAAAGTAATTCATATCAAATGGAGGCGTGAATGAAGGTGACAAAGATATCTATGCTGCTGGTCGCAGTTTTGATAGCAGTGCTCAGCACCGGCTGCGGCAAAAGGGACGGAAAGAAAGAGATAACCGTACTGATCAGGATGCTGGATTCTCAAAAGAAATATTTTCAGGATAAGATTATTCCTGCCTTTGAGAAAAAGTATAATTGCAAAGTAAATGTGGCAGATTTTAAAAATGCCTCCGACCTGAAACGTCATCTTGACCTTGATAAAGACAAGAACGAGTTCTCCCTTGTAAAAACGCCTTTTGAGGTGACAAAGCAGCTTGTTGATGATGGGTACATGAAACCCCTTCGTGCAGTTGTTGAAGATACTGCCTACCTCAATCAGGATATGCAGGAGTATAACGATATTGCACGGGCGATGGGTGTCTACAACGGAGAGTATTACTATATTCCCCGTAAACTTGAAACACGTATTCTTTTCTACCGCAAAAGCAAAGTCGCTGATGCTGTTGCAAAGTATGATTCCTACGCAGATGATATCAGCACCAGACTTGAAGAGCTGAACGGCTACGGTCTTCCTGCCGGTTATACCTTTGAGGATGATCCGGCCCAGTGGGATTTTTACGATCTTTTTACAGCCGGCTATATCTGGTCAAAAGAAGAGTACTACGGGCGTAACAGCGGTCGTATTGCTCACCGTGCGGCACGATACGGCGGGACGGCTCTCTTTTTTGTGGACCGGGCGTATCAGATGGGGGCTTCCACTGATGATATTCTCGCTCTGCGGGGTGATGCTATAACTGAGACCTTCCTCTGGGAAAAGATTTTTATCGATGAGGGGCTCTACAACCGAGGTATGTGGAACAACCGCTGGCGTGGTGATGACATTTATACCGGCATTCAGGACGGTAAGGTCTTTCTCGCTTATCTCCAGCAGATTGACTGCTTTAATATACATGGCTGGGAAGAGGATCCCGGAATGCAGTCCTTTCTGAAAGATCCTTCTGACATGGGAGTTGCCGTTGTTCCCCAGGCGGTTTCCTTTACCCTTGATGAGGATGGTACACCGGCCTTTAGAGGTTCCCGGCAGATTACCACCGGCGGCTGGTGGTGGGGGATTCCCAAGAGTGCTCCCGAAGGAGAACTTGCCTATGAGTTTGCCCGTTTTATTACAAGCTACGAGGTGAATCTCAATGAGTCTGCCCAGTTCGGTATGATACCGGTCCGGGATGATATCCTTTTCAAGATTAAGGATGTCTATGAGATGGGCTGGGTCGGTGATATTTACAAGACTTCCATTCGCCAGCTTCAGCAGCAGGTTGACAGTTCCATCACCATCGTACCGCGGGTTAAGGAATATCCGGATCTTGCATATAATTATATTGATGCCTGGTACAGTTTTATCGACGGGAAGCACTCAGATGTTACCAATACTGCAGCTGCTGTTGATTCTGTACTGAGTTCCGTTTTTGTTCCCAGGGCCAAGGATATTCTCGGCGAAGGATATCCCGGCGAAGAAGACGCTGAATAGAGTCTATGGGGCACCAGCGGAGCGGAAGCAGCTCTCTTCGGAGATTATTTCTCGATATATGGCCGTTGATTCCAACGGCCGTATATCTCCTGACTTCCCTCATACTGGTAATAATTTATCTGATCCGCTTAGCCTTTACCGTTGACGGGGTTTTCCCCTCCGGTGAAGCGGCCCGCCGGGTTTTTGAGGATCCGGAGTTTTCCTCGGCCCTGGTGAATACCCTTTTCTTTGTTATTGTCGGGACCCCCCTGGAGCTTTTCCTCGGACTTCTCCTGGCGTTACTCCTCTATAATGCCCGCTTTATGAAGCGCTTCCTGCGGGCGGTTTTTACCATGCCCATGGCCGTCCCCGGCCTGGTGATTGCTGCACTCTTTTTCATACTCTTCGATTCCCAGGGGGGCTTTATCAATCAGGTGCTCATGGGGGAGTACGCTTTTTTTCCGCGCGTTATAGAACAGGATATCAACTGGAACGGTAATCGGTGGTTCTCTCTGCTTCTGTCCATTATGGGTAAGGTCTGGTGCGATATGCCCCTTGCCATGCTCATTATTCTTTCCGGCCTGAATACCGTGGATGCAACGGTCTTTGATGCGGCCAAAACCCTGGGGGCAGGGTTCAGAAAGCGTTTGACAACGATCGTGATACCTCTGATTTTTCCCGCAATAAAAACAGTCCTGCTTCTGCGGTCAATTGAGATGTGGAAGGCCTTTATTTTTCCCTATGTTCTTTCGGGAAAGCATTATCTTCTGGGAACCCTGGTGGAGCATTATTACAACGGATTCGGCGGTCAGCCGGATAAAGCATCGGTTGTGGCGATTATTCTGCTTTTGTGTGTTCTCGGTTCCCTGACGGGGCTGTATCACCTGCTGCGGTTTATCGAAAATAAGTTAACCAACGGAGGAGCCTATGCTGCAGGGTAATGCCTTTTTCGGTGCCGTGACGCAGCGGGTAAAATTTGCCATTTGGCTTGGCCTCTGTCTTTTTTTCGTTTTCCTTATCATGTCCCCTCTCTACATGCTTATTAAGTATTCTTTACATACCTCAGTTGTTTCCTACGGCAATCCCCTTCCTCTGTGGCCTGATACCCCAACCCTCAATAATTTCCGCTATATCCTTGATGATCGGGAGATGATTCGGGTTATTTCAAACACCCTTTTTATCGCGTTTTCCACGGTGGGGCTCACACTCTTCCTTGGACTGCCTGCGGGCTATATTCTGGCAAAGTATGAGATTCCCTTTCGCCGGGTATTTCTCATTCTCATTATTTCGGTGCGTCTTTTTCCGGATATATCCTCAGTGATTCCGATTACTACTTTTTTTATTCATATAAATCTCTACTCCACTCCTCTCTCGGTAATTCTTGCCCATACCCTGGCGGCACTGCCGTACATTATCTACATCTCCCTCTTTGCCTTTGAGATGATCCCGCGGGATATCGAAGAGCAGGCCCGGGTTCTCGGGGCCAAGCGGGTTATTATCTTTTTCCGCATTCTGCTGCCCATGATTGCGCCAAGCATTGTTGTCTGTGCTGTTTACACTTTTCTACTTTCGTGGAATGAGTTTGTTTTTGCTCATTATCTCCTCGGCGGGGCCAGTACCAAAACTCTGCCCCTGTATCTCGCGGATCTGCTGCAGGGGGCGCCGCGTCAGAATATTCATGCCGCCATTTCAGTAATTCTCAGTGTTCCCGTCATAATCTTCACATATATTGTACAGCGCTATATGTCGACGAGCATCGTTTCGGGTGCGGTTAAATAGAGAAAGAGGACAGAATGGCAGGACTCATACTCAGGGATATCAGAAAAAAATTCGGTTCCAATACGGTTATTCCCAAGCTCAATCTGGAGATCGAGACGGGGGAGTTTGTTACTCTGCTGGGCCCGTCGGGCTGCGGGAAAACGACACTCCTGCGAATGATCGCCGGTCTTGAAGGTATTGATGACGGTGAGCTGTACATCGGCGGGCGGTACATGAATTCCACGCCACCCCAGAAGCGCCCCATCGGTATGGTCTTTCAGAGCTATGCCCTCTTTCCGCACATGAATGTGTATAATAATATTATCTTTGGTCTGAAAGTGCAGGGGGTGAGTAAGGCGGATATCTTTACCAAAATTGATTGGGTCCTTCCTCTTTTGGGGCTTGAAAAGTACGCAGAACGGCTTCCCCGGCAGCTTTCCGGCGGACAGCGGCAACGGGTTGCCCTTGCCCGGGCCCTGGTTCTGGATCCGGAAGTTCTGCTTTTGGATGAACCTCTCAGTAATCTGGATGCGGCTTTGCGCGAAAAGGCAACAGAAGAGCTTAAGCGAATCCATATGAAAGTGGGTAAGACCATTATCTATGTAACCCATAATCAGATTGAAGCCATGACCATGAGTCACCGAATAGCCGTTATGCGCAACGGTATTGTGGAGCAGTATGACAGCCCTGCCGTGCTGTACGATGATCCTCTGACCTATAACACGGCACGATTTATCGGCAGTCCCGTGACCAATACCTTTCGCGGTGTTATCGAAGTGACTGCGGATGCGCCCTTTCTGGAGAGCGATATCGGTCGCATTTCCCTTTTTCCTCATCGTGATATTGACTGGAGCCGCCTTCACGGGCGCTCAGTGAAAGCCTGCGTGCGCCCCCAGGATGTAAAACTCAAACGTGAGGCGGAAATGGATCTTGTGGAGCTGTCCACGGAGATTGATGTACGTGTTGAAATGATTGAAACGCCGGGAGACCGCAGTCTGATAGTCGGTGCAGCGGGCAGTGAAGACATGACGTTGCGGTTTTTTGTACACCGTTTCAGGTCGGTGAAACGGGGGGAGATACATCGGGTGCTGATTCCGGGCAATCGTGTGCATATGTACGATGAGGTCAGTAATATGAATATTTTAGCGGAGTAATTATGACACAGTATCAAATGTATTGTATACTGATACTGCTTCTGTTTGCCGGGGGATGTCGAAACACGGTTGACCCGGATTTTGCACAGAAGTCTTTGGAGACCATCTGCCGTGATGATCTTCAGTACATTGTGGAGAATACGGACAGGGAAATTCGGCGGGAGGATCCCCGCTATGAGATTGTTCATACAAAGGAGTACGGCGAAACGTCCCTGTTTCGGTATCTGGCAGTGGTGGATTTTTACTACATGGATATGGAGTCCGTGTCTTTTAAAATTCGCCGCAAATACAGATACCATGTGCAGAAACGGCAGTGGGAGCGATTTACAAATGAAATGGTTCAGGAGGATGCAGGGTATGAGTCATAAACGGGTGCTTCTTATTGAGGATGACAGTGCAGTAATACGTCTGCTTCAGCAGATATTGGAGAGCCGGGGCTATGTGGTGACTGCCCTGGAAGACGGACGCAGAGCCCTGGATCTGTTTCGTCGCGATCCTTTTGATCTTGTAATCACGGATATTATAATGCCCGATGTTGAAGGCATGGAGATAATAATGACCGTAAAAGGGGAGTCTCCTGAAACACCCATTATTGCAATATCCGGCGGCGGCCGTATTGATGCGGAGAACTATCTTGTCCTCGCCCGTGATCTTGATGTCAGCTATACCTTTAAGAAACCCTTTAAGAATGCCGAGCTCGTTGATGCTGTTCACAGCCTGATCGGGGCGTAGCCCTTCTTTTGACAGATATTCATCCCGGCTTCTGATCAGGTCTGTCACGGCAGATGTATTTTGTTTGTCTTTGCCAGATTGCGGGATTCTATGAAATACAGTGTTGCCTACAGTTTTGAGCCCGGTTTGATTGACCGTCTTGCTGAATATTCCGATATCTATGAAGTATACGGTAAACCCTGGGACGATGAGATCGGCGGCGGGAGATCGTCCTATACCCTTCGCAAAA
>JBNJDQ010000023.1:0-22131 GCA_051745065.1 Fibrobacterota bacterium
TATGACTATACCCAATATACATATTTTTACATACGGGATGCAGTCTTGTGGTGCAGTCTAATCTATGCTTCTCATCAAACCTCAAAACCCGTTTTCTGAGAAAATATGACAGACCCTGCCGTAAAGGTGGAGAGCGCTGCTGTAAAGGTGGTGAGCGCTGCTGTAAAGGTGGTGAGCGCTGCTGTAAAGGTGGTGAGCGCTGCTGTAAAGGTGGTGAGCGCTGCTGTAAAGGTGGTGAGCGTTGCCGAAAAGGTGAAACGCGCTTCAAAAAAGGTAAAACGCGTTGCGGGTAAAGGTGGTGAGCACTGCCCGAAAGGTGCTGGCAGAGGAGACGGAGCTGAAATCAGAGCATTCATAGGTATACACAGAGAGGTACAAGCTGAAAACAGAGCAATCCACGCTGAAATCAGAGGTGGTACAGGTGTACACAGAGCGGGTGAAGCTCATATCAGAGGCAGAAGGGCTGGTATCAGAGCAAAAAAGGTGATATCAGAGCGAAAAAGGTAATATCAGAGCGAAAAAGGTAATATCAGAGCGAAAAAGGTAATATCAGAGCGAAAAAGGTAATATCAGAGCAAAAAAGGTGGTATCAGAGGCGAAAAGGTATCATTGGGGTAGACTGGAGCCGTCACTGTCTGAACCGGGATTACGGAAAATTGGTTGAGTATCAGGATTCTTAATTCTGCGAATCCTATTCATTATGAAAATCATGGTTCAGGCAATGGATGCCGGATCAATTGTCGGTGTATTGTTGTAGAGACGGCGATTCATTGCGTCTCTTTTGATGGGGGAAATGAATACGGGGATGTTCTCTTAAACACCCCTACGGGCGGTGTTGTGCAGGAATGAAATCATGGTTCAGACAATGGTGGTGCAATGAGTGGAATGATGGTAATCAAACATACATATTGTGCAATCCTTATTCAGAAAAACGGAGGGCATTGAAAATGGATATGAGAGGCTCCTTTTTCCTGCAGGTTCATCCTGTGCTCTTTCTGAATACATAATCTGGTGATATCAGGAGATGCTACAGCAGGGTGTCTGCACTGAGGGCGCGGTACACGCCGGGAAAGCGCTGCAGAAATATCTGCAGCAGGGCTTCCGCTTTTGCAGCGGTGGAATGTGTGCTCTTCAGACGCAGGGTGTACCGAACGGTACGGTTCGGTGCGTGGCTGCTGCCCCTGTTTCGGCCAAGGGGATAATCAAAAAGAATGTACGTGTAGCGCATTCGACCGTAAGAGCAGTTCAGCATCAGCAGATTGCGGCTTTCGTACTCCCGGGAGACCCTGCTGAAGCGCCCTGTAATGCGCGGATATATGTAGGCGGGCAAAGATGTTTCCTGGGCGGCTCCATCGAGGGTGATCGTCAATTCGCTTTGCTCCTTCAAAGCAGTGGGGCGCCACCGGGGGCGTTTTGCCTGCGTGGGCAGAAGTGAATCCGGCGGTGAGTACAGGCGGTGTTCGCCCGTATCGGGCAGAGAAAAAGCAAAGGGATACTGCGGAGTCAGGAGATACACCCGGCGGTAGGTGTACTGCGGATGCCGCGATGCCGGGAGATCACGAATTTCCCAGTACGCTGCTGTTGCTTCATATTCAGCCGGTTCCGTCAAAAGAGCATCGGCCCTGGTGATATTTACCTCGCGGGGAAGATCGGGTATGTAGAGGTTTTTTAGAATCTTTTGATAATCAAGGTATTCCCGGGATGAGTGCAGAGCACCGGCCCGGTGCAGGGAATCATAGATCCGCCGCGCCCGTACCAGCTCGCCGGTTTCTGCAGCGGCATATGCCCGAATACGTGCACCGAGGCTGGTGTGTGCAAAGCTTCGTTCTGCTTCGCGGGCTGCCGACAGGATGGTATCTTTCAGGTGTGGATTAGGGGAACAGTCAAGAAGACTGCCTGCTGTGAGAGCTTTCAGAATCACCAGGCTTTTATAATCATCACTGATAACCCGTCCTCCGCAGAGTGTGTGCAGGGCATCCCTCAGAAAACTCGTTCTTTGGGGTGTGCAGAGAGAATCCTTTGCCATCTGCCCAAGTGTATCCCCTATGGTTTCGGTCAGGTGTGACTGCAGGCGAAAGGGTGGTATCTCCCGAATGGTGAGAGCCTCTGCCGAAACACCGAGCAGTATCAGGAGTATAAACTGTTTCATTCACTCTTTCTCAGGCAGGTATCACGGGCAAAGGCCGGATCGCTGGCGGGAAAATCACGATTGAAATGGAGTCCCCGGCTTTCCCGGCGGTGCAGGGCACTGCGGATAACCAGCTCCCCAACGGTTGCCATGTTGCGCAGCTCCAGAAGAGATGTGGTAATTTTTGTCCGCCGATAGAAATGCTCCACCTCGTCCCGCAGCAGCTGCATTCGTTTGAGAGCCCGGCGCAGGCGTTCGTCTGTACGTACAATACCAACGTAATTTGACATGATTTTACGAATCTCCGCACGGTTATGTGAGATAAGGACCCATTCTTCGGCGTTGGCCGTGTTGGAATCGTCCCAGGGGCGGATCGTATCCAGGGATATGGGCCGGTTGTCTCCGGGCAGAGAGAGTGTATCGGCAATGATGTCGGCAAAGACAGCCCCTTCGAGAAGAGAATTGGACGCAAGGCGGTTGGCCCCGTGCACGCCTGTGCATGCACTTTCACCGCAGACAAAGAGATTGGTAAGCTCCGAACGGCCCGCCCCGTCCACGGGAATGCCGCCGCAGGAGTAATGGGATGCCGGAACGACGGGGACCGGTTTCTCTGTTATATCAATGCCGTATTTGAGACATTTTCCGTAGATTTTTGGAAAACGGTCCTGCACCTCTTCTGCATCTTTATGGGTAATATCGAGGTAGACACAGGGTTCGCCGGAGAGTTTCATTTCCCGGTCGATGGCCCGGGCGACCACATCCCGCGGTGCCAGAGAGCCCAGCTGATCATACTCCTTCATGAACTCCCGTCCTGTGTGATCGCGCAGAACAGCACCAAAACCGCGCAGGGCCTCGGAGATGAGAAAGGAATCCGCCTCCGGATGGTAGAGGGTTGTCGGGTGAAACTGAATAAACTCCATATTGGCAATGGTGCAGCCCGCCCGCCAGGCGGCGGCAATGCCGTCTCCCGTGGCAACGGAGGGGTTGGTGGTATGTTCATAGATCTGGCCGATACCACCGGTGGCCAGAATTGTCTGCCCCGCTGCTGCCCGGTGGAAGGAGCGGTTCTCCCGATTGTAGAGATAAGCGCCGTAACAGCAGTGATTACAGCTGTCCGGATCAGTCCGGTGGTGATCCGTAATCAGTTCCACCATGGTATGCCATTCCAGGACCGTGATATTCGGCTCTTTGCGGACAGCTGCCACAAGGGCTTCTTCAATGCATTGCCCCGTGCGGTCCTTGGCATGGACAATGCGATCATGGCTGTGAGCACCTTCGCGCCCTAAATCCAGCCTGTGAGCGGCATTGGAGCCCTGGTCCGTGGTAAAGGCGACGCCCAGGTCAATGAGTTCCGTGATGATGCGGCTGCTGCGGCGGGATATCAGCTCCACCCGGGCCGGATCAGACAGGCCGTTTCCCGTTTTCAGGGTATCCGCAATGTGGGCTTCTACACTGTCTTCGGGGCTGACCACGGCAGTGATACCTCCCTGAGCACGTTTGGTACTGCTTTTGGACAGTTCACTCTTTGTTGCCAGGGTGACAGATCCTTTGCGGGCCGCTTTCAGGGAAATGAGGAGTCCGGCAATACCGGAGCCGATAACAAGATAATCTGTTGTGAAGGCCATACACACCTGTCCGGTTAAGTAAAGAATAAAATACGTAATGCAGCGCTGAAAAATCCACCGCCATTAAGAATGGAGCGTACATACCGTCAGGCTGGTTTCAGACGCGCCGAACCTTTTCCCTGCGTGACAGCACTGTTTTTGCCCAGCGGGCCACCGTGGAGAAGAAGGCGATTCCCAGGAAATTTGCAAGAATATCCCCTGTGTCGAAGGTCCGTTCGGCGCATAAAAGCTGGCTGAATTCTTCCAGACAGGAGAACAGGAACACTGCAACGGAACCGGCATATATCTGCACCGGCCCGAGACCAACCGTGCGGAAACGAAATGAAAGGGTCACGCACAAAGAGAGTACACCAAAGGTGAGGAAATGACCGCCCTTGTCACCGTAGGGGAGCAGCTCTGCCTGACGCTGCAGCAGTGAAGGCGTTCCGGCATCGGCTTTGATGATCAGCCAGATGATGAAAAGAAAGAGAAGAGCCGTAAGAGTACGTGTAATTCTATCTGTCACAGACGGTTTCCGGTATGTTTGGTATGTCAGTCTGTAAATATAGTATACGCCGTGCGGCATAATGCAGAAATAGTGGACATGGTTCTGAAGCCTGCCGACAGGAGAGCGTGAAACATCTGCCGCGAAGAGGGCAGCATGCAGTACTGCAGATAAAATAAATCAGAATGCCTTTTGAATTACTCTGTCTGTGAGCTATTTTTTCCATGCCCCGCACGGGTAGGTTTCATTTTAAAAAAGGACTCACCATGTGTCAGCTTCTTGCTATGAGTGCCAATACTCCTACGGATATTCGCTTTTCTTTTTCCGGCCTGCGTATGCGGGGCGGGCATAAAGGGCCACATCGTGATGGTTTTGGCCTGTGTCTGTATCGGGATAGGGGGATGCAGGCATTTCATGATCACGGCCCGGCCTCTCAATCAGATCTTGCCATACTTCTTGAGAAACTGCCCATTAAGGCGGATGTGGCCCTGGGGCATATTCGCCAGGCAAATATCGGTTCTGTCTCACTGGTAAATACGCACCCCTTTACCCGTGAGTGGAACGGGCGGTACTGGTCCTGTGCCCACAACGGTCAGTTTCGCGGATCAAAGAGCCTGCAGCAGCCCTATTACCGGCCGGTGGGTACAACCGATTCCGAGGCGGCCTTCTGCTGGATCCTCAACAGTCTTCGTCTGACGGCCGGCAGCCCCCGCGGAAAAAAACTCTACGCCACTGTCACCCGTTTATGCCGTGAACTTGATTCGCGGGGGATCTTTAATATGATGCTGACCGACGGAAAAAAGCTGTTTACCTACTGCTCCACCTCCCTCTATCATATTACCCGGCGGTCCCCTTTCGGAGCGGCCCAGCTGATTGATCGGGATATGACCGTGGATTTTTCCACAGAAACCACGGAGAATGATATTGTCAGTCTGATTGCAACGCAGCCCCTGACGGATAATGAAGAATGGACAGCCCTGGAGAAACAGGAAATGATTGTATGGGAGGACGGAGAGATTATCTGGCGCAGCAGAGTGCCTGAGTAGACTACTGCTCAGATGCTGACGGCTTCTGTTCGGGGCAGTATAATTGAGAAAAGTCAACTGTGGGCCTTTGGCGTTCCATGACGTATATTTGCGCAGATTATTTTCGGAGGTAACGGGTGAAAACACGAATTTTTACACTGGATGAAATAGACAAAGCCGCAGAACTGCTGCGCCGGGGAAAAATCGTTGCATTTCCCACAGAGACCGTGTATGGTCTGGGGGCCAACGCACTGGACGAGCACGCGGCCGGTGCTGTTTTTGAAGCCAAGAAACGGCCCTCCTTTGATCCACTCATTGTGCATATTGCCGCGTCGGAGGATGTGCATCGCGTGGCACGCAGTATTCCCGATGCGGCGCAGCGCTGCTTTGATGCATTCTGGCCGGGACCCTTTACGGCGATTCTGCCAAAACGCAAGGATGTTCCCGATATTGTAACCGCCGGTCTGGATACGGTCGGTGTGCGAATGCCCGCCGAAGAAAATGCCCGCCGCCTGATTGCCGCTTCGGGAACGGTTGTTGCGGCCCCAAGTGCGAATTTATTCACCCATACCAGCCCCACGTCGGCTGAGGCGGTGCTGGATATGCTTGACGGACGTATTGACGGCCTTGTCCGGGGCGGAAACTGTTCGGTCGGCGTGGAATCGACCATTGTATCTTTCTGCGAAGAGGTTCCCGTGCTGTACCGGGCGGGCGGAATCCCTCTGGAGGCCATTGAAGAATGTATCGGCCCCGTGCGCGTGGCTCCCTCCGTGGGGGAGGAAACCAAAGCGCCCGGACGTTCTCTGCGTCATTATGCGCCGCAAACCCCTCTCTACCTCGGCAGAATCCCCGAAGATTTTACCGGGCAAAAATGTGCCTATATCGGGTTTGGACAAGTTCCTGATACGATCAGAGGTACCTGTTCCCGCATTATCAATTTATCCGAAGATGAATGCCCCGCAGAAGCAGCACGTAATCTGTACCGGGCCATACGTACTCTTGACCGGAGTGATGCTGAGGTGATTCTTGTGGCTGCTATTCCCGAAACAGGCCTGGGCAGGGCTGTACGCGACCGTCTGCGAAGAGCTGCCGAAGACGGTTTTCATGTCTATTGATGGCTTCCGGAAGAAAAACAGGCTGTCTTTGGGACAGCCTGCATTTGCTACTTTTTAATTCCCAGAACTTCCTTATACCGCTCAACAGAGCCGTCGGCATATTCCATGGTGGCGTAGATAACGTAGGTACCCGGAGCAACTGCCGCCCCGGCGCGATTCTTCATATCCCATGAAAAAAGAGCTCCTTCGGAAACACTGCTGCGTGATTCCTGCAGATCGAGAAGATTGCCGGTCATATCAAATACAGCAATCTGGACCAGAGCGGGATCACCGGTGATTACCACCAGGGAGGAGGATCCTGCATCCCGGCGGACCGGATTGGCTGTCGGATAAATGCCGCGGCTGATGTTGCCGGCGTCCACCTCCGCCTCTTCGATGATCTTGGTATCCCCCATATCGTCAATGATCTGCACATTCGGGTAGTAGCGTTTCACGCAGTTGATGTAGCCGTCATCCTCCAGGGCAGATTCCGCCGTTTCGTACCCCACAAGCTGACAGGCGAAATTGCCGTGGGGCCGAGCCGGATCGTAGGACCAGTCATTGTCCCACTGGATCAACATGGCTCCCGCTCCGCCGGTGATGAAATTATCCTGTTTTTCGCAGCCCAGCTGCTCATCTTCATCGATGGGAACACCAAGATACTCACAGATGTTTTTGTAGTAGTTGACACGGTTCAGGGGCTGTTTCTTTCCTTCGCTGCCGGGGCCGCATTCAATGCCACCGTTGATGACGTTGATTGTGGCACCGAACCCCGGAACAATTCCCTGAGCTGAATCCACGGCGTTTGGCTGCCAGGTGCCATCCATGACATGGAGCATGCTCGGCTTGGGCGGACGGGGGTAGACATAGAAGAATATTGCTGAAGCAAGATTCAACCACGTGCTTGCAACCAGTCCCGGATCATCAAGAAGGACTGTTGCATCTTCATACATAGCATCGGAAAAGGCACCGTAGTTATAGTGATAGGAGAGCTGTTTGGCCCCGCGACCGAAATACCCCTGCCATTCTCCGTCTTCAGTTTTTCCGCAGGGCCATTTTTCGTTCTGCCATTCGTCTGCGCCGCATTCCTGACTGTATCCGCTCATACCTTCTTCATAGTTCATTTCCCGGACATAATGCAGGCCCTGCCGCCAGCGGGGAATCCCTTCGGTTTCTGCCATGTAATCATCTCCCGCACCGGTCTCCTGTGCAAAATGGGCAAAGCAGGTGGCAATGGCCCGTCGGGCAATGGCATCGGCGTCACGGCCGTCATTGTAGTCGCCGCAGAATGCGGGAAACTTGCCCACTGCCCGAAGGAATCCCGTGTATGTATACTCCGGAGCTTTCACCGGAGTCAGGTAATCCCATTTCTCCTGTGTCAGGATCTGTTCCACCCGCTTCACGTTGGCGGGGTTTTCTGCACGGCCGGGAACGATTTTCTCCACCTCTTCGTTGGGAATCGTACGGATCGTCTGCTTTACTTCATCGTACAGAGGATCAGCGGTCATACGCATCTCTTCACTGAGAAGCCAGGATTTGCGCACGGAGAATGTTCCGTCTCCGTTGTCAATAATGTTTGTGTCGAGATCTGTTTCCGCAGAAAAAACCTGTAAAACCAGGAAACAGAGAAAGAGTGCGGTTGAAATTCGCGTCATCATAGAACCCACCTTAAAAATTGAAATGCCTTCAAATATACAAAAAAAGCATCTTTTGTGGATAATTTTACCTGTAAAAAACTGGAGGACAGTTTAAAACCGTGGTGCGCAGGTGTTTTCCACTGCAGTTCAGAAGAAACACGGGACGTTGGGAATTGCTGGGCTGCACAGGAGATGCGGTGATACTGCTATCCCTGCACATTGAGACGATGGGGGCGTTCTGCTATATGCGGGGAAAGGGCAAAAAAAAAGGCTGCCCCGAAGGACAGCCTCTGTGTTCTGCACGAGCAGAGTTAATCAAAGAGAACCGTGCGCATCTCCTGCTCGGGGGATCCGCCCATGAGGCGGCGCACGGATTTTCCATATTCCTGGATTGACTTAACTGTGTAATCCATTTTATCGAGAGAATCCATGCCGCCAACCGCTGCCTGTGCCCCCTGGCTGGTTGTAACGTAGGTTACACCGTGGGAGACAGCGGCGCTGCGGATGGGTTTGGAATCTTTCAGGGCCTTCTGCCCTTCGGGAATATTGATGATCAGGTCAAAGGTGTTGGCCTTGATCAGGTCAACCACATCGGGTTTTCCCTCACCGAGCTTTGAAACAATCGTTGTAGGCACGGCGTTGCTTTTCAGGGCCTTTGCCGTTCCTTCCGTTGCATAGATGTCAAAGCCCAGCTCGTGAAGCTTTTTTACCATAAAGGTGATATTGCGGCGCATGGTATCACGCACCGAGATAAAGACTTTGCCGTGCTTGGGCAGGGCATTGTAGGCTGCTTCCTGCGCCTTGGCATAGGCGCTGCCGAAATCCTTGTCAATCCCCATAACTTCACCGGTGGACTTCATCTCAGGGCCGAGGATAATCTCTGCGCCGGGAAACTTGTTGAAGGGCAGCACTGCTTCCTTCACGGCGAAATAGTCCATTTCCGGATTGAGTGCTTCCCGAATATCCGACAAAGGGATACCGGTCATTACCTTGGCGGCAATCTTTGCCCAGGGAACGCCCGTTGCTTTGCTCACAAAGGGGACCGTCCGCGAAGCCCGGGGATTCACCTCAAGGATGTAGATATCATTGCCGTCCACGGCAAACTGAATGTTGAGAAGCCCCACCACGGAGAGTTCCGCCGCAACGGCCTTGGTGATTTCTTCGATCTCCACAACAATTTTTGAGGAGAGCGTATGGGGCGGAAGAACACAGGCGGAGTCACCGGAATGCACGCCGGCTTCTTCGATATGTTCCATTACACCGCAGACGATGGTATTCGATCCGTCTGATACGGCATCCACATCCACTTCGATTGAATCACCGACAAATTTATCAATCAGCACAGCCCGGTCTTCCCCGGCTTTCTTGGCCTCGTGAATAAACTGATTGAGATCCTCAAAGGAGTAGACAATCCGCATGCCCCGGCCGCCGAGAACAAAGGATGGACGCAGAAGAACGGGAAAGCCGATTCGTCCGGCAATGGTTGCTGCTTCTTCCGGAGTATTGGCCATACCGCTGGGAGGCTGGCGCAGATTCAGTTTTTTGCAGAGGTTGTTAAAGCCGTCACGATCTTCGGCCCGGTCGATGGATTCCACTGATGTTCCAATGATGGGCGTGCCCGCATCCTTAAGCTTTGCCGCAAGGTTGAGAGGGGTCTGACCGCCGAACTGAACAATGACGCCATCGGGGTTTTCAAGATCGATAATATTCATCACATCTTCAAAGGTCAGGGGCTCAAAGTAGAGTTTATCCGAGGTATCGTAATCCGTGGAAACCGTTTCCGGGTTGGAATTGACCATGATTGATTCATAGCCCAGTTCCTCCATGGCGTAGGAGGCCTGACAGCAACAGTAGTCAAACTCAATCCCCTGGCCGATGCGGTTGGGGCCGCCGCCGAGAATGACAATTTTCTTTTTGCCGGAGGAGGCTGATTCATTCTCATCTTCATAGGATGAATAATAGTAGGGAGTCGATGCTTCAAATTCGGCGGCACAGGTATCGACAAGACGGTAAACGGCATTGATGCCGAGGTCCTTGCGAATATCCCGAATGCGAAATTCATCACTGTTGAGGACAATGGCAAGCTGCGCATCGGAGAATCCCATCTCCTTGGCCTGGATAATGATCTCTTTTTGTTTTTCTTCAGGCTGAGAAAGAAGGTCTGCGGGAATCTCTTTTTCAAAGCGGACAATGTCCAGCATATTGTTAAGGAACCAGGGGTCTACCTGCGTGATTTCATGGATTTTTTGCAGGGGAATACCCGCATCCATGGCCGCACGGATATAGAAAATCCGGTCTGAATCCAGTTCTTTGAGGGCTGTTTTAATCTCATCAGGGGAGAGGTCCTTCATGTCCCGCGCTTCAAAGCCGATATGCCCTGTTTCAAGTCCACGCAGGGATTTCTGGAGTGATTCCTTAAAAGTACGGCCGATGGCCATGGTTTCACCGACAGCTTTCATCTGTACACCGAGACTGGAATCGGCTTCGGGGAATTTCTCAAAGGCAAAGCGCGGAGCCTTGGTAACGACATAGTCGATGGTCGGTTCAAAACAGGCGGGGGTTTCTTTGGTGATATCGTTGCGGATCTCATCGAGGGAGTAGCCCACGGAAAGAAGTGCGGCAATCTTTGCGATGGGAAATCCCGTTGCCTTGGAGGCAAGGGCCGAACTCCGGCTTACGCGGGGATTCATTTCGATGACAATCATGCGGCCGTTTTCCGGATTGACAGCAAATTGCACATTGGAACCGCCGGTTTCCACACCGATTTCACGGATTACTGCAATGGCGGCATCGCGCATCTGCTGGTACTGCCGGTCAGTGAGGGTTTGGGCCGGAGCCACGGTGATGGAATCACCGGTATGTACACCCATGGGATCAATATTTTCGATGGAGCAGACAATCACCACGTTATCCTTGTTGTCGCGCATGACTTCCAGCTCGTATTCTTTCCAGCCGAGTATTGACTCATCGATAAGCACTTCGCTGATGGGAGAGTTGCGCAGCCCTTTGCTGACAATTGCTTCGAACTGATCTTTGCTGTAGACAATACCACCGCCGGTGCCACCCATGGTAAAACTGGGGCGGACAATGCAGGGAAAACCGAATTTCTCGGCAACTTTCCAGGCGTCTTCCATAGTGTAGACAAATTCTGCAGCAGGCATATCCAGACCGATGCGTTCCATGGCGGCCTTAAAGTCGCCGCGGTTTTCCGCACGTTCGATAACATCGATATCTGCCCCGATGAGCTCCACATCGTAGCGGTCGAGAACCCCCCGTTCAGCGCAGGCCATGGCCGTATTCAGACCGGTCTGACCACCCAGGGTCGGCAGGAGCGCGTCGGGGCGTTCTTTTTTGATGATTTTTTCCACACACTCCGGCGTAACCGGTTCGATATAGGTTTTGTCGGCCATATCCGGATCGGTCATAATTGTGGCAGGATTGGAGTTAACCAGGACAACTTCGTATCCTTCATTCCTGAGAGACTTGCATGCCTGAGCTCCGGAATAATCGAATTCACAGGCCTGTCCGATAATAATAGGCCCGCTTCCAATAATCATAATCTTGTGTATATCTGTACGTTTCGGCATTGATTAACCTCTCTTTGATCCCGCTGAGTTGGCTTCCATCATTTCAATAAACTCTTTAAAAAGGTATGCTGAATCATGCGGTCCCGGAGATGCTTCAGGATGATACTGCACACTGAATACCTGCCGATCTGCATCGATAATCCCGGCACAGGTGTTATCGTTGATATTGACATGACTTTCGGTGATTCCGCTGCCCTCCAGGGATTTCATATCCGTGCAGTAGCAGTGATTCTGCGCCGTTATTTCAATCTTTCCGGTGGTACTGTGCTGAATTGGATGGTTGGCGCCGTGGTGGCCGAATTTTAACTTATAGGTTTTGCCCTTCAGGGCGAGGGTGATCAGCTGATGGCCCAGACAGATACCGTAGACGGGAACTTTTCCGATCAGGTCTGCGATCATGCGGTGAGCGTAAGTCACAGCCGAGGGATCACCGGGACCATTTGAAAGAAATACGCCGTCCGGTGCATAGGCAAGGATTTCTTTCGCAGAGGTTGATGCCGGAACGACCTGCACTTTACAGCCGAGGCGCGAGAGAATGCGCAGAATATTGTTTTTGACACCGAAATCAACAGCAACCACGGTGAATCGATTTTCGGTTCCGGCCGGTCGGCCGGGGGTTCCCGTAAAAAGGTACGGTTCGCTGCAGGTCACTTCTTTAACAGAATCAACACCGCTCAGGCCTTCCCAGTCAGCCGCTTCCTGTGCCAGTGCCTGCATGTCCGGCGCTTCTTCCCCGGCGTAGAGCACGGCTTTCATGGAGCCGGCCAGGCGGATATGCCGGGTCAGTGCACGGGTGTCGATCCGTTCAATGCCGACAATACCCTGTTGTTCCAGATACTCACCCAAAGGCATGGATGCAGTGAAATTTGAGGGATATCTGCAGGCTTCTTTTACTATAAAGCCTTCCACCTGAACCTTACCGGATTCAACATCCTCTTCGTTTACGCCGTAATTACCTATTTGGGGATAGGTCATCGTCACTATCTGCCGATTGTATGATGGATCCGTCAGAATTTCCTGATATCCGGTCATACTGGTGTTGAAAACAACTTCTCCCAGGGCCTTTCCCTGAGCCCCGAAGGAGCGCCCTTTGAATACTGTTCCGTCTTCCAGAACTACATAGCCGTTTACCACAAGACCTCTCTTTTTTTAGAGTCCGGGCAAAAAAAAAGATGGGGTACACCTTTTTTTTGCTTCAACTGTTTATGCTTAAAATTGCCAAATTTTATCGAATATATATGTTTGCGTGTTTTTTATAAACCCTTCTTCCCAATATTTCCCTAAATTTCCTTTCCGCACTTCTTAATGCTGTTATACCGGTTTGTAAAATGTATTTTCATGCAGTAAATAAGGAGTGCAATCGATGAAATGTACAAATTGCGGTGCCCCGGTTTCCGGATATGATTTTTCCTGTGCCCTGTGTGGTCAGCCTCCCGCTGCGTTGCGTGCACAAAGCTCTGAAAAGTCACTGGAGGAACAGGTCGGTACCTTTTTCAATGAGGCCCTGCTCTTTCTTCTTTCACCACAGAAGGCGGTGAAGACAGGACCTCTTTTTCCAACGGTCGGGGCCGGTATCCGGTATCTTCTGGTACTGTTTTCCATTGCCTTCTCCCTGCGGGCTCTTGCCGGAGAGGCTCTTCTTACGCAGCATGCCGTGGAAGGAGTTCATCGTCTTATTGCCCTGGGGCATCCTCTTGTTACTCTCTCCAATGTGGCTGAAGTTGCAGGTTTTGAGAGTTACTCCGCACCGCTGAAATTCTTTGCGGCAGCTTTGTATCCGGTGATATTAACAGTTGCTTTGATTGTCGGCATTTTTATTCCGGTGACGGTTTTCTTTTTTATCCTCCGTCCTGTTGCATCTGTTTCATATTCGCGTATCTTCGGCGTTTTCTGTCGCGCTCTGACGCCCCTTGTGGTAACCTTTCTTCCGGCAGTTGGTCCGCCCCTGGCGGTTTTCCTGTCCCTGTACATCCTTTTTGGACTTCTTCAGCGCGAATACGGTGCGGATCTGTCAATAATTTTTGTACGACTTGTTCTGCCCCTGGGACTGCCCCTGATTCTTCTTCTGACTTATCTTTTGCAATGTACGGGCAGCTTCTCCGGAGTGCTGCTGAATACACTGCTCTTTAATTTTATCGCCCTTCTTTCGGTTTTGGGCTTATGATATGCGTAGTTACGCCGATAGTACGGGGGTAAGGAGATTTGTATGGCTAATTCGATAAATATGCTTCTTGATGTGCCGGTGCATCTTTCTGTGCAGCTTGGACAGACCAGAATGAGCGTTCGACGGCTGCTGAAGCTGAAGAAAGGTAAACTTGTCCTGCTGAATCGCCTCTCCGGTGAATCTGTGGATGTATTTGTCAACGACAAGCTCCTTGCAAAAGGGGAGATCACCGTTGAGAATGATAAGATTAATGTTCGCATCAGCAACCTTTACAGTGCCAGAGAACGGTATCTGCATTTGTAGGTTTCCCCTTATTTATTTGTTTTAATCTTTTGGTGCAGCGCTTAAGAATGTATTTTAGTGCTGCATATTAATTTCTCGTATGGAGTTATAATGTCCTATATTGTGTGTAAGTTTGGCGGAACTTCTGTTGCGACTGACAGTGCACTGAAACAGATTAAGAAGATCATCTCCCTGGACAAGCGCAGAAAAGTATTGGTACTTTCTGCACCGGGGAAGGCTTCCGGTATTGTTACCAAGGTGACGGATTATCTCCTTGCAGTTGCTGAGAAAAGCCTGAAAAAACGCGATGTCACAAAAGATGTTGCCTCCGTGAAGCGGCGTTTTATCGACAATTACACCGCCCTCGGACTTTCAGAGGATGCTGTTCTCACGGTCGTCGACCGTCTTGATGACCGTATCAAAATGAAAAAGGATAACCCCGAACGTTTCCGTGATGCCATCGTTGCTTCAGGAGAAGAGTTTAATGCAGAGCTTTTTGCGGCATATCTTAATTCCTGCGATATCAAAGCAGCCTTTGTCTGTCCCCAGAGCATTTCCCTTGAGGTAACATCGGTCTTCGGTGATGCCCGACCCACGGAACAGGGGATGAAGAATCTGGAGAAGGTCAACGACCTTGTCGATGGTGAAACTGTCGTGGTGTTCCCCGGTTTTTACGGTGTGACTGCCGACGGCGATACGGCGACCTTTTCCCGGGGCGGTTCCGATCTCACCGGTGCCCTTATTGCCGATGCCATTGGAGCGATTGAATATGAAAACTGGACTGATGTAAACGGTATTCTCAGTGCCAACCCTAAAGTTGTACCTGAACCGGATCAGATTTCTGCATTGACTTACAAGGAGATGCGAGAGCTTTCCTACATGGGTTTCAAGGTCTTTCACGAGGAAGCGGTAAAACCCGTGACCGAAAAAAAGGTGCCCATTCGTTTGCGCAATACCAATAACCTGAAAAACCGGGGGACCCTGATTGTTTCCGAGCGCCTTCCGGATGAACGGGATATTGTCGGTATTGCAGCGGCATCGGGCTTTTGTCTGTTCAATATTCAGAAATTCCTCATGAACCGCGAGAAGGGCTTTGGCCGTCGGACCTTCCAGATCTTTGAAGAGCTGGATCTCTCCTATGAACACTCACCTTCCGGGGTGGATGATCTCTCTGTGGTTCTGGACCAGAACCAGCTTCAGCCGGGGACCGTTAATCAGATTGTGCGCAAGATTGAAGAGGAGCTTGAACCCGATGATATCCGCATTGAGTTCGGGCTTTCCCTGATTGTTGTTGTCGGTGAAGGGCTTCTGCATAAAATCGGTGTTCTTGCCGCAGCGGCACAGGCCTTTTCCGATTCCGATATCAACATCAAGATTGTGAATCAGGGCAGTTCTGAAATCAGTATTATCTTCGGTATTGACTCCAAGGATGAAGATAAGGCTGTGCGTATTCTTTACGATAAGTTTTTTAACGAAACAGACTGAATTTTCGTCCTGAGAAGATATTTTTACCGGGCTGTCCCTGTGGACGGCCCGTTTTTGTTTTAATATTATCCCGGATTTTTCCTCCCCTTAATTCTTCACTCTCCGGTGTACGCCGAATGTATATTTCATGCACAGAAAAAGATCTGCCGTGTATGAGGTTCTTTTCGGATTTATTCCTGCTCATACATTCCATACAGCTTTTTCATGAAGAGGTCCCTGTGTACATTGTACCCGGGCGGCTGTGCTCTTCCGGTGTACCTTCCGGAGGTGAAAATGACTTCTTTCCCGACAGCATTTCGCGAAACCCTTTTCTTTGCCCTGCCCGTGGTTGCCGGACAGATCGGGCACATGCTTTTCGGTGTTGGAGACACCCTGTTTCTGGGCCATTACGGTACGGTGGATCTGTCAGCGCTTGGTATTGCAACAGCCCTGAGTATGCCTTTTTTCCTTATTGGAATGGGAATTACGTATGTTATCAGCCCGCTGAAAGCCCGGGCGGGACGGGATGAAAACAGTGCCTTTGTGCGGACGTCCCTTCGTGCGGGACTTTGTATCGGAATTGTTCTGGCGGTGCTGTTCTGTGTACTGGCCCGGCTGGTGCCTCACATGGGCTATTCTGCTGATGTAACCGCAGGGATACAGGTGTATCTGCGCATTACAGCGGTATCAAATATTCCGGCCCTGATCTTTCAGGTTTTACGTGAAAATCTGCAGGCCCGGGAACGAACTGCTGTACCAAATGCAATAATACTGGCTTTTAACGCTGTCAACCTCCTGCTTAACTACGCTGCAGTGTTTTCTCTGGATCTGGGGATTGCAGGGGCGGCTTTGGCCACAACGGTGTCCCGGTTTCTTATGTGTGCTGTTCTTTGGCGGTATTCCTTTTGCGGTCATCTCGAAAACGAAACATATTCAGCAATTCTGATGAAACGCATTTTTGTTTTGGGAATACCCGCCGGTCTGACCATGGTTCTTACGGCGGGTATGTTCTCTTTGGTAACTCTTCTTTCAGGATATTTCTCTGTGGAGGTCTCGGGGGCGAATAATATTATTATTACCATATCCTCGGTGAGTTATATGGTTCCCTATGCCCTGGCATCTGCCGTTTCTGTCAAAATGGGGCAGAAACAAAACCAGGTGCAGGAAATGCGGATCTATTATACTGCTGCTGTTGTCCTGGGTCAGATTTTTGCGGTGTTCACGGCGGTTTTGTTTATATCATCCCCGCAGTACATCTTTTCCCTTGCAAGCAGTGACAGCACCGTGGCGGCTGCGGGGGTTCCTCTGCTCATACTGGTTGGTATTTATCAGATCCCTGATTCTTTTCAGTGTATCACCGCCGGTGCTCTCAGAGGATGCGGCATTACCGTAAAACCCATGCTGTATACTGCAGCGGGGGTCTGGGGTGTTGGTCTGGTAACTGCATTGATTCTGGCTTTCCCCGCGGGCCTGGATGCTGCGGGACTGTGGGCCGGCCTTGCAGTGGGAATCAATGTGACAGCGGTGGCGGGATTTCGGACGGGAAGAAAGGTTTTTCTCACCCCCCGTTCATCTTCACAGAATGATACCCACTACCGGTCCTTACAGCGGTCATGACCTCATCGTGCGGGAGAATTAGCTTTTATTCAGACCTTCCACTTTGTATATTAGAGAGATTATTCCGGGGGATTGTAATGCGTTTTACCGACTATATCCGAAAACTGAAGCCGTCTGTTGTCTTTGCCCGTCTTCTTGATGATTCCTCTGTCACGGTCCTTTCCGAGGGGGTTTTCAGCAGCATTGCTGAAAAATTCTGCAGCAGTGACGCTGTGCTGACGCGGATAAAACCACTTTCACCGGAGGCCAAAAAACTTCTCACGGCAGTTTATCTCAGCAGTGGCGGGTTCTCTGCAGAAGAGATTGATCCTGCTTTGCGCAGTGCTCTTCTCAGCCGTTTTTTGGTGTGCGAAGCCTGGCGCAGCGGTGAGTCCCGCCTTTTCCCCTTTGATGAAATGATTCCGGCTGTGATCAGAATGTGGCAGGGCGATTCTCTTTCTGCAGAGCAGCAGTCTGCAGGGCTCGCTTTTGCGCCCCGGGCGTACCTGCGTGATTCCGCCCTGATCTGCGGATATATTCGGGCTGAATCGGGAATTGAACTGAAAAAGGACGGCGGTTTTCGCAAAGCCCTTGCCGACTATATTGAAAGGACTACTGCTTTGGGAAAATTGTTTTCCCTCTGTGAGCCTCTTGGAATATCCACGGATGATCTTCTTCATGTTCTGATGCAACACCTGAAATATGCCGGAATCATCTATTCTGAAAGCAGAACACTGTATTTCCGTCAGTGGCGGGAGATCTCTGCCCGGCAGGGCCTGGCGTCCCTGAATGGATTTATTCGGCCAGAATGTCTTCCTGACAGTGCAGTGCAACTCTGTGTTGATACGGAAAATTTTTCTGCACCCGGTCGTGCGGCCCTGCTTCTTGCAGCGTGGTTGGGCCTGTATGAAGTCGCTGTCGGCCCGCAGCAGGGGCAACTCTGCCTGAAGCGGATGGAATCCACTCCGGAGGCTCCGGTGATTGGTGCAGGGCGGGTGATGCCGGATTTTTCCGTACTGATCCCTGCGGAAATCGAACCGGCTGCTCTTCTGGAGTTTTTC
Source organism: Fibrobacterota bacterium (assembly GCA_051745065.1). GTDB lineage: Bacteria > Fibrobacterota > Chitinivibrionia > Chitinivibrionales > Chitinivibrionaceae > Chitinivibrio. Next base: position 18,148 of record JBNJDQ010000023.1, read on the forward strand.
CACTGCGGGGAGATGATTCGCTTTGATATGATTTATCACGGAAGAATCGAGCGATACCGAATACTCAATGCTGTTTCCAGGGGGGTTGATCCCGATTCAATTATTGCCTTTCTGCGCCAATGGGAAGCGCCGGAGAACATCTGTACCACCGTATCCGACTGGATTCGTCTCTTTGAACGGGCCTTTCTTCGGGGTGATCTTCTTGGTATTCGGGCGGATGCGGCAGACCAGCTCCTTGCCATGGACGACATTCGTGACAATGTGCATGAGATCACCGGATATCGTCTTTTTTATGTGCACCGTGATGCGCACCGGAGAATTGCCCGGCGTCTTGAGGAAGCCGGCCTTGACCTGCGCTTTCCCCGTTTTTTTGCAGACCCTGTGGCCGGTGCAGAGAACTCACGTCCGGGGTCTTTGCACCAAGAGGAAGGATGGGTAATTACTGCTGACCCTCCTCTTTCCGGTGAGGATGACAGCAGTGGCAGTACAAGTATCTACAGCCCGGACATGAAAAAACGGTCGCGCAGAGATATTGTTCGCCTCATTAAATATGCCCGTCTCATGGAGGAATATCTTCTGATACAATACCGGGAGGGCGAAACAAAAAAATACCTGCGTATTTGCCCTCTTGAGTATGGCGGGGACAATGATAACATTGTTGAATCAAAAGATGAGTATGGAGCTGTTAAGCGCATAGATTTGAGTAAGATAGAAAAGATTGGAGTGGAAGAAAATGACCGTTGAACACAGCAGGTTTGTGCATCTGCATACCCATAGTGAATACAGTTTTCTTGACGGGGCAATTAAAATCGGTGATCTTGTGAAGAAAGCTGCAGAGCAGAAGGCTCCCGCAGCGGCTCTTACGGATCACGGCGGACTTTTCGGTGCCATGGAATTCTACAAGGCATGCAACAGCGAAGGAATTAAACCGATTCTTGGTTTTGAAGCCTACGTCACGCCCCGCAGCCGCACGCTCAAAGATAAAGATCGCTTCCATTTGGTTCTTCTTGCGAAAAACAATGAGGGGTGGAAAAACATTATGAAGCTTTCCAGTATCGGCTACACGGAAGGCTTTTATTACAAACCACGAATTGACTATGAAGTACTTCGAAAGTATTCCTCCGGCATCATTGCTACTTCTGCATGTATCGGCGGTGAGGTGCCCAAGGCTTTGCTGGAGGGTAACCGGGATAAGGCAATAGAGAAAATTGATACCTATCTTGATATCTTCGGGGAGGATAATTTTTATCTGGAGCTGCAGGATCATGGTATGGATGCCGAGCATATTGTCATGGAACAGATGATTGATCTTGCCGGTGACAAAGGGGTCCCCATGATTGTCACCAATGATGCCCACTATCTTACCAAAGAGGATTCTGCCGCCCACGATGTACTCCTGTGCATGCAGACCAATGCTAAATATGATGAGGAGAAACGCTTTCGTTTTCCCACGGAGGAGTTTTATTTCAAATCTCCTGAAGAGATGAGTCAGCTTTTTCCGCAGGTGCCCGAAGCAATGAGTAACACCGTGCGCATAGCTGAACAATGTTACGTGGAACCGGAACATCCGCCGCAGCTGCCCAGTGCCGGTATTCCCGACGGCTTTGAGAGTGAAGGGGAGTACCTTCGCCGCCTGTCCTACGACGGGGCCCGGGAGATCTACGGTGAGCTGACGGATACCCTTGAGGAACGCCTTGAGTACGAGCTTGATATTATTATTTCCATGGGATTTCCCGGATATTTCCTCATTGTCCGTGATTTTCTTCTTTGGGCGGATTCTCAGGGTATTATGCGCGGCTGCCGTGGCTCTGCCGCCGGTTCGCTTGTGGGTCGATGCGTCGGCATAACAAACGTTGATCCAATTAAATACGATCTGATCTTCGAGCGATTTCTTAACCCTGAGCGCGTCAGTATGCCCGATGTGGATGCGGATATTGCCGACTCCGACCGCGGGCGGGTAATACGCTACTGCGTCGATAAATACGGCGCCGAGGCAGTCAGTCAGATTATCAACTTCGGCCGCATGAAGGCAAAGGCCGCCGTGAAGGATGTGGCCCGGGTGATGAATGTTCCTCCTTCGGATTCACAGAAACTCTCCAATATGGTGGAGGAGGGCACCATCGGTGAATCCATTGAGAAAAACGGCGAACTGCGTGATCTTTTGGGAAAAAACAGTCTCTACAGTAAGGTCTTCGAATTTGCCCGTAAGCTGGAGGGACTCGCGCGTCAGCCGGGAATGCATGCGGGAGGGGTAATTATTGCTCCCGGTGATATTCCGCAATGGTCGCCGATTTTTAAACAGGCCGGTCAGGATGCGTCGGTTATGACTCAATTTGATATGGGGTTTGTTGAGGATACGGGCTTAATCAAGATGGATTTTCTCGGCCTTCGTACTCTTTCGGTTATTCAGGAGACGGTTAATCTGATTAAAGAGTTTCATACTGTTGATATCGATATCTGGAATGATATCACCGACGGCGATGAGAAGACCTACCGCGAAATTTTTCATACCGGTGAAACGGTCGAAATCTTTCAGTTTGAATCACCGGGAATGCGCAAGTATCTGAAGAAACTCAAGGCAACGTCAATCGAAGATCTTATCGCCATGACGTCTCTGTATCGTCCCGGTCCCATGGAAAATATCGACAGTTTTATTCGCCGTAAGCACGGTAAAGAGAAAATCGAATATCCCCATGAAATGCTTAAACCAATACTTGATGTTACTTACGGTATCATAGTGTATCAGGAGCAGGTTATGCGTATTGCTCAGCAGATGGGACGATTCTCGCTGGGACAGGCGGATATCCTGCGAAAGGCCATGGGGAAAAAGAAGCTTGCCCAGATGGAAAAGATGAAAAAGGATTTTCTGAAAGGGGCTGAGGAGCAGAATATTGATCTGCAGAAGGCCGATGCTGTGTGGAAACTGATGGAGAAGTTTGCTCAGTACGGGTTTAACAAAGCCCATGCCTGCGTCTACGCCCATGTATCCTACCAGTCGGCCTATCTGAAAGCGCATTACCCCTGCGAATACATGGCTGCGGTGATGACCTCCCGTATCGGTGACAAGGATAAATTCGTTTCCGCCACGGAGGAGGCAAAGCGCCTGGGTATAACCGTGCTTCCGCCGGATGTCAATGTATCAACTCCCAACTGCAGTGTTACGAACGGACAGATCTCCATTGGTCTCAAGGCAATTGCCAATGTGGGCAAGGCGTCACAGGCGGTGGTTGTCCAGCGGGAAAAAGACGGCCCCTTCAGCGATATTTTTGATCTCTGCAGCCGCGTTGATCTGCGGGATATGAGTAAAAAGGCATTGGAGTCTCTGATCTTTGCCGGTGCCCTGGACTGCTTTGGGGGCAATCGTGCGACCCTGCATTCCATGATAGAGGCCGCTGTTGAATACGGCAAGAAGCGGCAGGAGGAAAGTGCAAGCGGCCAGACAAATCTCTTTGGTGAAAGCAGTGCGGCTCTGCCGGTTCCCCGCATCACCGAAAAGGATGAATGGGATCATTTTGAACTGCTGGCCCATGAAAAAGAGGTGATGAATTTTTACGTGAGCGGTCATCCTCTCGAAGCGTATCGTGACGAGATTGACGGTTTTGCCGATTTCTCTTTCTCCGGCGAGCATATCAGCCGTATCCGCAGCGGAGCCAGTGTGCGTGCCGGCGGCGTTATTACCCGTAAGAAAATATTCAATTCCCGCAAGGACGGGCGTCCCATGGCATTTTTGGGATTTGAGGATCTTTACGGCGAAGGGGAGCTCTTTTTTCCCCCGAAAATGTATGAACTGAACAGCCATCAATGCGATGTGGAAAATATGGTCCTTGTACGCGGTAAGATCGAGAAAGAGCATACCGGCGAAGGGGAGGACAGCGCCATTAAGTGTAAAATTATCGCCGAAAAAGTCCTGCCCCTGCAGGAAGCCCGCCGGGCAATTGCCAAATCCGTACATGTGCATGTCAGTACGGGAGGACTTGAAGAGGA
>JBNJDQ010000024.1:0-22100 GCA_051745065.1 Fibrobacterota bacterium
TTCAAAATATTCGAAAATCAGATCCAACTGCGGAATCAAGGATAAAGCGGGCACCCTGTGACACCAGGCAGGACAGTACCTTCAACTCCGAATACGCGCCAAAAGGAAGGAGGTCTCCTCAAACAATGCATGCAGAGACACTGTCAGAAAAAACTCACCTTAATCGATAATTTTGCCAAGCTCTGCGGCACGCTTTTCCCGCCCGAGCCGCCCATACGCCGCAATAACATTCTGCAGCCCCGCACCGCCCGCGGCACTCCCTGCCTGAAAAGCTTTCCTGTAAAAAAAGGCAGCATCTTCATAGAGAGACTCTTCAAAGGCAATATTCCCGGCTGTGACCGCAAGCTGAGTAAAATCAGGATAAAAAGAAAGAAACTCCCGGGACTTCATGAGAGCCGTATGGGGTGAACCGTTTTCAGAAAGGGTTTTCACATAGCGGTAATAAATCCAGCGGGGAGCGCCGCCGCGCCGCACGAGCATCTCCAGATAATACATGCCCCGTTCAGTATCCCCGCGCTGAAGGGCAAGATCGGCAAGAATTGAATATTTTTCCCTGAAAAGAGCATCCGTGGAATCCGGATAGGCCTGTATCCAGAAAGCCGCCCGTTCCCTGTCACCAAGAGTCCGGTGCATATCGTAAAGCATATAGTACACACGGCTGTCAGGGCGGCCCTGCTCCGTAAGACGAACAAAAAGGGGAATCGCCTTTTCGTACACCTCCATCTCGTAATACACAGCCCCCAGCACAGAAATACAGAGGGAATCCTTCTCCGGTGCAACCCGTCGCGCACGCTCCAGAACAGCCGCAGCAGCGGGGTAATCTTCCTTTGTGTAATACAGAATACCCAGATTGAGATAGGCGTTAAAAAAGGCGGGTGCCTCCCAGATAGCACGACGATAGCTGCTGATAGCCCGGGGATATTCCTCCAGCTGATACCAGGCGTTTCCCCGGTTGTAGCAGGCAGCAGCGGGGTTCTCCCCCGCCGCAAGGGCTTTGGTATAGAGTTTCGCCGCCGACCGAAACCGGCCGTCACTGTAGTGGGCATCGGCAGAATCCAGAAGATCTCCCGCCCGAAGAATCGAAGTACACACCAGCAGGAGTACGAGCATACGTCCGTGCATCATTGTTACTCCAGTCGAAAGTTAAGTTTCTGCCGTACCCGTACCGCCACCTTTACGCCCTCTTTCTCCCCGGGAGTAAAGCGCCATGAGCGCAGCGTTGTGCGCACGGGCTCCCGAAAAACCCGGTGCGGCAGCTGCTCAAAGGAGATATTCTCCACATTCCCCTGCCGGGAAACAACAAAGGTAACCACCACAGTTCCTTCAATCTCATGTTTTCGCGCCAGAGGGGGATACGGCACGGCACTGCGGGACACAGGAACCGGGGGCGTATCCGTATCTCCTTCATCGAAGACAGCCGTCGCCACTGCCCCGCCCCCCGCAACGGCTGCTCCGGCTCCATCGCCAACCCCGAGATCGGGGGTAAAATCCAAACGCTTGGAACTGCTGCTGCGGGACACCGATGCAGACACCTCACGCATGGATTCTTTGGGCCGGCGCTCCCTGCGCGGCTCGGGCTGAGACTGCTTTTTCTGAATAACCACAGTGGTGTTTTGCAGATCATCCCGTGTGGAATCCGTCTCTTTTTCACCGTGGAACACCTCCTGCAGCACTGGTATCAGAATAAAAAGAAGAAACGCTCCGACCCCTGCGGCAAGGAGTTTTGCAAGTGCAGCACAGACCCGCATACACACCTGTTTCAGGGCCATTACTCCTGCTCCGCCGCAACTGAAACCCGCTGCGCGCCAAGTTTCGAACAGAGGTCCATCACCTCCACGGATCGCCCGAGGGTTGAACCCCGGTCCCCCACAATGACAACTGCAGCATCGCCATTCTTTTCGATCTCTGCCGCAAGAATCCGTGACAGTTCATCCATGGTTACCTGAGTGCCGTGGATGTGCAGAGTTCCTTCGCGGGAAATGCCCACCATAATGGTTTTATTACCCAGACTCACCGAGGATGATGCTGTGGGCTTATCCACATCCACGCCGGTCTGACGGTTGAAGTTCGTTGTTATAACAAAAAAGATCAGGAGAATAAAAACCATATCCAGGAGCGGCCCCATATCAACCTGCGCCGCACTGCTGTTTTTCCTGAGAAAACCGTATTCTTCAAACATGTATATCTCCAATTTCTGCTATCTCATCCCCCGCCCGGAGAAGACGGGCGGAAAGCCGATCAGCATAGCCGGACAGGCGGGTATGAATAAGAAGCCCCGGAAAAGCTACCAGAAGCCCGGTCTGAGTGGTAAGAAGCGCCGTGGATATCCCCCGGGAAAGAATGAAGGGATTGCCCATCCCGAAATCCGTTATCACGGAGAATGTTTCCACCATGCCCACCACCGTTCCGAGAAGACCCAGAAGTGGTGCCGCCGATACAAGGGCGGCGATACTGTCCAGATGCGATTCCACTGCGGGCATTTCCCGCAGGAGCACCTCCCGGTAGCGATTAATAAAGAAGCGTTTCTGCCGACGCACCGCCGGAGGGTATGCCGCCATATCACTGAAGCTGACCTCAAACCATGCAGGAAGGTGTCCGCCCCTGCCGGCAAACCAGTCGCGCATTCGCCGGGCCGAAGGCAGCTGAGCCTCGATACGGCGCAGCTGAAAAAACTTATCCAGACTCAGATAAAAAATACAGACCGCCACGGCAAAAATCACCAGACTGACCGCACCTCCGGCTTCCACATAGTAACTGACAAAAAGCTCTTTCATGTTCGGCATTACGGGGTTACTCCGCCGGCCAGAGTCGGTTAAGAATCCGCATGGCATACATTTCCATGTCCGCCTGAATCCGATTGCGCCGATTACGCAGAAAGGTATGAATCAGCAAAATGGGTATCGCCACGATCAGGCCGGTCTCCGTAGTAACAAGAGCCTCGGAAATCCCGCCGGCCAGCAACTGCGGATCCCCCGTGCCGAACTCCGTTATATCGTTAAACATACGAATCATACCCGTAACAGTCCCCAGAAGCCCCATGAGTGGCGCCGATGCGGCAATAACCGCCAGAGTATCCAGATGCTTATCAAGAAGCGGAACCTCCTTCAGGAGGATTTCCTTCACCGCCTTTTCCGCAGAATCGCGGCTCCGCTCGGAATGTTCCAGACAATTGTGGAGGATCTGCGCCATCACTCCGCGGCCTCTGTCACTGAGCTTCTTTGCCCCCGCCGTATCCCCCGCTTCCAGAAAAACCAGGGCCCGATTCAGAAAGGTATAGCTGCGCTTATGACGAATATGATACACGATCAGGCGGTTGATAATCAGGATCACTCCCCAGAGCAGTACCGCAAAGAGAGGAATCATCATAAACCCGCCCTTGCGGATAAATTCCTCGGCCTGTTCCCGAAAATCCTTTTCCCGGGCCGAGATCTGACTGCGCGTCTCTTTGGAGCGGACCACATCCACAGGCAGGAATAGAGGGCCTTCGCGATCTGCTTCACGAATGAGGGGAAAATCCCACACAGCGCGGGCATGCTGCTGCGCACGAACAGGCTGCCACCGAAAGGGATTACTGCGGTTTTCACCGTAATAATTGAGATACCAACTGAGAGAATCCCCCACGCCCCAGGCAAGGGCATGGCCCAGGCGGAGAGTTTCCATCTGCCGCGGACTGCCCTCTGCCACCACACGGTGACGGCCGCAGGCAGTTTGTACAGCCTCCATGAGGGGTTTTGTCATGAGCCCGGTCAGGGCATTCATGTATGCACGGGGGGTCTTCTCATGGGAATAGTTCTTCTGAAACGCAGTATATTCTGCAAAGAGTGAATCGCGCCCCAGGGGAAAGCCGTTCTCCAAGGAAGCCCCAAAGGCCTCTCCAAGAGCCCCGATCCGCCCCAAAAGATGCTCGTACTCCCTGTGCGCCTGATCACGCTTTTCCTCCAGATCTTCAATGCGGCCGCGCCGAAGGATATTCTCCTCGCGCAGACGTGCCAGCTCACCGTAGAGGCTCTCCAGTTCCCCGCTGCGCCGGTCAAGGCGGTCTTTCAGAGTCTGCTTCTGCGCAGCCGCTTCTTCTTTCAGACGCCAGCGACGTTCAACGACCTGCTCAAACTGATCCTGTTTCCGGTGAAAGGTTTTCTTCAGTCGTTCAAGATGCTCATAGGTGCGCTCAAAGGAAGAGGTATCAGCACCGACGGAAAGCGTACAGACCAGAACCACCCACAGTATTGAACTGAAATTCTTACTCATGACGGGCCTCCTCACCGGAAGTATCCTTCGCCGCAGGGGCTGTATCAGTACAGGCCGTAAACAGGGGCAGACGCGTCAGCCCGGGAATTTCCATGCCGTCGCGCATGCGCAGAGCGCGGTCCACAGCCTCCCGGGCAGCCGCATTCTCCATAGCCTGCCACCGACGGGCGGATCTGTCCCACCATGCACCGCGGCGTCCGTCTTCACTGATGCAGGCATACCAGGCAAAGCCGATTCGCAGATAGCGACTGCGCCCGTCCATTGCCTCCTTCGGCGCCCGGCCGCTCCAGTGTTCCATGGTAAAGCGATCTGCACTCAGGGAAGTATGTATATGCCGCAGGCGATCCACCCCTTCCGCCGGGGACAGAGTACCGTTGCGGACATCACGGCCAAGGGTCTGCACCTCACGGCGATGCTTTTCCGCCCATTGCGGCGGCAGCTGCACGAGCACAGAATCCATTTCCGTCACGGCCGAAACAAAAGTGCGGCGAAAGCGACGCTGCCGCCCTTCATAGAGGGCACGGCTGTTCTCCAGTGCTGTGGCTCTGCCGCCAAGGGAATCACGGCGGTCAGTTCTGTTGCGGATCTCCTTACTGAGGGAATCCTTCAGACGGGATTTGTCATCCAGAATGCTGTCCATGCGCAGTGAATACGTACGACTGCGCTTCTGCTGCGCCTGAATTTTTTCTTCAGTCTGCTGAATTTCCCGTTCCACCTGACTGATGCGCTGTTGATATTCGCCAATATCCTCCTGTAAAGCGGCAATCCGTGCCTCCTCATCGGTCTCCGCGGACAAGGCTGAAAGGGGAAGGGCACACAGGATCACCCATACGAATCGCTTCATGGTACCTCGCTGATCTGTTTGAGCAGTACTCCGATTACAATACAATATAGGTAATTGCAGCAGGAACAATCCTGATCAAACTGAATTAATACACCTGTGGCGCCCTTCTGCAGTCAAGTGAACAGGGAATGCACTCTTTTAAAACGGTTCACTCACCGATAAAATGCACAGGAATACAGGGAATAATGTAAAGAGCGCATTCTCCCTGCAAAGACACGGAAGAAAGATTCAAAGCATTGGGCGGCATCGGTTGTGATTCCATCTGACTGAATGAATATGCTAAAAAAAACACAAAAATTGAGCGATCATGATACAATTTTCCAAAAAGGAGATCTGCATGAACCTGAGAAACATTTCCATTCAGCGCCGTTTTTTAATCCAGTTGACTCTGCTGTTCCTCTTTTTAGCAGGAATGATCGGTGTCATCATGATCCTCACAGGCAGAATCGCCGATTTCAGCGGGCGGGAAGTCAGCCGGGTCATGCATCGGGAGAAAGAACAGAAAATCGCCGTGGCAACCCACGCCATGGCCCGCTCCATTGCAGATCTTCTCCCGCGGGATGCCGACCGGGAGGCAACAATACTCATGATCCGCACAGCCGTTGACCGCATTCGCTTTGAAAATGACTCCTCGGGCTACTTTTTTGTATATGAAAAGACCACCAATATCGCCCTGCCGACTGACAAAAAACTGCAGGGAAAAGATCTGAAGGATCTCGCCGATGATAACGGTGTCCACCTGGTAAAACAGCTGTACGCCAAAGCGAAAGAAGGCGGCGGCTTTGTAGAATACATCTGGCCCAAACCGGGCGCGGGAACACAGCCGAAACTGAGTTATGCCGAGATGATTCCGGGAACGGATTTCTGGATCGGTACAGGAGTCTACATGGACAATGTTGCCGCAGAAAAAGCTGCTGTTACAGAATCAATCAACCAAAAGAGTACCGCCGTTACCCGCCTGGTAACCCTTGTGGTTATTGTGGTCTTTGCCCTCATACTTCTGCCCCTCAATATCGGAATCATCCGCTCCGTGGTGGGGCCGATCCGCACGATCCATGATCTTGCAGCAACCCTCGCCCACGGGGATACGCGCCGGGACATCACTCCTTCAGGAAATGATGAAATCACCCGCATGGAGGAAGCCTTTGCGTCCATGGTGATCTCCCTGCGTGAAAAAGCAGCGGTCTCCCGGGCAATCGCCGAGCGGGATCTCACGGTTCCTGTACAGGTACATTCTCAGGAGGATGAACTGGGAACTGCCCTGGAGACAATGCAGGTGAATCTCAACGAGCTCATCAGCTCCATCCGTGATGCCACGGTGCAGATCGATGCCGGTTCCAATGAGCTCTCCAACATGAGTCAGGATCTGTCTGAATCCAACACGAACCAGGCATCGGCAGTGCAGGAAATCAGCAGCTCCGTCCATGAGGTGGCCGCTGCAACGGATGCCAACGTGGAAAGCACGCAAACTGCTGAAACCCGTGCCCGCGCCCAGGTGGAAACAGCAGAACGGGGATCCTCCGCCGTTGAGCAACTGGAAACAGCCATTACCCGAATCACCACCTCAAGCGATCAGATGAAGAAGATCATCAGTGTTATAAATAATATTGCCTTTCAGACAAATCTCCTTGCCCTCAATGCCGCTGTGGAAGCAGCCCGGGCCGGAAAACACGGCAAGGGGTTTTCCGTGGTTGCCGAAGAGGTACGCACCCTGGCCGGACGAAGCGCAAAGGCTTCCGACGAGATATCTGAGCTTATTGAAGATGCCGTGGAAAGAGCCCGGAACGGCTCGGCAGTCACCCGGGATGTGACGGAGGTGTTTGCCCGGATCCGTGAAGGGGCTGAATCAGTATCCAATGACCTATCCCGGATCAGTGAAGGTTCTCAGGAGCAGCGCGTACGCCTCAATGAGATCAACCGCGGCATCAGTGATATTGAAGAGAGTACCATGAACAACACCGCCAGTGCCGAGGAGACCGCTTCTACAGCAGAGGAACTCTCCTCCCAGTCAGAAGATTTGCGCCACCGGGTCTCTCTCTTCCGTACGATGGACGGTCAAACCTCCGGCTCTTCGCCGCATGAAGGCCCTCATCACCGGGAGGATGAGACGGGAGAGCGGGAGTAAGGCGCAGGTAAGCAGTCTGCTCACCGAAGCAAACCGAACGGGAGTCAGGGACATCTCAGGGAATCAAAGGGATGCACGTCCCGGGCGTCTTTAATGAGCGGCGGTCCGCCGGAATCGGGAAAAAACCAGAAAAACTCCTGTGATGACGCATCGAAGTTCCATCCCCCGGCCCGTGGAATAAAACAGGCGGGATCCTTCAGACAGGCAGATTCAATCCCCTGCCCGCTGCCCCGATGTGAAATTCCCGCAGAAGCACTGTCCCAGAAACACTCCCCGGCAACGCTATACTTACGAACACCGCCGACAAAGCCCCCGTAATGATGGCCCTCCGCGCTCACGACTCCTACGGCGCCGGTTGAATATGACCAGCGAATTACAGCGGAATCATTCTCTCCAACAAAGCCGCCTGTGTATGAAAATCCCCGCACGTCTCCGCGGGAGTAGGCGTTTTCGATGGAACCATACGCGTTCTCACCCACAAAGCCACCGGCATCCTCGCTGTACTCGCCGCCCTGTACGGTACATTCCGTACCGCACCAGGCGATGCCTCCAAGATTCTCCCCGGCAATCCCTCCCACATCCTCATCATCACTTTTCACACTGCCCCGGCTGTAACAACCGGTCACAATGCCGCTTTTTCGGACAAGGCCCGCAATACCACCGGCTCCCTCCCCGACAGCATTCACCCGAACGTCACTGCGACAGCGAAGGATATCCCCCTGCACCTGCCCGGCAATACCGCCGCAGTTTTCTCCCTGCGCCAGAACCTCTCCGCGAAAACAGGATCTCTCCACCAGTCCGAAGGAGGAGACAGACCCCGAAATTCCACCGATGTTGGAACCGCCCTTTACCGTTCCCGTAACGGCTGCATCCACAATGTGCCCTTTGAGAAGCGCCCCGACCAGGGCACCGCTTTTTCCGCCGCCGGAAACCCACACATCCTTCAGGGTCACGTTCTTCAGGGCGTGATCCGTACGCACGATTCCAAAAAGCCCCGTGTATGAGCGGTTGCTGTTGATATACAGCCCGCTGATTGTATGTCCGCGCCCGTCAAAGGATCCCGTGAATACCGCCCCCTGAAACCCCGGTGCATCGGAGGTATCTCCGCAGATCGGAATGAATCCGTCCCCGCCGTTCCAGTGCTGTGATTCCTCTGCAGAGAAGGAGCATTTCAGAGCATAATGACCAGCTGGATTGCCCTGCATCTGTTGCAGCTCCCGTGCCGAACCGATCAGCACGGTATCACCGCCCTTGACAGCAAAGAGACACACCGATACAAGCAGGAGCACCGAAAGGGGTATCACGCCGGATTTAATCATCAGAAAGGATCGAAGAAATGACCGGAATAAGTTCATGCGGTTCATCGATAACTTTGCAGGGATTGCTTTTATCCAGGATGTTCCTGCTCTCCCAGCCCCAGGCAACTGAGATAATGGGAATGCCCGCGCTGCGGCATGCTTTGATATCACGCAGTTCATCGCCGATATAGACCAGATCCGACGGCTGAAGTCTGTTGCGGCGGATAAAGGTACGCAGGGTGCGGTGCTTGACGCTCAGAAAAGGTCCGCGATCACAGATCACCCGGTCAAAGAGCCCCGTCAGGTTCCGCGCTTTCAGATAATCCAGAATATTATCACGGTTATTCGACGAAATGATCCCCAGATTATACCCCTGCTCCTTCAAAGTGGCGAAGACATCGACAATTCCGCGCTTCATCTCCAAATCATCAATCATGGATGAAAAGTTCTTGCGGCAGGCATGTACCAAAAAAGGGACTTTATAAAATGGAATCCCAGTATACCGCAGTTTTTCCTTCAGGGACAGCCCTTTCAGATACTCCAGATCAGATTCATGAATTTTGCGGGGCGTAAAACGCCCGTAAATAAAACGATTAAAGAAAGCAAGAAGAGCATCCCCTGATTCCACCAGGGTCCCGTCAAAATCGCAGAGGACCCACTTTTTATCAGAGCTCACCGCGCGCTCCCTTCCCCTGCAGCCAGGCTCGGACTGCACGGATCTCGGCCTCGTCCCATGAGCTGTGCTCCATCAGTTTTTTCACCGACAGGGTTCCTGCATTCAGCATATACTCTTCCAGCGCCGCACCCCGGGAGGAGGATACAAAGTGATCCGGCAGCATCTCGCCTTTTTTCAGCACGGACACACAAAGCTTCACGACTGCTGTCCGGGAAAGGGCAAAACGTTCACACACCGCAGTAAGATCCTCCCCCTTCTGCAGGGCTTCAACGACTTCAGTTTTGCAGGCTTTCTGCTGCCGTCGGCGCCGGGCAACAATCTCACGGGGACTTTCACCGCGCCGGCGTTCTGCTGTGTTTCTCAGAAGATATTCTTCGGGATTCACTCGTGGACCCACCTTACGGAAATAAGGAACTATATTATATAGACCTGTACAACTTTTACGATGATAAAATATACGGAATAACCACATGAACCGCTACCTTTTTATCCTGATTTTTCTTCTTTTCCCGCAACCGGCCTCCTCCTGGGCCGCTGAATCCGACACAGCACGGGAGTATGCAGGAATCACCGTCAGCACCTACTCTCCCCCGTCAGACAGTGTCTCTTTGACAATCATACAGCTGGATCCAACCCAAGAGGAAGTTGCCGTGCTCTGTGCCGCACAGGAAAAGCACGATGCCCTGCAGATCCACCGATGGGCAGAAACACACAAGCTCCTCATCGCTGTCACAGCGGGAATGTTTTTGCAGGACTACCATACCCCTGTGGGATATTTCAGAACCGCCACCTGCACAGAATTTACTGACCGGATAACTGCGCATAAATCCCTTTTGGCACTTCATCCCCGCGACAGCACATCTCCCGCTGCATGGATTTTTGATCTTGATACAGTTACAATTGCAGAGATTGAAAACGGCTACACAACCCTTGTTCAGAATCTTCGCCTGATTAAGGGTGCCGGCCGCAATCAATGGGATCCGGATACAACGAAATGGGCCGAAGTCGCATTGGCCCAATGCGCCGACAGTTCTCTTATTATCGCCTACAGCGAAACACCCCTTTCCATGTATCGCTTCAATGAGATCCTTCTCGCCCATCCCTCCAACATTCGGACCGCACAGCATCTGGACGGCGGAAAACATGCCGCCCTCTATCTCTCACCCAAACTCAATGCCCCGGGATTTATCACCAATATTCCTCTTATGCCCGTACCAAATATCATCGGTGTACGGGAATAACGTCCTGCTTCACCGCGCATATACTCCCTCTCACGACCCTGAATTATTTTGATATTCAGTACAACAAAGGACGGTACAATGGATACAATAAACTGGAACGAATCATACAGTGTCGGCGTAGAACGATTTGATGAGCAGCATAAGCGCATCATTGCTCTTATCAATCGCCTGATCGAGGCCGAACAAAACCACATTTCCGCCGAAGACATATCAGATACCCTTGATGCCATGACCCGCTACTCTTCGGAGCATTTCACCTATGAAGAAGAACTGCTGAAAGAATATGACTACCCGAAGCTTGAGAATCAGGAACGGGAACATAAAGCATTTATTAAAAAGACGGTCAACTTCTGCATGAACACCATGGTCAATAAAGAACGAGTTCCCGAAGAAATGCTTTCCTATCTTCGCGAGTGGTGGATCAATCACATTCTCAAAGAAGATATGGAGTATAAAGAATATCTCACCAATAAGGGTGTCTCCTGACAGGGGCGTGGCAACTCAACTGACGGGAGGATCAGCTCAACATCGGCGCCCCTCCCCAGGAGCCTGCCGTCGGGTATATTGACTGTAATGACAGCAATCACCCCGAAAGGAGTTGTCTATGCAGACCTATACCTACGGATATCCCCGCATCGGAGCACGGCGGGAGTACAAAAAAGCGCTGGAATCATTCTGGAACGGATCTGTGACCGAGGCAGAACTCAAAGCAGCCCTCACAGCGGTTGATCAGGAACGCAGAAATACCTGCAGCCCCCTTGATGCGCACCCCGCCGGAGAAATGACCCTCTTCGATACGGTTCTTGATACAGCCTTCATGATGGGAATTCTCCCCTTTGAATCGGCAGAACAGTATTACCGCTACTGCCGCGGTGATAAAGCCCTGCCCATGAAAAAATTCTTTAATACCAATTATCACTACATTCAGCCCCTGCTGAACAAAGAGGTACCGGGATTTTCATGGGATAAATACGCCTGGTTCGCCTGCGACCATGCAGAACGGCTCTATACAATCGGCCCGTACACCTTTTTGAAACTTGCCGAAACCGCCGGCTCGCCTGAAGAGTATGCCCCCTCCCTGGCACAGGCCTTCGCACAGCTCTTTCAGGCATATCCCACCACCCACTTTCATGTTGATGAGCCGGCCCTGGTTCTGGATATGAGCGACCGGGACCGCTCCCTGTTCCGCAGTATCTACGACACGCTGCATCCATATATCAACAGGCTTGAAGTGTTTACCTATTACGATACTCCCGATGCAGTTCTTTTTGAATACCCCTTTTCTTCAGCGGGAATCGACCTGGTGCACGGCACACTGCCGGATCATCTTCTGAAGGCGATTTCCCCTGAAACAGAGATCACCGCCGGTGTCATTGACGGACTCAACGTCTGGAAAACCACCGGTACTGAACCGGCCTTTGCACGCTGCAGCCGCCTGCTCCGGCAGAGCTCCAATGTACGCCTTTCCAATGCAGGCCCTCTGATGCATCTTCCCGTCTCTACGGAGGCGGAGACCACCCCCTTCATCCGCCGGGAATGTTCCTTTGCACACCAGCGGATTGCAGAAATATCGCAGGCCGGCCAATGGATCAGGGAGCGCAAAATGCCCGCAGCGGAAACGCCCCCGCAGGAGATTCCCTTTTCAGAGCGCGCCGGCTATGAAGATCGTCTCAGAGCGCAGAAGGATTTGAATATCCCCCTCTTTCCCACAACCACCATCGGCAGTTTTCCTCAGGACGGCGAACTTCGACGGATTCGTGCACGATACCGCCGCAAAGAAATGCCCGGGAATGAGTATCGTGCTTACATCAACCGGCGCATTGCCGGATGGATTCGGTATCAGGAGGATTGCGGCCTTGATGTTCTGGTCCACGGGGAGCCGGAACGAACGGACATGGTGGAACATTTTGCCCGCAGAATGGATGGTATTTATACAAGCAGAGCCGGCTGGATCATCTCCTACGGCAGCCGCGGGTATCGTCCGCCCATCGTGGATGCAGGTATCCGCCGCGCCGGCAACCGTCCCATGACGGTGGATGAAACAACCTACGCACAAAGCCTGAGCAAACGACCGGTAAAGGGAATGCTCACGGGACCTGCCACCATTCTCGCATGGAGCTATGTTAATCCCAATATCCCCTGTGAAACCCACGCCGGTGAAATCGCCCGGGCCCTTCAGGAGGAAGTACAGGACCTTATTTCGGCGGGCATTCGCATTATACAGATCGATGAGCCGGCGTTTAAAGAAGGTGTTCCGTTGAAAAAAGATAAGCATGGCGCGTATTTCACATGGGCTGTGGCCGCTTTTCGTGCAGCATCATGGGCACCGCCGCAGATACAGATCCATACCCACATGTGTTATTCCGATTTCACCGACATTATCGAACATATTGATGCCCTTGATGCCGACGTAATCACCGTGGAAACGGCCCGGGACGGCGATAAAACCCTGCAGGCGTTTACGGAATACAACTACGCCCGTCAGATCGGCCTGGGTATGTGGGATATTCACTCCGTGAATCCTCCCGGAGAGGAGAATATGGCCCGCATTTTCAACAGAGCCGTGGAGAAACTGGGGGCGGAAAAGGTCTGGATTAACCCGGACTGCGGCCTGAAGACACGCTCTGAAAATGAAATTAAATTTCCTCTGCAGGCTTTGACGGCCTTTGCCCGGAAGAAGCGACGGGAAGTCAGTGAGTAATTCCCACATGGATAAACCCTGCTGAAATCGGATTATTCCGATGGGTTGCCCATTCAAGGGTAAAACGCATCTCCCTGCGAACCAGGGAGATGCCTCCGCCGTATCCGATATGAGAGCGAAACTCCTCAGGCCGCACGGATCCCAGGGAGCCGGAAACACCGTCTGCAAGAATGTAGAAGCGGTTTTTCTGCGTGAAATACCAGCGCAGCTCTGAACGAACAAGAATCAGGGATGAAAAGACAAAGCTCTGCCGCGGATATCCACGCAGTGATTCGTCTCCGCCGACCCGGAAAAGTTCCGGTGCAGTAAGGCGGGAGTAATCGGAATAGGCAATATGGCGAAGATCCAGGCCCGAATAAAATGCCGCAGGTACCGAAAAAGGACTCACCTGACCCGATGCGGCGGCGGACAGTTCGGCCCGGATGCGCCGCTCATCTTCAGAGCGCGTTACGCCGCTCTGAGCAGCAAAATCCGCCCGAAAAGCCTTGCGCCCTCTTTCAAACTGTTCCCGTGCCGCTTCACCGCCAACTGCAATCCCCCGGTAAACACGGCGAAGATCCTTCTTCTGCAGTTCATACCCCGTTGCAGAAAGTGAAATACTTCGCCCCCCGGCGTACCGGGGAACAGTCATACCGCCCTCATACTGAATAAAGGAGTACTCCTGTCCCTGCAGTTCCATGGACACGGCTGTTTTGATACCAAAGGGCGTATCAAATACATGCGGTACGGAGACGTCAAGACGGGCATCACTGCGCTCTCCGTCACTGAAATAAGCAAGAGACCCCTGCTCTCCCCGGCGCAAAATATTATGCAGCTGCACCCGGCCCTCTCCGATAAATGAGGTATTTTCCCCGCCCGTATAGGTAATACCTCCGTCCGCCTGAAGTGTGCGGGGCCCCGCCGCAGAAAGTGTAAAAACAAGGATATCCCCATCCGGATCCTCCTTGCGGTGATAGGAAAGAACCCGAAGGGAATCCAGAAAATCCGCCTGTGATGCCCCCTGTTCCAGTACCCGGGGGCCCTGAACCAGGTATTTGTATTGCGTAAAGTCACGAAGCACCTGCTCCACCAGATACGCCCGGGTATGTCTGAGGCGGGCCAGGTCCACAGCAATGGAATCGATATGCGGCCCCGGCTCAAGGAGGAGACGAAAATACCCGGCGGAATCCTCCAGGGGGATAAGACGGACTGCGCCGAAGGGTCTGCCGCCGGGAATTATTGAATCAAGGCGCGACAAAGCGGCCTGTTCTGTAGAATCTGCCGGAAAAGAAACTGAGTCAGCAGTGGAGCGGGAAAAGCAATGTGTGCTGAGAAGAAGCAAAAGGCACAGACATACTGTGCACCGGTTCATTTCAGGAGCGCTTCTCTTTATTTTTAATCCGCTTTCCCTCAACTGAATATTTGGCAACGGGAACAGCTTCGAGGCGTTCTTTGGGAATCAGTTTCCCCGTAATCATGCAGATACCATAGGTCCCTTCTTTAATCCGAAGGAGCGCATCGTCAATTTGTTCAATATACTTTGCCTGCCGTTCGGCAAGGTTCATGGAGAACTCTCTGTCGTAGGAAGCGGCAGCGGCATCACCGATATGATTTGAGAAGTGGGTTCCTTCTCCGGAAGCGGACTCCACGGTCTGTTTCAGGTTCTGCTCATCAAGGCTGCGCTGGTCATTGCTGACCCGTTCGCGTTCCTCAAGAAGAATCTTTTTGAAGTACTCAAGCTCTTCGGCATCCAAGCGTTTTTTTTCCGACATTTCTCGCCCCTAATGGTGGTAACTGATAAAAATCTGTACGCATAATATGTATTTTTACCCGGGCAGAATCAAATATTTTTACCATTATTTCAGATGCATCCATATATTTTTGATGTTTATTTAAAGAGGAGCTCCTATGACACGAATGAATGAGGCCGCCCAGGGTACGATAACCGATGAAATACGCCATGCAGCAGAAAGTGAAGGCTGCGATCCCCGCTGGCTCTGTTCGGAGGTTGCCGCAGGACGCATAACCCTTGTGCGCAACCGTCTGCGATCCGTGCCCCCCCTGGTTATCGGCGGCGGTACATCGATAAAAGTAAATGCAAATCTCGGAACGTCCTCGTCCCAGGCAGATCTTGCAGAGGAGCTGGAGAAAGTAAAAACAGCAGAAAAACACGGTGCCGATGCCCTCATGGATCTTTCCACTGCCGGGGATCTGACCCATATCCGCAAAGAAATACTCGATCATTCAAGCGTTCCCGTCGGCACGGTCCCGCTGTACGAGATGGCTTTCCGTGCAAAGGAGAAGGGCAAATCCGTGCTGGATCTGTCTGCAGACGAAATGATGGAGGTCATCGAAGATCACTGCAAACAGGGGGTGGATTTTTTGACCCTGCACTGTGGCGTGAATCGCCAGACCGTAAATCGCTTTAAAGAGGTAAAACGTCTCGGCGGCGCCTCCAGCCGGGGTGGAACAATCATAATGGAATGGATCCACCGTAACAACGAGGAAAGCCCCCTGTACGCCCAATACGACCGAATTCTTGATATCTGCGCCGAATACGATGTCGCCGTCAGCCTCGGGGACAGCTTCCGCCCCGGCGCCACGGCCGATGCCACGGATCGCGCTCAGATTGAAGAGCTCTCCATCCTGGGAGAATTGGTTGATCGCGCCCGCGCACGCGGCGTAGGCTCCTTTGTAGAGGGACCGGGCCATGTCCCCCTGAACCAGATTGAAACAAATGTTCAGATTCAAAAACGCTTATGCCGGGATGCCCCCTTCTACGTTCTGGGCCCCCTCACCACGGATATCTCCCTGGGATACGACCATATTTCCGGTGCCATTGGCGGCGCCCTCGCCGGAATGGCCGGTGTTGACTTTCTCTGCTACGTCACTCCGGCCGAACACCTGCGCCTGCCCACCCTTGATGATGTACGCGAAGGTGTCGTTGCCTCCAAAATAGCGGCGCATTCTGCGGATCTTGCCAAGGGCCGTCCTCAGGCGATTGAACGGGATAACGCCTTATCCAAAGCCAAATGCGCCTTTGACTGGGACACAATCTACCGTCTCAGTATTGACCCCGAAAAGGCCCGCCGCTACCGTGAGTCCCTGCCGCCCAGCGAAAAAGCAGAGGATTACTGCAGCATGTGCGGAGAATTCTGCGCGGTCAAGCGCTCAAATGATGTGTTAGAGTAATATTGCACCGAAGCTGCCCCTGCAGCTTCGGTTTTCCCCACCTTCAGGAGGTGCATTATGTTTTTCAGGATACTTCTGCTGTTTATTGCAGTTCCCCTTTTTGAGATCTACACGATTCTTCTTCTGGGCAGAAGTTTCGGCATACTTCCCACGGTTCTGACAATTGTACTCACCGGGTTTATCGGTGCCTACATTGCAAAACTCCAGGGCTTTTACGTCCTCTACCGAATCCGCGACAACCTGCGCATGGGGGTTCTTCCGGCAGAGGAACTTCTTGAAGGACTCATCCTGCTTCTGGCGGGAATCATCCTGCTGATTCCGGGGCTTTTCACGGATATTGTCGGACTGATTCTGCTGACGAAACCGGGACGGCGGGCCCTGTTGCAGCGGATCAGAGACTCTCTGCGTCCCTTTCGCGGCCGCGAGGATTTTACCTACCGGGAAATATTCATCGATGAATGATCCCCGTTTTTCCCATATCGTCGACGAAAGCCTGCTCAATCGTCTCTCAGAGGATGCACTGACCAGCGCACGCAAACGTGTTCAGTACGAACTCCATGCAGGCTTTGATGATCCCGTGCAGCGGTTTCTGAATGTACTGTGCCCGCAAAGCTACATTCCGCCGCATTTTCATCCGGATAAATGGGAATTATTCTCCCTTGTCCGGGGATCGGCGGCCGTTCTGCTTTTTCACGATGACGGCACACTGGCCCGGCGGGAAGTTCTCAGGGCTGACGGAGGACCGGCCCATCTCTGCCAGATTCCTGCGGGAATCCATCACAGTGCCCTGGCCCTCTCCGCCACGGCAGTCCTTCTGGAAATAAAACCGGGGCCTTTTGATCCCGACGCACCGAAGACATTTTCCCCCTGGGCGCCGGCCGAAAAAAGCAATACGGCTTCTGCCTTTCAGTCCTGGATGAAAAATGCTGTTCCCGGGCAGAGCTATTCCCCGGACTAAAGCTCTATTTCGATTTTATCAAGCTCATCGTAAAACCACTCATACTGCTGATCATTCTCCTTGCGATCCCATTCAGCCTTGATATGAAGTATCTCATCTCTGATATCGAGAAACGTATCAATCAGGGATGGATCAAAATGACTCCCCCGATCTTTCAGAAGAGTATCAAAGGCACGCTGCACAGGCCAGGCTTCTTTATACGGGCGTTTCATGGTAAGAGCGTCAAACACATCGGCAATGGCGGCGATGCGCGCAGATTCAGGGATATCCGCACCGGACTTTCCGTTGGGATAGCCGGAACCGTCCCATTTCTCATGATGATTGAGGGCGATCTCCGCAGCCATGTCAAAAAGCCGGGAACGCCCCCGTTTCACATGGAGGATGTCAGCGCCGATTTTGGGGTGCCCCTTCATAACATCGAATTCCTCCTTTGTCAGACGTCCGGGTTTTTTGATAATAGTGTCGGAAATACCGATCTTCCCCGTATCGTGCAGTGATGAGGCAAGCTCAATAATAGCCGCTTCATCGGTGCTCCACCCCGTCGCCCTGGCAATGGCTGCCGAATACGCCCCCATGCGCCAGACATGGACCCCCGTATCAGTATCATTAAAATGCCCCGCTCCTGCAAGCATGGCAACAGCAGCCTTATTGCTTACATTGAGTTCACGGGTTCGTTTACGGATCTCCTCCTGACACTGACGCTGCTGATTATATAACTGTATCTGTGTTTCTATGCGTTTTACCACCAGCAAACGGGACGTAATGGGCTTTTTAATAAAATCCACAGCCCCCGCTTCAAACCCTTTTATTTCGCTGCCCGGATCTTTCAGAGCTGTGAGAAAAACGATGGGGATTCCTGCGGTGTCCACGGATGCCTTAAGACGCTTGCACGTCTCGTAGCCATTCAGATGCGGCATCATCACATCAAGCAGGATGAGGTCGGGCTGCACTTTTTTGGCAATCTCAATAGCCTTTTCTCCGGATGTGGCAAAGGAAAGGCGGTAGCTTTCACGAAGCATATTCTGTATGAGATTCAAATTCGCCGGTTCATCATCCACCACCAATATTTTATACATCACGTTTTATTCCTCTCAATACCAAGACTGTCAAGCCCCTCTTTAAACAATACCAGGGCCCGATCAAAATCATACTCCTTCAAAACTTCAGAAACATCATCAAAGGAATGAACACCGGTTTTCAGACTCAGGGCATCCACAAAGGGAAGGATCTCATCAGGATTGTACGTGTCAAATGCTGCACGGGCACGATCGGCAAGATCCTGCGGTGAAAGATCGCTGTACAATGCAGATTCCTGAGGTTCCTGCACCGGCCCCTCCTGAGGCTTTTGCGGCACCCCGGAAATACCGGATGAGGCAGAAACAAGGGCATTCACTTTCTTCATGAGCTCGCTGTACTGAACCGGTTTGGAAACAACATAATCAAAGCCCGATGAAGCTATTCGCGTAAAATCCTCTTTGATAACACTTGCCGTAACAGCAACAATAAAGGGACGACTGCCGTCGGTCTCCAGCTGCCGAATATGGCGAACGGTCTCTTCACCATCCATAAGAGGCATGTGCAGATCCATAAAAATGATCTCCGGCATTTGCTCTCTGCAGATATCAAGGGCATCCATACCACTGGCTGCAAGGGTAACCCGGTGACCGGCACGCTCAAGATTTGCCCGCGCCAGATCAAGATTTATTGTAATATCATCCACCACAAGAATATGAAATGTCCGCATGGCAGTCTGCACCGGCTTTCTGCGGGAAAGGCCGCTTTTTTCCACACGCCGTTCATCAGCTTCCTTCAGGGGGATCGTTACGGTAACCGTCGTCCCGCGCCCGTACTGGCTGGTAAACCGCACGGTACCTCCCATGAGGGTTATCAGCTCGTGCACCACAGCCATGCCGCTGCCGATACCGGAATAGCGACGGGTCGAGGAATCATCAACCTGGGTAAAGGGACGAAAAACCTTGTCAAAATCATCTTCCTTTACACCGATCCCCGTGTCACGAACAACAATTTTCACCGTATGATACTGTTCACGCCGATCCTCGCGGGCAGTCTCCAGATGAAGACTGATGGATCCGCTGTCCGTAAACTTAATGGCATTTCCGACTATTTCACTCAGAACCTGTTCCAAACGGGAGGGATCACCGTAAAAAAAACGCACGGAATTATTCTTGATGAGGTTAAACTGAATGCCTCTTTTAACAGCCCCCATGTAACTGTTTTTAACAGTATCCATGAGATAGTTGATATCAAAGGCACTGTTTTCCAGCTCGATGAGCCCCGCTTTCAGCTTTGAAAGATCCAGCAGCGTATCAATTATATCAAGAAGTTTATGCGCTGATACATCCGCCTGTTCGATATACGTCCTCAGAGGTGACGGAAGACGGCTGTCACTGGCAACGAGCTGTATGAAACCGAGAATGGAATTCATCGGCGTTCGCAGTTCATGCCCGATATTTGCAAGAAACGTGAGTTGAGCAGTATTTCCCTCAAGCTCACGGTTATTTATACTTTTCATAGTCTGCCGTCTCTTGTTATACCCAGAGTATAGTATAAAGAATACATAATTTCAAAAAAAATGCAGCCTGAAAATACAGGCTGCATAAAAGCATCGGAAATAAATCCAAAAAGTTACTTCTGAATTGTATCACCGCTGATGAGATCTTCAAATACTGAAACATCTGCATCATTGAATACTGCTTCGATGATTTTCTGACCCAGGGGATCAAGATTTTCATCACCGCGATAGATCTTAAGCTGATCCTTGAAAAAGTTAACAAGCTGAAGGGCACCCTGATCGTATGCTTCTTCGCCGATTTCAGGCTGCTTATCAAGACGGAAGAATTCGCGTCCGAAATGCTGGCCTTCAAGGTCAAGTTCCTTCATGGCATAGCCGAGCATGGGACAGCGTGCTTCCTCGACATCACTCTGTTTGAATTCACTTCCACCGCGGCGTGCAAGATACTCGCGGGCAATCCATTCAGAGTTAAACGCCACATGCCACGCACCGACATGCTGATTGGGAATCAATACATACTTTGTTTTACTGTTCTCAACAATCTGCTTCAGAAGAAGGTTTGCGTGGCGAACACGTTTACCCGTTACAAAGGGCCAGTAGGAACCAACGCCCTCGGACTGCATACCGGCTTCATCCACAATACTGGGATTGCCGAATCCGCGGGGAGCAACAAGGCGCCACAGCCAGGCAATTGCAGGAGGCAGAATATGCAACAGACCGACAATACCGTAGGTGGGATGCTCTTTGGAACAGGCCGGCGCACGGAGGCCGAAACTGCGTACATCAACTGCAACAGGCTCTTTTACTACATCCTTTGTAAGATGACGGGGGTAGACATACCGGGGATTGGGGCATTTCTTGCCGGGCTCATCCTCGATATGGTCCCATACCAGAGCTGTACCGTTGGGCTGCGCATCAATATTCAGAAAGAGCAGCGGTTCTTTCGGGGCAATGGTTTTGGATTCGATATCCGGATCACATCCGTAATGGGTAATGTGGTCGGTTCTGATAAACCAGCCGGATTCCGCATCGGTAATATAGAGTTTCCCGTCACCCTTTTGATGATCTTTATAGCACAGAGTCATATCGTCCGTATTGGGCTCAAGAGAGCAGACTTCAGGAAGAACAACACGTTTCTTTTCTTCGGTCACGGTATTTCTGCCGAAAGTGATACTGCCGTCGTGATCGCGGTGAATATGCTCAAGCATTTCACTCTTACCGCCGCCGGAAGCACCTTCATGCATAATGACAGTTTTATTGCCGTAGGGTGTAGTCACCCGTACTGAAGAAGCGTGGGCTGTCACCCAGTCTTCAAGCTGACCAAAATGCAGAAGAATGGAATAAATACCCTTCTTGGCGCTCGGCCCGGGGTAGAGATTGAAACTGAAGATCTCGTGATAGGTTTCGGTTCTGTTATGTACAACAACCTGTTTACCTTCAAAATGCGTATGTCTGAAGGGCGGAGCGATAAAAAGAGCACCGCGAATATCAAAGGTTTCATTCTCTTTTTCGATGTCGATAATACCCTGCAGCTGTGCAAGCCCGAGAGCAAAGAATCCCGCATTGGCCGGAGCAACAGCAATCGTGGGATAGCCGCACTCTTTTACACCGGAGTAAAAGAAAAAGGCACAGAGATCCTGCCCTTTCAGCCATTCAAGGGCTTCTTTACGTGTTCCGTCAAAGGATGTTCCGAAGCGCTCCTCATAGGTTACTTTATCCGTAGGGAGAGTATCGGCGACCACCATGGCATTGGGATCACGACGACGCATGTAGGGTTCTACGAAGTTTGCAGAAATACCGTTCTTCACACTGCACACTTTATTCTCAAGAACCATTCCTTTTCCGGGGACATCATACTTCACATAATGCCAACCGTCATCCTGTGTATCGTTAACTGCCATTTCTACAAGTTCTGCAGAATTTACCGCATAAGTAATGCTTTTACAGTTTTCCAATACATCTCTAAGTTCATCACTCACTTTTACATGTGAGGGCAAGGCATTCAATGCCATATCTCTACCTCCAAAAACAGTTTTTTCTTCTACAAAATACTACGTTAATATAATATCTATCAAGACGCACGTGGGGGTATTTATCGCTGTATAGATAAAAAAATAGCGATTAACACATATGTGTCACCAGACGGTGCAGAGAGGAATAAATTGGTAAAAGGCTATATAAGTGAAAGCTTTTTCAGCTGTTTAATAAGCTTAGCCCGTTCAATGGGTTTAACAATGTAGGCGTCACAGTTATTCTTAAATGCTCCCATTACACTTTCACCGTCCGAAAGGGCCGTGGTCATAAT
>JBNJDQ010000025.1:0-21565 GCA_051745065.1 Fibrobacterota bacterium
GAAAATCAAGGTATGCTGTAACCATAAGCCGTTTGGTAACGTATTTCTTTTCAACCCGGGCATCCACGCGGAAAAACGGATCCTGACGGATTGAATTTTCCGGCCCCGTTGCAATATTGATTGATTTTCCGTTAATATACTCTCCGGAGACGTAGCGCGGACTGTCGGGATTGCCGGTTACATACACAACACGTCCGCCAACTTCCCAATTCTTTTTCAGACGCCAGCTTCCCAGAATCTGAAAATTATGGGTTTGATCTTTATCAAAAAGGACATATTCCTCTTTAATATTATCCCAGCGTTCACTGCGGGAAAGGGTATATGCAAGCCAGCCGAAGAAGCGCTCCCCCTGATTATGCCGCAGCATCAGCTCCATGCCGAAAGTACGTCCCTCTTTATCGGCAACAAAGAGATCTCCTGCGCCCTGTTCGTTCGTAATTTCTGAATTATCCTGCAGGCGCGGAATATCCCACTGGGTGTTGTAGAACCCCTGAAGATCCATAAATATCAGATCCGTAAGACCCCATTCCCATCCGGCAACGTAATGCGCCGCTTTCGTTGTGGGCAGATGTGGATTCCCCCAGTCCGGGTGAATCGCCTGACCGTCAGGCTTGGGCGTCTGATTATAATTACCCACGGCAGCTTTCAGAGTATGGTCTTCTTTCAGCTGATACCGCGTGGAAATCCGAAGAGAAGGATCACCGGAGATATCCACGGTGTTATCAAAATCGTAATCGGCAAACTCCGGCAGGAGAGAACCTTCATGAATCAGTTCACGGTAGTAATCGTAGCGCAGTCCGGGAATAATCAGCAAACGATCGTTGGGGCGGATCTCGCAGTTTGCATACACTCCGATCATACCGTATTTATCCTGAATCGTATCTTTATCGGCCCCGTAAAAACTAAGGATCTCCAGACTCATATCAAGATCGTTAAGCTGCATATCCACCCCGCCGTTTACGGTGATTTTGTCGGATAGATCCAAAGCAAGATTATCCCGCAGGGTAAAACTCCACCAATCAAGATCAATCAAAAATTCACCGAAGATGGAAAAATACTGCGTCTGAAAAAGGGTCCCGACCTTCAGATCGTTGGTCAAAACATCGGAAAGGCTGCTCTCCAGACCCAAAAGTCCCCGACTGAAGTAGGTTTTATTCTGAATCTGATCAACCGCCCCCACATCTTCACTGCCCTGTTCAAAATCGTCATCCTTAAAATGCAGCTGCAGTGAATCAAAGGATCCGTTCACCGTCATGTATGCATGGTGCTTTTCATTCATATCGTAATCCATACGCAGCAGATAATCCCAGTAATAGGGCGTAATGGACACATTGGGACCATCATCGGTATTTTCCAAAACGAGTTTTACAATCTCACCGAAATAACTGCGCCGTGCCGTTGCCATAAAGGAGAGTTTCTCATTCACGGGCCCTTCCAGAAAGAAGCTTGCATCAAGGGTACTGATATCGACATGGCCGGTCAGGCGCTCGCGCAGAGGTTTTCGCGTTTGAATATCAACAAGTCCCGCAATGGCACCGCCCTGCTGAACCCCCCATCCGCCGGGATAAAAGACAACATCGTCCAGAGCATTGGAATTAACCACAGATTTAACCCCACCGAAATGATAGAGCTGAGCAATGGGAACTCCATCCAGAAAATAGCCGGAGTCCCAGAATTCTCCACCGCGTACAGCCAATTCCCCGCTGCCGAAGGAAGCACGTGCAACACCGGGCATGGCCTGCACAACTTTCACCGCGTCCCCGCCCAGACCGGGTACTTTCTTCACCTCATTAACGCTGATATTGCGGCGGCTGACGGCTTTCTTTTCTTTATTATAGTAGGCGGTTACTTCATAATCGTTGTAGGATAGCTTGCGAATGTAGTACCGTCCGTCAAGAGCCGTGGCTGAATCTATCTCTTCCTGCGTCTTGTATGCTTCGTACCCGCTCTTAACGACCTTCATCTGAAAGGATCCTTCCGGCAGAGAGGAAAAGGAGAAATTCCCCTGGGAATCGCTTACCGTGTAGAGTACCCCTGCGTCATATTCCTGACCCTCAAAGGAGCCGATCCGGGTAAGATAGGTTTTGAGTGGCACATCAATGCCCGGCGTTTCCTGAAAAGAAAGCACCACATTGGCTTCGGCAAGGGGCTGCCGTGTTCCCATTTCACGCAGCTGCCCGGTATAATTGGTGTACTCTTTGGTATCCGCCACCACTTCATCCAGAGAAAAACGATACTCGTACTGAATAAAAACAGGCACCGTGTCTCCTCCGACGGTCACCGCCGGTTCAAAACGAAACTGAAGAGCCGCATGCCGGGCGGTACTGTCCAGAACCGGATGAAGGGAATCCACCACAGCGGCACTGTCAACACGGCCGGATTCATTCACCAGTAACTCAAGGAGCACAGCCCCCTCAATTCCACGGGAGTAAACCCTTCGGGGGTAAGTTGCATCCACAAAGGAGACCTGCTCCGGCATCTGAGCAATTGCATTGGAATCAACAGGCTCCTGCGGTGGAGCAACCTCTTCCATGATAATCTCATCTGAAGCAACCTCATCCATAATGAGTTCTTCAGCGGCAAGGGGGACTGCAAGCATGCAGAGAACTGTCAGGACAGCTCTCAAGGGGAATGTAAATCTAATTTTCTCCATGAGTATTCGATCCCTTATGAATTGAGTAATTTGAAACGAACAGGAACAGTAATCCAGACCGCTACGGGATCATTCCCGCGCATGGCCGGATTGAAACGCATATCCAGACAGGCCTTTACCGCAGCCTCTTTACTGCCGAAGCCGAGATCATTCTGAGCAACCGCCCGTTTGACCCGTCCGTCAATATCCACAAGAACTTTCACTTTTATGAGCCCTTCCACGCCGTTTTTCTTCATGGCTTCTGTGGGTTTGGGAACAACTCTTTTTTTGAAACTCGGCGCCTGGGTTACAGTTACTGCCGCCACCAGTTCGCCTTTCAGATCATCCTCGGTTGCGGTTATCGTATCAAAGGATTTCTCCAGCGTATTACCCCGTTTACCCACAACGCCGTCAGCCCGACTGCCGCCGCTGCCCATTCCGTGGCTGTATACTTTTTTTACACCGTACACCCGCCGAACTTTTTCAGGCTGATCCTTTTTTTGGGGTTCACTCTTTTTTTCGGCATTCAGTTCAGGTTTTTTTGTAAGATCCACGACCTCTTTTTTCTTTTTTTTCGGTTCAGGCTTTGTTTCTTCAGGCTCTTTCTTTTCGGGAGGCTTCTCTTTTTTCGGCTTCTCCTCTTCACGCTGCTCCGTCATGATAAACCGTGTATTAATAACACGTTGTTTTTCAGGCAGCTGCGATTCAGGGAGACTCATCGCGGAAAGGTAGATCGCTGCGGAACCCACCACGAGAAGTACAATGACAAAAATCAATACAAATGCCCGATTCGAACCGGTCTGGCTTCGCTGTGGAAAATGTGTCTGCAGAGAAGTACTCACGGAGCTATTCCTCCTGTTCAACAAGAATGGAAAAATCTTTCAGCCCCGCTCGGGAGCAGGTGTACATAACACGCTTCATCTGCCGAAAAGGTACGGCCGCATCGGCCTGCAAAAGAACCTTTTGCGGAGGATCATCAGTCTCTGTGAGATACGTTTTGATCCGTTCATCAAGGGATGCTATGCCGGGATCACCGTCTGAATCCAGATCGGAAAGAGCAAGCAGTGTATCTCCTTCGAAGAAAAGATATGCACGACTCACCTGAATATTGAGTCCTTTCTGCACATCCTTCTGCTGAGTTGATACAGGCAGATCAATACTTTTTTCAGGACGGATTAACTGTCCTTCCAGAGAAAAATTCTTAAGCAAAAAAACCAGAAGAATCACCATCACATCAATCAGTGAAGTCAACTGCGGCTTGAAAACAATATCCTCTTCTTCGTTATGGTGCCGGGAAAGACGAAAAAGCCTGAGACCCATGATCAGCCTCCCTCTGCGGCAGAAAGACCAAGATCCTCAAATCCCGCATCACGGCAGAGATCCATGATCGTAACGAAACGATCGAGAACAACTGCATCCCCCACGGAAACCACGGCTTTGAGGGAGTCATCACTCATGGCGCGGGCTTTTTCCACAGCCGAACGCAGGCGCGCAGTTTCGTACACCCCGTTTTGTACAGCAAGGGAATCGATCACCCGGTCTCCGAGAGTAACCAGAAGCGCCGTATCCCGAACCACCACGGTTGTCTTTAACTGCACGCGGGATTCATCTTCGGTGGCATCAGCCGCATTGGAGGGCAGGTAAAAGGAGTGAATTGAATAATGCGTAAAAACAGTCATTGATATAAGAATGGGAATAAGCACAATCATGAGGTTCATGATCGGCGTAACATCAACATTCAAACCCTCCCCCGCCGCTTCAGTGGGAGTATCCTGACGATTGGACAGAGTCAGTTTCATCAGCGCTCTGCCCGACGCATGTAGTTAAACAGTCGAAGCATCGCATCATCCAGAGTACGGGTCAGCCCCTTTTGTTTATTATGCAGATATGTATAGAATACCATGCAGGGCACAGCGATAATCAGGCCAAAGGCGGTTGTATTCATGGCTTTGGAAATGCCCATGGTAAGTTTCGCCGTCTTGGCAGCCCCTTCCAGTTCGTTCAGAGACATGAACGCCTCCTGCAAACCGACAATGGTCCCCAGCAGACCAAGAAGGGTTGCAATATTGGCAAAGAGAGCAATGTAGCTCAATCCCTGGGAAAAGCGCGGCACCTGCATAACCGACTCTTCATCAATCGCCTCGGAAATCTCATCATTGGCTTTTTTTTCGGCAAACGCAGAAAGAGCCGTCTTCATCAAAACAGAGAGAGGGTCTTTTTTTCGGGAAAGGGTTTTGATCTTTTCATCAATCTGTCCGTTCTCAATGGCACGGGCCGCATCGGCAGCCCGATCCGTAGAAACATTACGACAAACCACATAGTAAAAGAACAGTCGCTCCAACACCACGGCAAGGGCCAGAATAAGGACACCAAGAAGAACCCAGCGAAAACTGCCTGTATCCTGAAACCCCTGGTGCAGAGATTCAATCAGGGCCGGCTGGTTGGGAATTGTCGCAGCGGTATTCGTGCTGTCAATCATGTATGCTCCTTTGTTCAGGGCTGATATTCTATTTCGAAATATACATCCCTTTATTCATTCATCTGTATTATTTATCTGTTAGGTGAGACAAGTGCCTCTGAGTAAAATACAATTTGCGAACGAATCAGGCAGGCATAAAAATGATTTAGCCCGCACCGTAAAGGAAATCGCCCGGGGAACTGCATTTTATATTATTTTGATAATCTGAATTATGAAGAAAGGATACCGCCATGGAACATGTTGCAGTCCTCGGGGCAAGCCCCAAAACAGAACGATATTCATACAAAGCAGTAAAACTGCTGCAGGAGAAGGGGCATACTGTGTTCCCTGTCAATCCGGCGGGAAAGGAGATTGACGGCCTGTCCTCGTATAAAAGCCTGGGAGAGATTGACCGTCCCGTGGATACCCTCACACTTTATGTCAATCCAAAACGCAGTGTCCCTCTTGCCGATGAAATGAAAGCCCTCAGGCCGACCAGAGTCATCATGAACCCCGGCACAGAATCAGATGAACTGCAGGAAGCCCTTGAAGAGGCAGATATCCGCGTTATCAGAGCCTGCACACTTGTCATGCTGCGTACAAACCAGTTTTAGGAGAATTGCCATGCAAACAATCGGACTGCTGATCCTTATACTCATTGCGGTTGGGCTTATAATTTTCTTTAACCGCAGTGACAGCGAGAAAAACGACACCTCTGTGGAAGAGCTGATTCTTCAGAATCTTCGCAGGGGCGGTGTATTTACCCTTGCCGGAACAGGACCGGATTTCGATGATCAGGATTTTGTTGTCACCCGTAAAAGCCGCTACGAAGAAGATGGATTTTCCTGGTATGAGCTAACCTGTTCATCCGGAAGTCAGCAGGTCTGGCTGGAATATGAAGAGGACGATGAACTGGAGATATATCTCTGTCGCAACAGGTTTTCTGCAAAGGATGCGGATTTTACTCTGAAGGAAGTCAAAACGGCAGCTGAATCAGGTGGAAAAATCACCTTTCAGGATACTGAATATGTCTTTGACGAAACAGGACGGGCCCACTATTATGCTGCAAAGGACAGTGCTCCTGAAAAAGTGCAGTATTATGATTTTGAATCTGAGAGCGGAGAGATCCTCACTGTGGAGGTATGGGGTGGATCTGATTCCATGGAAATATCCCTCTCAGAACCGATACGGGAATCCCAGATTACCATTTTTGCACTTGATAATGCAAAGGAAGGATAACTTATGATAGAAATTTCAGTAATAGCAGCGCTGACAGCCCTGTACGTTGTTCTGGTTTTTATTGGAAAGATACTCAACGACTCCCTGACCCCCTATCGGATCGATACACAGATGACAAGCAGTGACAACACTGCCCTTTCCCTAAGCATCGCCGGATATTACGGTGCAATAACCATCATATTTCTGGCTTCGTTCATCGGTCCGGAGCCCATCGATTCTCTTGGAATGGAGATTGTCACAGTTGGCGGATACTCAATGATCGGTATACTGCTGCTCAACCTCTCCCGCCTGTTCAACGACCGTGTCATTCTGCATACCTTCAACAATGTGAAGGAGATAATTGAAGATCGGAATTGCGGGACAGCGGCGGTACAGGCCGGTTCCTACCTCGCATCAGCCCTCGTTATTGCCGGGGCAATCCACGGTGAGTATGAAACATACCTGCGCATCCCCATCTTTTTTGTATTAGGGCAGGTAATGCTTTTTATTGCAGCAATCTACTACAACCTCATAACAGACTTTAACCTGCACGAAGAGGTTGAAGACGACAACTATGCCGCCGGAATCTCCTTCGGCGGGTTTCTGACCGCTGCAGGGATCATCGTGCTTGGGGCTCTCGGCGGCAGTCTGGAAAACTGGCAGATTATTCTGAAGGAATTCGTAATTTATTCCGCCGGAGGACTTGTTTTTCTCACGGTACTTCGCCTTTTTTTCGATATCTTTCTGATCCCCGGTGGACGCCTTGATCATGAAATCAGGGATGACAGAAACATCGGTGTGGCCATTGTGGAGTCGGTGTTTCTCATATCCTCAGCTGTACTGCTATTCTTTCTACTGTAGGAGATATTCAAATGAATAAAAATACAAACAGCCCTCTTAGAATAACGTATCCCTTTGTCCTGCTTGTGTTTGCAATCCTCTGTCTTGCAACGGCACTGTTCTTTACGGGTGGGGACGGCACAGCGACACGCCACACTTTCGGCACACAGCGTCTTTCCCAAAACATCGCCACGGAGGACGGCAGACAGGTAAACAAAATCACCTTTCGGGACACCCTCAGAATAAAACGGAAAAACAGGGTTTTCCGGGTAAAGATGAAGTACTCCACCTCGGCCATGTCAAACGGTGAATGGGCATTCGGCGGCGGAAGCGTACTGGACAGTTCGGGAACCCATCTTTTCGGGTTTGGCGAAAGCTTCTGGCATGAAACGGGCTATGACAGTGACGGCCGCTGGTCTGAAAGCAACAACACCTACACTTCAAAGTTTACAATCCAGGAACCGGGAACATATATAATTGAGAGTAAAGTCTACAAACCCGTCTCGCACAGTGCTGGTACTGCAGACATACGGATACAGGAGATCCGGGGCAGTTCTGTGTACCTGACCGTGGCCGGTATTATTGCGATAATTGCGGCAGTTATTCTCACAATGATGGAAAAAACGCGCATTGCCAAACCCCTGCATCTTGGCATTTTGATTATTTCCCTTCTGATTCTGTATCTGCTGCTGCTCAATGCTGCACGAAATGGGCGCGGTTACCCCCGCTATTCCCGTCGTGCAAATCGATACCACAGTTCCTCATTCTTTTACTGGGGTGGTCCCGCTCACTATTATGGAGGAACGTCCCGCAACAGCGCCCGGGCTCAGGGGGCATCTTTTCGCGGTGGAGGCCCGGGATCAGGAAAATAGAAGAAGCCAGGCCCCGTCAGATAACTGCAATCATCTCTTCTGTGTTTATTGCGGGGCTCTGTTCAATTATCTACGAACTGCTGATCAGTACTGCAACGTCGTATTTTATGGGCGACAGTATTCGGCAGTTTTCTCTTATTATCGGCACGTACATGGCTTCCATGGGTGCAGGGGCATATATCTCACAGCTCTTTAAGAAGAACATACTCGTGCCCTTTATTACTGCAGAAATTGCCCTTGGCTTTCTCGGCGGGTTCTCCATCCCACTGCTCTATCTGTTTTATGCAGTCTTTCCCGATATCTATTATCCCCTTATGTTTTCCCTTGTAATCGCTATTGGTGTTCTTATCGGCGTGGAAATCCCCTTTTTGACACGGCTCATGCAGCGCTTTTTCAAGCTGAACCGCAATATCTCAACAGTTCTCTCCCTGGATTATCTCGGCGCTCTTGCGGCAACACTGATTTTCCCGTTCATTCTTCTCCCCCTTTTGGGAATCTACACCTCCTCCATAATTTTCGGTATCATCAATATGGGAATCGGTTTTCTCATACTGCACGGCTTCAGAGATGATTTCTCCCTGCCTCAACGGCGCACTTTTCAGGCTGCAGCCCTGATCATCCTCGGTATCATGGCCGCGGCCATAATCTTTTCAAAGCCGCTTCTCTCATTCTGGGGCCAGTCTCTGTATACCGATCAAATCATCTATCACCGACAGACCCCCTATCAGAAGATCGTTCTCACCCGTGACCGGGATGATATCCGCCTTTATCTTAACGGAAATCTGCAGTTTTCATCCCGTGACGAATACCGCTACCATGAATCCCTTGTTCATGTTCCCGCCGCCATGACACAGTCCCTGCGGGATGTCCTGATTCTGGGCGGTGGTGACGGTCTGGCCGCACGGGAGCTTCTCAAATACCCCAATATTCGCAGTATCACCCTGGTGGATCTTGATCCGGCAATTACAGGTATGGCAAAAAAACTGCCCGTACTGCTTCGCCTCAACGACAGCGCCCTGCACAATCCCAGGGTTCATACCGTCAACACCGACGCCTTTCGTTTCATCTCGGAAACACATAAATCCTACGATCTCATTCTGTCGGATCTGCCCGACCCCAACACCATTTCTTTGGCCCGACTCTACAGCCGTGAATTTTTCAACCTGATCCACAGCAGACTAAAGCCCCGGGGAGTATTTACGCTCCAGTCCACCAGCCCCGTATACGCGGAAAAAGCCTTTTGGATTATCGAAGAAACCCTGCGCAGCTCCCGCTTTAATCAGGCACTCCCCTACCAGGTACAGGTTCCATCCTTCGGCCAATGGGGCTTCATCTCAGCAGCCCGTGGGGAGCTCCTTGAACCGCCTCAAAAATGCAGGGACGTTGCAACCCGTTTTTTGAATAACAGGATTCTGCCGACTCTCTTTGCCTTTCCCGCTGACATGACACCTCCGGCCGAACGGGAGATCAGCACTATCGATTCCCCACGGGTTCTCTATGCATATCTTAAAAGCTGGAAACACTGGAAATAAAAATGTTTAACCCCTTTAAAAAACCCTGTCTCAGCAGAGAGATTCGCGAAGGAAAAGAGTACAGCCTTGTTCTCTCGGGCGGTGCTGCTCTCGGTCTTGCCCATCTGGGAATTATCCGCTCCATTCAGGAGCATGAAATTACTCCCTCCCACATTTGCGGCACGAGCATGGGAGCAATTATCGGCGGGCTCTACGCATGCGGTTTTTCGTACCGGGATCTGTGCACGGTTATTGACGAGTTCCATCTGTTGCGCATGCTCTCTTTGAAATTCAATAAGCACGCCCTTTTGGGACATGCGAAAATCAGAGACTACCTTGCAACCTATTTTGACGACATACGGGTATGCGATGTATCCATCCCTCTTTCAATAACTGCAACCAATGCTGATACGGGAAAGATGGAGGTTTTCAGTTCCACGTCATCCACGGTCCTCCTGCTGGATGCTGTCTGTGCATCCTTTTCCATACCCGCTGTTTTCCCGTCCTACAAAATCGGTAAAACCGCCTATTACGACGGTATGCTCTGTGAGCATTTACCCATCACACCGGCACGGAATGCACGGATCCTTGCGGTGGATGTACTCAACAGATACAGCCTTAACGGCACAAGCATACCCTATGGCCTGCGGGGGGTTATCCAGCATGCGTTTCTCATATCAACGGTCAACCAAACACACCTTGTGCTTCGGGCAAATAACGCCAGCCGTATTGCCGCCCTGACGCCGAACCTTGCAGGATACGATGTTCTCGATTTCAAACACTGGCAGGCCCTCGCTGACTGCGGGTATGCGGCAATAGAACAGTATCTTTGCCACAGACCGTCGCAATAACAGGAAGTGTACTGTTTTGAGGCGGCAGGTCAAATCACAGCAGATTCTTAAGATACTCTTCCAGTGCAGCGCACCCATCAACAAGGTTGGGAAATAATTTCTTCATTTCGGCATCGCTGACGGTGTCTGCTTCGTTCCAGTGCTCAAGAACATAGTCGCCATCGTAATCGACAGTTGCCACGCGTACACCGAAGTTTGTTGCCGGCAGGTAGAAGTCTGACCCCGGCAGAAGGGCAACCCGCGCCTGCCGGAGAATGTCCGAACAAAGGCGCATTCCCGTGGTAATATCCCGCCGGCGCAGAACGGAACGGTAATGGGCAAAATCCGGAAACAGATAAAACGCCCCCTGCGGTTCGGGACAGGGCAGATTCATTTCCTCGAAGCGCTC
This sequence comes from Fibrobacterota bacterium, assembly GCA_051745065.1. GTDB lineage: Bacteria > Fibrobacterota > Chitinivibrionia > Chitinivibrionales > Chitinivibrionaceae > Chitinivibrio. The sequence continues at coordinate 10,771 of JBNJDQ010000025.1, forward strand.
ATGCAGATAGGATCCGGCTGTTTTATGAATTTCCGTGCATTTTTGAATCCACGGGCGTATCTCATCAAAAGAATCATAGGCTTTTAATGCGGCATACTGAACCGGCGCGGATACAGATGAGTAGGTTTCGCTGATAATTGAACGCAGAGCATGTTTGAGTATTTCCAGCTGCCTGGGTATCAGCATAACACCAAGACGATAGCCCCCGGCGGAAAATGATTTGGATAATCCCCCCGATACAATGGTTCCTTCGGGATAGTAACGTGACATGCCTGCATGTTTACCACCGGTAAAATCGATCATAGCATAGATCTCATCGGAAATAACCACCACGTGATAGGCCCGGCAGATCTGGGCAAGCTCTTTCATTTCATCTTCAGTATACACGGCACCCGTGGGATTATTGGGATTATTCAGAATAAGAATTTTCTGTCCCTCACCAATGGAATAACAGGCACGGTCCAGTTCATCGGGGGTCAATTTGTATCCCGCGGCGGGATCTGTGGCAATTGTTTTTATATGTTTTCCCCGAAGAGTGGCCTGTGGACCGTAACTGACCCAGCTGGGGGCCGGGACAAGCAAAGGACCTTCCATAAGATAAATCGACTGAAAAATCAACTCCTTGCTTCCGGGGCCGATAAACACATCATCCGGTGAGAATGTATACCCGAACTGTTTTTGATAAAACCTGCTGACAGCCCTGCATAATTCCGGCAGACCATGCGTGGGAAGATAGCTGTTTTTATCGGCATTCTCCACCAACGCCTGCCGGATCAGGGGATGAACAGGAAAAGGAGACTGACCGAAACCGAAATGGAAAACCCGTTCCCCCTGACGCCGGAGCCTGGTCGCTTCACTGTTGACAGCAAGGGTGGCCGATTCCTTCAGGTTAAGCACAAGAGGATTCAGAGCTGGTATCACAAAAAACTCCTTCGTTTTTTATGATAATTGTAGCCTATGGGTTGTACATGTCAAGCTTTTAAAAGGACATTACTGAAGAATAACGGTGTTTTTGCGAAGGTGGACAGTACGGGGAATAAGTTGCGCACAGTCACCGAAAGCAGTTTCAATATCGGTATATCTATTTGAGGTAATCAGCCCCGCAGCAATGGATACATTCAGGGAAAGGGAGCTTTGCGGAATCGAAAAGAGGTCTTTTGTAAGGGTATTTAGAACTTCTTCAAAAGCCCCCTTAATATGACGATGCTCAAAATTGACCGCCAAAAGCCCGAAGCGCTCGGGCCCGGCATGGGCAAAAAGATCAGTGGAACGGAACCGACGGGAGAGAGCTGTTCCCACGCGGTACACAACATAATCGCCCACGGAATCTCCGTAGGATTGGCGTATATCCTCAAGATTTGCAATTGTGAAAAGAGCATACAGCAGATCAATATTCTTACGCAGGCCGTTCTGAAGATATTTATCTCCGGCATCACGCAGATACTGCCGACTGTACAAACCGGTTAGTCCGTTGTAGGGGGAATGGTTTTTTATGCTGTTAATATAGTGGATATTCTCAATATTAAGATTGACCCGACAGTAAAACTCCTCCGTTGAAAGGGATTGTTTTACGACAAAATCGTTCGCCCCGTTTTTAATAAACTCTGCAGGCGTACTGCTGTCACTGTATGCGGACATGCCAATAATTGCAATTTCATCCTTGGAACGGATTTTGCGGATTTCCCCGGTCAGACGGCACCCATCATAATACGGCATGGAATAATCGGTTATCACCAGTTTTATCTCCGGTTGCTCACGAATGAATTTCAGTGATTGGGCCACATCGGAACTGGTAAGAACATCGTAGAGGCGCCGCCTGAGCATATCACCGAGCATCTTGCGAAAGAAGGGATCATCATCAATGACGAGTATCCGCGTGCGCATATTCTTCTCCAGCTGATCAAAAAGCCCGACAAGCTGTGCCGGAGCATTTTCACGATCACCGTGAAGATGCTCGATAATATTATCATGACCGATGCATCCCGGCGGGTATTCAGATGAATCTTTGGGCTGAAAAAGGATAAGGGGCGGTCCAAGGGTCACCAGCTCCTCCGGTATGACCGGCTTCCCCACAATGTCAAGTTTGAGGGGAATGCTGATAATCAACGCAAGGCAGAAGGATTCCTGCTGCCGATAGACTTTTACTGCAGCCTCAGCGGAGGAAACAAAACGAATATTCCGGGCTGTATGCTCACGGAATCGCTCTTTCTCCTGAAGGGGATTTTCGGTAATAAACAGTATATAGCTCATAGTGGTATCTGACTGAAATGAAGTGTACGGAGACTGCCCGAAGGCAGCCTCATTTTGACAGAAAAGTGAAAATTAACATCCGTACACAGCAAGATCACCGAGCTCTTCTTCAATTCTGAGGAGCTGGTTGTATTTTGCCATACGATCAGAACGGCTCAAAGAACCGGTCTTAATCTGTCCGGAATTTGTTGCCACGGCAATATCCGCAATCGTATCATCGGAGGTTTCGCCGGAACGATGCGATGTAACTGAGGTGTAGCCTGCGCGATGGGCCATTTCAATCGCATCAAGGGTTTCGGAAAGAGACCCAATCTGATTAACCTTGATGAGGATTGAGTTGGCACAGCCCAGGTCAATGCCTTTCTTAAGGAATTCGACATTGGTAACAAAAAGATCGTCCCCAACAAGCTGGCACTTATCGCCGACCTTATCGGTCAGTGACTTCCAGCCGTCCCAGTCATTTTCATCCATACCGTCTTCGATGGAATCAATGGGGAATTTTTCCACAAGGGATGCAACGTAATCAGCCTGCTCAACGGGAGTCAGAACTGCTCCGTTTTTGCCTTCGAACTTGGCGTAATTATACTTACCGTCTTCAAAGAACTCAGAAGCTGCACAGTCAAGAGCGATTGATACATCACCGCCGTCTTCCTTGCGTCCGGGCTTGTATCCGGCTTTTTCAACGGCCTTCATGATAGACTCAAGGGCATCTTCTGTTCCTTCAAGCTCAGGGGCAAAGCCGCCTTCATCACCGACAGCAGTGTTGAGATTACGCTCTTTAAGAACTTTTTTAAGATTATGAAAAACTTCCGCACCCATACGGAGCCCTTCACGGAAGGATTTTGCACCGACAGGACGGATCATAAATTCCTGGAATGCAATGGGGGCATCGGAATGGGAGCCGCCGTTGATAATATTCATCATGGGAACGGGCAGAGTATACGTATTGGTACCGCCGATGTAGCGATACAGGGGAATTCCCAGATAATTGGCTGCTGCTTTTGCCACTGCAAGAGATACACCGAGAATTGCATTTGCACCGAGATTCTTTTTGTTCCCTGTGCCGTCAAGTTCAAGCATCGTTTTATCGATTCCGCGCTGATCCAGAGAGTTGAGGCCTTCGACTTCCACGGCAATCTTTTCATTCACATTCTGCACTGCCTGAAGAACACCTTTTCCGAGGTAGCGTTCTTTATCACCATCACGAAGTTCAAGGGCTTCGTTAACGCCGGTGGAAGCACCGGAGGGAACAGCAGCACGGCCCATTACGCCGCATTCAAGGGTTACATCAACTTCCACAGTGGGATTACCGCGGGAGTCAAGAATTTCACGAGCCTGTACTGATTCAATAAGTGGCATATTATGCACCTCCATTTAGTTTTTGGTAGAAATGAAATATAATTTCTGATATGCAGAACAGGAAAAAAAGATTACCCGCTGCAGTTTTTATACATGGCGCGAAGACAATTTTTCCCCGGGGCAAAACAATATGGGTCCCCACTTTGTTCCATGTATTATTTTTACCTTTTTAAAACAGGCCGGTGCACTGACTATGATTACTCCCGACAAAATTGTAACCTATCTCGCCAAACACCGTAAGAACATCCTCATTGCAACCCTGCTGGGGACGTTGTTCTTTGCAGTCGGCCTGACACGCCTCACCATTGATAACGATACAATGAAATCTGTTCCGGACACCCTTACGGAGAAGCAGAATCTCAAAAAGCTGCGTGAAACCTTTGATGCCCCCTTCAACCTGCTTCTCCTGGTTGAGTTCACCGACAGCAGCCGTTCCTTCACAGAGCGCATGAACTACATCGATTCTCTTTCGGCACAATTGTCAGCTCTGCAAATCGATTCAAGCAGGGCAATACTCAACTCGACACATCTGGGAACCCTTTTCACCCCCCGCCGGGTTTCCGGATTCATTCCGTCCATCGAGGCAGTTCCCCTGATTCCGCAGGATACCAATCTTTCCGACAGCACTCTGCACACAATTGTTCAGGACCACAGCAATCTTACCGCATCCCTGGTTTCACAGGATCTGCAGGCGTTCTCCCTGGTCCTGGATATGAATCCCGATCTGCGCCGTCCCCGCATTGTCGATAAAGCGGTCAGTATTGTCCGGCGCGAAAACAACCGACAGGATCTGAACTGCTACATCACCAGCGGTACGGCTATGTCGTATTTCATCAGCGAAAAAACAAAGAGCGATTTCACCCTTCTTCTCCCGCTTTGTCTTGCCCTTTCCACGGTATTGCTTTTTCTGGTATTCCGCCGTATCCTCTATGTTGCAATTTCTCTGTTTGTCATTCTTATTGCCGTTATCTGGACCTTCGGTACCATGGGCTGGGTCGGCATTCCCCTCTCCGTGGTCACCTCGGTCATTCCCATAATCCTTTTTCCAATCGGCGTGGCCGACTCAATACATCTGCTGAAAACCTTCTCCCGTTTTCGATGGCGCCAAAAAATGGACTTTACACGGGCCCTGACCCAGACCTACCGCGAACTGCTGCGTCCCATCGTTCTTACGTCCATTACAACCTTCATCGGGTTCGGATCGTTTATATTTTCAGATATCTCCTGGACTCGCTATTTCGGCCTTTTTACGGGTATGGGCGTCATGCTTGCCCTCCTCTTTTCAGTGCTTCTGCTGCCGATCTTTCTGTATTACGAAAGGGAACACCCCGGGAAATACCGGGTCGAAAAAGATCTTCTTTCACATCGTCAGCGCTCCCGGATTACATGGATGATCTTTAAATCTCCCCTGCCCCATGTTCTCCTGCTCCTGGTTATTATTACGGCCGTTCTCGGTATACCGAAAATCTACTTCGAGACAAATCCCATTGCCATGTTTTCCAAAGATTCAGACATTGTACAGTCGGATCGTATTATTTCGCAGCAGTTTCGGGGAACCCGCTTTTTCAATGTTCTGCTCACCACCCGGGAAGGAGATCTCACAGATCTTGAGCGATGGCGTGAGATCGATTCCATTGTTACCTATATAAAAGACATTCCCGAGGTAGGCAATGTCTTTTCCGCCCTGCCGGTTCTGAAGGAAACAAGTCGGGAACTGACAGGCAAAGATTTTTCTTCCTCTTCAGTCAAACTTCTGATTCAACGCGCAGACCGTCTTGATGAGCACGGTCAGAAACTGCTGCGAAATAACATCACCGAAGATAATAAAACAATTAAACTGACCGTGGTCTGCAAAAATATTCCCGACCCGGCTTTTGACTACCGCGACCTTGCAGGGGATATTCACACCCACGTGCAGAACTCATACACCTCATGGACAACTCTGGAAGCCGGTCCCTCTCTGCTGACAAACGCCATGCTCGATCTGCTTGTTGACACGCAGGTCTCCAGCCTTCTTCTGGCCATCTTCTTTGTGTTTCTCATCCTTATGCTGCTGTATCGATCATTGCGTATCGGTTTCTACACGACCCTCCCGATCCTTCTCTCAACCGTTACCACATATGCCCTCATGGGGATTTTCGGCGTCTCCATCAATCTGGTAACCGTAATTGTCATGAACACCTGTATCGGCATCGGTATTGATTATGCAATTCATTTCTCTTCGGGATTTCTCTTTTACCGCCGAACTGAATCATCCAATATGAAAGCTCTTATCCGGACAATCTTTAATAAAGGATCCGTAATTCTCTTTAATACAATTGTCGTGGGTTCGGGCTTTCTGGTCCTTATCTTCTCAAATTTCCCGCCCATCCGCTCCTTCGGGCTTTTTATTTTCATATCCATGATAATCAGTGCCGTTTTTTCCATCGTTTTTCTTCCCTTTCTGTTTCGCACCTACAACGGCAGTATCAACCGGCCGACACCGGAAGAGATGAAAGAAGTTTCCATGAATAACGAACAATCTTCGTAGCCCGTTATATATTTATACTATGGAACAGGACAACACACCAATCGATCCGGCTCTTCTGGCGACCTATTTTCAGCACCAAAAGGAAATGGGTCTTCCTTCTTTTCTACACCGGACTCCTGCACAGGATCCGTCTGCAGAAGCCTCCGAAAAAATCCAAAAAGAACGTCCTCAGCAGCGAGAAACCTCTGCAAAACCATGCCCCTCCTCTGCTGAAGCACCTCTCCGGCGTGAAGAAAAACGCAGAATACTTGCCGCCATGTACCGGGAAGTGGCCCTCTGCACAGGATGTCACCTCCATGAAAGCAGAACCCGGGCGGTCTTCGGCGCGGGAAATGTCGATGCACCGGTGTTTATTATCGGTGAAGCACCGGGCTTTCACGAAGACCGGGAAGGCCTGCCCTTCGTGGGCAAAGCCGGTGACCTTCTTACCAAAATGCTGAAAGCCATTGATCTGGACCGCACGGAGGATGTTTTTATTTCCAATATACTCAAATGCCGTCCTCCGGAAAACCGCAATCCCTCCCACGAAGAAGCTATGACCTGTCTGCCCTATCTGAAAAAACAGATTGAAACCATTCACCCCCGGGCGATTCTGCTTCTGGGCCGCGTGGCGGCACAGAACCTTCTTCAGATCCACCAGAGTATCAGCTCAATGAAATCGGGAATATACTCTTTCATGGATATTCCCGTCATGGTAACCTATCATCCCGCGGCTCTGCTTCGCAACAGCAGCCTCAAACGGGACGCCTGGGAGAGCCTGAAACTATTCCGCCAGCTTCTGGAGCGTGAAACCAATGAATAACCGCCAAGCGCCCGCCTCCACCTCTGCAGGAACACTGCCAGTTCCACCTCATTCCGTGGAAATGGAGCGCAGTGTTCTTGCCTCGGCCCTCCTGGATGAATCTGTTCTGGATTCGGCCATGGAATCCCTGGAAGAGGATGATTTCTACAGCCGGGAGAACCGCACAATCTTTCAGACCATGCGTACCCTGTACAATCGGGAGCATACCGTGGATGTTGCCCTGCTTGCCGATGCCCTTCGCTCTGCACAGAAGCTGGACAATATCGGCGGTGAAACATATCTTTCCCAGCTGGTAACAGCAACTGCCACCAGTAAAAATCTCGATAAATATGTGGAGGTGCTCAATCAAAAGAAAATTCTGCGCCGCCTCATAAGCGAATCAAACGATATATCAACCCTCTGCTTCGAACCGGAACAAAACGCCCGGGAACTCCTGGACAAAGCGGAACAAAAGATATTTCGCATTTCCGATGAAAACATGTCCGACCGCCCTGTACTTATGGGCTCTCTACTCAAAGATACCTTTGCAAAACTGGAAAAGATCACCAACAGCGGCGGTATTACAGGCTTCAAGACGGGCTTTACGGATCTTGACGAGTACACAACGGGGCTCCATCCGGGGGAATTGGTCATCATTGCCGCCCGTCCCGGTATGGGGAAAACCGCTTTTGTCCTCTCCATGGCATCCAACATGGCCATTGCCAACAAGGAACGCAAACCGGTCGCGCTTTTTTCTCTTGAAATGCCCCGGGAACAACTTATTCAGCGAATGCTCTGTTCCGAAGCATCCGTGGAAATGAACAAACTCCGCGGCGGCTATCTTAAAAAGGAAGACTTCTCCAAGCTGAGCAATGCCGCGGGAAAAATGTACAATGCGCCAATCTACATCGATGATTCGGGTTCTCTCAATCCCATGGAACTGCGGGCCAAATGCCGGCGTATCAAATCCCAGGAAGGTGAACTCGGGGCAGTCATCATCGACTATCTTCAGCTGATGAAATCCACGGATAAAGAGGAAAGCCGCCAACTTGAGATATCCTCAATTTCCCGGACCCTCAAGGAGATCTCCAAGGAGCTGAAAGTACCGGTGATCGCCCTGTCTCAGCTGAATCGATCTGTGGAACAGCGCACGGGGAGCCCGCGGCCCCAGCTTTCGGATCTGCGTGAATCCGGTGCAATTGAGCAGGATGCGGATCTGGTTCTCTTTCTCTACCGTGAAGCCTATTATCTGGGCAAATCAAAAGAGGGACGGGAAAGCGAAGAATACGAGCGAATCAAAAACATTGCCGAAGTAATTATCGGAAAACAGCGAAACGGTCCACTGGAAACGGCAGAACTGGCCTTCATCGGCAAATTCACCCGCTTTGACAATCTTGACAAACAGCATGCCGAAGAGCGGGAGGTCTTTTGATACTGTCCCCCCTGCGCACGGCTGCAGTCCCCCTTCGAAAAGGGGTGGAGGACTTCACCTTTTTCTGCCGACTCCTCTGGGCCTGTATTATCCGCCTCCCCCTCATCAGGAAAAACCCGTCTATCACCATTACCCAAATGGAAGTAATCGGTGTTGAGTCCCTGCCCATTGTCATCGTGACTGCCCTCTTTGTCGGTGCGGAAACTGTTGTGCAGGCCAATATGCAGTTTAACGGACTGGTGCCGCTCTCCTATCTGGGCTTTGCCGTGAGCAAAGCGATTGTAACGGAGCTGGGACCGGTTCTGACATCCTTTGTCGTGGCAAGCCGAATCTCCACGGCAATCGCAGCGGAAGTGGGCAGCATGAAGACCTCCGAGCAGCTTGATGCCATGTACTGCCTCTCTCTGGATTCCCTGCGCTATGTTATAATGCCCAAGTTTGCAGCAGCCGTGGTTATGCTGCCGGTTCTGGTTATTTTCTCGGAACTCATCGCCTTTGCCGCGTCCGCAGTAACCGCACTCATGGTCACAAAGGTAACCCTGTACGAATACCTGGAAGGCCTGAAGATGTTCTTCAACGCAACGGATCTCTTTTTGGGAGTCTTTAAAACGGCCATTTTCGGCGGTGTTATCGCCCTTGCCGGTGCTTTTACAGGGCTGAAATGCGAAAAAGGTGCCGAAGGTATCGGTAAATCAACAACGGGAGCCTTTATGATATCAGCGATACTCATTCTGGTGTTCGACTTTGCTGTGGCAATTCTGTTCAACTGACCGGAGAAGAATATGAAAGACGAAGTACTTCTTGAAATTCGCCATCTGCGTAAACATTTCGGCCGAAAGGTCGTCCTCAGAGATGTCAATTTCGATGTCCGCCGGGGGGAGATTCTCTGCGTCATCGGTCAGTCGGGGCATGGCAAAAGCGTCATTATGAAGAATATCATGGGGCTCATGCATCCCGACGGCGGAGAGATTATCTACAAAGACCGGGTGATCGCCTCGCCGGTTACGCCGGCCTCGGAATACGAAAAGGTTCGTCATAAATTCGGCCTGCTTTTTCAGGGAGCAGCACTCTTTGATTCCATGAATGTGGGAGATAATATCGGCTTCACCCTGCGGGAACGGACCGATCTGAGCGAAGAGGAAATCCAGGAACGCATTACTCACGGACTGAAAATGGTTGGTCTGGAAAACGTTGAAGCCCTCATGCCGGCCGAGCTTTCCGGCGGTATGCGCAGTCGTGTGGGCCTGGCGCGGGCCGTTGCCCTGGAACCGGAGATCATGCTCTATGACGAACCAACCTCTGCTCTGGATCCCATCATGTCTGATAAAATCAACGATCTCATTCTCAATCTTCGTGACCGCCTCAATATGACCTCCCTGGTAATCACTCACGACATTTCTTCGGCGTACAAGATTGCCGACCGCATTGCTATGCTCTATAACGGCAAAATCATCTTTTTCGGCACACCCGGTGAAATTCGCTCGTCCCGCAACCCCTATATTCAGCAGTTCATACGCGGACAGCGTAAAATGTACTATGCCCTGGATTCGCAGGACCAGTTTGAAGAGAATGTCAGCATGGACCGCATTAAGAAACACGAAGAGAACCGGAACCTCTTTGACGGCATCGACAAAATCAATGTTGTTCAGAAAACACGGCGCGTATCCCGGGACTGAGATACCGGCAGCGTAATCTCCGTGCCCGCCCCGGCTCCGGTACAGATTTCGGGAAAGGTTTTCTTCAGACGGGCAATAACATCCTCTCCGGTGCAGTGCAGGGGCATCAGATGGTGTATATTCAGGCCCTGCAGATAGGCCGTGGTCTGCTCCATCCGCTCCCGGCCGGCATGAAGCAGGTGAAAGCCGCCCATGATCAGAGCAAAATCGCGCTCCCCCGTCAGATACTGAATATAGTCCAAAGTGTTTACCAGACCGGCATGACTGCAGCCGCAGATGACGGCAAGCCCCGCGGGAGTGTGAAAAAAGAGGGCCATATCATCCAAAAGAAGATCTGCCTGTCTCCCGGCAGAATCACAGAAAAAGGGCCCGCCCGTATCCTCAAAGGTATTTGTCCGGGGAATCTGCCCGGTCAGGAAAAGCCCCGGAGCGATTTCCGCGGGGGCAACAATCCGATGACACCGTGAACGGGGCCAGGTCAGGAGCGCTGCCTGATCAGCCCGGGAAAGGCCGATGTATTTGGGCGGCTGATTATCCTTCAGAGAATAGCGTTCCTTCAGGGCATCCCTGTGAAAAAAGCACGCCGCATCCCGGCTCATATCGTGCAGATTCCCGCCGTGATCATAATGGCCGTGACTGAGAACAACCGTATCGATATCTGCCAGGGAAACACCGAGATTCCGGCTGTTTTCTGCCAGGGGCCCGCTGGTCTGCGCCGTATCAAAGAGAACAGAATGTGTGCCGTACTGCACATGAATACTCAATCC
>JBNJDQ010000026.1:0-21411 GCA_051745065.1 Fibrobacterota bacterium
CGGTTGCACCACGCACTACCTGGTCAGACTTAGCCCCATGCAAGGTCGTGATTGATAGGGGGATGTTCTTTCGAACACCCCTACGGGCGGTGGTGCGCAGAAATAGAATCATGGTGTAGGGACGCGGCCTCGTGTCTGTCCGGGCCATGGTGGCCGAATCAATTATCGGTGAATTCGTGTTTGTAGAGACGGCAATTCATTGCGTCTCTCTTTTGATGGGGTAATCTGTGGATGAATACGGGGATGTTCTCTCGAACACCCCACGGATAATATTGGCGGGATAAATGGGAGGCGCCTGCCTGCACAATGCCAGGGGCAACCGCGTGAGGGACCGGAGGGGAGCGGCGTGCCGCAGTGCGAAGCACCAAGCGTCAGCGCAGCCCCGGAAGGGCCCGACCGCGCACTCAACACGCTGTTTTTCAGGTGTGTTGAGTGCGCGGGCACGCCCGTATGATTATTGGTTACCTTTAAGCAGATCTTCGGGGACGATAACTGCGGGGGTAAGATCCTGCAGGCTCTTTTCCTGAAAGGCCGGTGCAGCAAAAAGCTGCGATGTATCACCAACCACAACAATGGAGAATGCCGACCGGGCAAAAGCGGAATCCACGGCCCCGGCAATGGAGGAGGGAGTAATCTGCTTCAGTTTTTCGGGATACTCCCGGTAATGTGTCTCTTCCCGTCCCATTTCACGGTTTTCTGCAAAGGTTACCGCCATATCCGTGGCGGTGCGAAAATACGAGGGCAGGGTGCTGATAAAACGACTGCGCACTTTTTCGATGTTCGCCGTGGAAAGGGTATCCTCCAGGGAGGTTTCCACAATATCCAGAGAGCGGAAAAGCGCTTCGTTGACACTGCCGGTTTTGGTAAAGAGGGTGACCGCAAAATCTGCAGGGTAGTCGTAATTGCTTCTGATGCGGGAATGAATGGAGTAGGTCAGGCCCCGGTCCGAGCGGATTTCCTTCATCAGTTTCGACGTAAAGCCGCTGCCGCCGAGAATTTCATTGAAGATGGTCAGGGGGTAGTAGCGATCATCCGGGCGTGTAAACAGGGGCTGGCCGAAAGCAATGAAGGCCTGGTTGCTTTCGGTGTGGACCACCTGCACCGTCGGGGTGTATTCCTGTAGATCATGAATGCCGCTCTTTGTGCCACTCCTGTTTCCTTTGGGGGTCAGCCTGTCTGCGACAGCCGAGATGGAATCGGAAGAAAGCATCCCCGCTGCTGCATAAATCACGGAGCTCTCTGTGCGCAGGCGGGTATGAAATTTCTGCAGAGCTTTTTCCAGCTCCTGCGGAGAACGCGCCTCTACCTGAGCACGGCTCAGCAGGCCGCTGATACGCGGATCCGGATGGGCCGTTCTCTTCCAGGCTGCTTTCAGGACCGCCTCGGGAGTGTTAAAACGATTGTCCAGGGCCTGCAGGGTACTACGGCGGGCCTGAATAATGCGGTCTTCTGTAAATACGGGGGCCTTCATGCGGGCCGCAAGAAGCTGCACGGCCTGGTCATAATATTCCCTAAGGCCGCGCATGGAAAACACAATATTGTCAAAATTACGCTGTACGGAAAAATCCACTGCATAGAGCTCCATGAGAGAATCCACCTGACCTGCTGTGTGGGTGGATGTGCCCGTTTCCCCAAAGAGGTCGGCGTAGGCCCGGGAGATCCAGGGGTCTTCGTAGGCGGGGACAGAAAAGATGATTCTCAGGGAGAATATCCCCAGGGAGCTGTCCGGAGCAAAATACAGATGGCGGTCTTCAGACAGCTGTGTGTAATACTCCGCCCCCGTGGGTGGCTGCCAGTTGAGGGCGGGATAGGTCAGCTGCGAGGGATGGGGGAGGCTGTCCGCCTGTGTCGGAGCATACATGAGCAGTGCAAGAAAGACAAAAACGGGGATAGCACTGCGGGTGTTCTGGATAATCGGGTTATTTTTCATGGGATGTCTCCTTGCTGTCCTCTGAAGAGGAATTGATTAATCGGCCCGTGGTGCGGTGCTCTGCGGTAAGGTGTGCGGCAACTGCAGCGGAGGGATCATCAACGGCAGTGATTTGGCGCAGATAGGAAAAGAGATCCTTCCAGGTGGTGTACTTCTGGAAATAGGCAAGGTTATCCGACAGGGATTCCGGTTCCTGCAACTTAAAGGTGAACTGCTTCTTCAGCTGATTCTGTGTTTTCTGCAGTTCAAATTCTGTGGGGGCAGAAGCTTTCAGTTTTTCCACCTCCTCCAGAATGATATTCTCCACCGTGTCCATGGAAGTACCCGGCAGGGGTTTGGCCCAGATATGAAACATGCCATCCTTCAGCCCCCAGCGATTGGATGCTCCCGCCGCAGCGCAGAGCTCTTCTTCGTAGACCAGGCGTTCATAGAGGCGCCCGCTTTTGCCGGAAAGAATATTTTCCACCAGATCCAGAGCATAGATGTCGTCGTGAGGGGCGCCGGGGGTATGATAGAGGATATCCAGGCGGGGAGATGCCTTGTCCCGGACGGTAAAGCGGGTTTCCCCGATGGGGGCGGGCTCACGGGTCTGAACAGTGGGTATGGGGATATCCGGCCGGGGGATGGAATCGAAATACCGGCGGACCATCTCTTCGGCGGTACTGGTATCCACAGCTCCTGCAAGAACGATCATGGCATTATCCGGCCGGTAGAAGCGGGCGATATGCCTGCGCAGTTTGTCCCGGGTGTATCCGCGAATATCACTGGCCCAGCCGATGGTGGGATTTCGGTAGGGGGATGCCGAGTAAAACTGTGCCTGCAGGCGCAGAAAATACCGATTTTGGGGATTGTTTCCGTAGCGCATGCGCCGCTCCTCCATGACAACATCACGTTCACTGTAAAACTCCCGCAGAACAAGATTCTCCATGCGGTCGGCTTCGATGTTGCAGAAAAGTTCCAGACGATTTGCCGGAAGGTTGACAATGTAGGCGGTCATATCATCACTTGTCCATGCGTTAAGCCCTGTGGCACCGTTGTTGGTGTAACGCGACCATATCTCATCCTTGACGATGTATTTCCGCTGCTCTGTCAGAAGCGAGTCTATCCGCCGGCGCAGAACCCTGACTGTATCTGAAGTAACAGTTTTGCCCTCTGATCTAAGATGTTGTATTATGGTGTCAATGGAATCGATTGAGGACATGATTTTCTGCTCTGCTTTGTAGTTTTTGGTTCCCAGGCGCCGGGTCCCCTTGAACATCATGTGTTCGTACAGATGGGACAGGCCCGTGGTGCCGGCCTTTTCGTAGTATGAGCCCGTAAAATAATAGAGCCGACAGGATACCACGGAAAGGGAACTGTCCGGTACCATCAGCAGGGTAAGGCCGTTGGAAAGTGTTCGCTGCACAACGGGGATATTCAGAGAGACCGTCAGGGCCGGAGCAGCAAAGAACAGCAGGAGAAATATGATTTTTTTCAAGGGTGGCTCCTTTTTTAGTATATATTGAATAATATACATAATATGTTCTGTTTCAGTATACTCAAACAGCTTATTTTGGTGGGGCAAACCAGTGAGAAAACGAAAGATATCCCTTTTAACCCTTTTTGCCGTTACTGCAGCCGGGGCGATTCTTTTGTTTCTTTCCGGGCGATTTGCCAGAAATGTCATTGAAGGTGAAGTGAAAAAGGTTTTCCCCCGCCATTCCGTAAACAGCCGGATCGAGCAGATGGAATACCGTTTTTCCCGCGGGCTTTCTGCTCATGAGGTCTCCCTGTCCCTTGCCGGTTCCGGTGATTCTCTGGAAGCCGCCATGCGGGCAAAGGGAATCTCTGCCCGGCTCAATCTTTTTGACGTACTTTTTCGAAAGAATGTCGAGTTGCGCAGTCTGACCGTGGATACACTCATCCTTGCGCTCCCCACAGATCTGACCGGCCTGATTGACGGCGATTTGTCCCGGGCGGTCCGTTCCATCATTCGGCGGGCTTCAGATAAAGGCGTTATCAGCCCGCAGTATGCCGTGCATATTCACACCCTGAAAATACGCGGTACCGACAGTACCTCCGCGTATCTTTCGGAGCTTAAGATACGCGGTGAGCAGAAGAAGTATTTCCGGGTTTCCTTTATGCGCGCCGGTATGAATTCCACTGATGCCGCACGGTTCTGTACTTTTCGCGTGCACGGGTATGACCCGGATTTTCTGACCCGCGATTACAGCAGTCTGTATGAAAAACTGCAGGGAACCCTAAGCAGCAGAGCAGGACTGCGCCGAGCGTATACTGATCTGCGCCGGGCCGTGTATTTTGATACCCTGGAAATGAAAATCGGCTATCTTCAGACAGAGAATATCGGTATTCTGAATCTGCGCGGAAGAATAAGCGAAGATGACACTCTTTTTACCGGGCAGGGACGGCTGTCACGTCTTGAAATGCCTGATGACACACTTACGGAGGGACATCTTGTCTTTTCCCATACCCCCGGACGGGAGCTGTGCCTTGATGAACTGAGGGGATCCCTCTCACGCCGGGGAAGCCTGGATCTGAAGGGAGAGTTCTATCCTTTTGATGATTACAGTTCACAGTTTTCCCTTACTCTTAATGCGTTCCCGCTCCGGAGCATCCCCGACTCCCTGCTCCGGGCGGGAATTGTTACCGCTGAAGGTCTTCGGGGAAAGCTTTCGCTTCGCGGACGTTTCAGCGGATACTGGCGACATCCCCTGGACGGCTGGTTTGCCGGCACAGCTACGGCAACCGGCTTTCTTCTGGACTCTGCAGGGGTGCAGTGCGACAGTCTTCCTTTTCCCGTGCAGGGCAGATCCTTTCAGGTGGATTCTCTTATCTTTGATACCCTCGTCTATCGGGACAGTACTCTTATGTGCAGAGTGGGAGAGACCGTTTTTGATACAACGGTAAACGTTCCTTTTCGTCGGCGTCCACCGGCAGATTCACTGCTGCTCAATCTTACAGAGAAATCCCTCTTTCTTAACAGAATCCGCGAACAGGCGGTTCCCCTTGCTGCGGGGGATACCCTCTTTGCCGCCGCGCGGAATATGTACATTCGTCTGAGTGACTCCCACAGCTCCGAGGCATTTTTTCGCGGCCTGTCGGCGGATACCCTGCGTTTTCAACTGCGTGATCCTGCCAATCTTTACAGAGCCAGGGAACATGTGGCGGATATGTTCGAAAAGCTGCTTCCTTCGGAATATATCCATGTCGGCCGTCTGGAGTATTATCCTGATCGGTCCTCCCGTGCCGGCGGTGCGGCAGCAGCCTTTCTGCAGGGCCTGGAATTTACCGCGGACTCCCTCAGCAGAAACCTTGCTATCCTCCGGGCTCAGAGTGATACCACCCACCTGATCGACTCACTGCATCTTTCCTTTACCGGGGATACCGCCGGGACGTTTCATCTGCGCCGGTTTTCTGTGGACAGTATCAGCAGCAGTGACGGGGAGGTTACAAATTTTCTGGAGGAGTTCTTTCTTCGTAAGGGGAACATGAATGCGGAAAATGAATTAATTAAACTTGTTTCTTCGGATTATCTTAAAGGGTTTTACGCAAATCATGTAAACCTTTTCATGAAGTCCCGAACTATTCGCGGTGACAGTTTGTCTCTGCAGTGGCGCAATGATTCCGTCGGTGTGCTTCGGGCGGATCTTTTTTCTGCGGGTACGGATCTGTACCTGACCGGTGCCCGCGGCCGCTGTGCCGGACTGGATACCAATCTGCATTTCCTCAGTGTACGGGCGGATACCCTGATTGCCGATATTCCCGATATGAAGCGCAATGCCGGAAACGTCCGGCAGGATGTTCTGGACAGGCTGCCGCGTAAGAACACGGAGCTTGCGTATTTTCGACTGCATACCGGCCCGGATACCCTGGAAGGCAGAACCCTTTCCCTGCAGAGAGAGTCCGATTCTGCTGTACAGGTGCGTCTGAGTAATCTGCAGGGCCCTGACGGCCTGCATGGGCAGAAGGTTTCCGCCCGGGTGGACAGGTCTACCGGAGCTCTTCAATACGGGGCAATCACAGGGCTGACCCTGCCTGCATTCTATTTCGCATTGAAAGATTCCCTGTCACCGATTGCGGGATCGGGGGAAAATCGGTATGTATCACCCCGTCGCCTTCGCTCTGCCCTGCAGCGCCTGGAAGGATATCGGGAAAAATTTCTGGCCAGGGAGTTTTCCCTGAAAATCAGAGGCTGTAAACTACTGTCTGCAGATACCGCATGGGCTGATGGCATAATCGGCACCCTGAATCTTCGCCGTGACTCTGCAGGAAGAACGGTCCTTTCCTGCAATGATATTGCCCTTGGAGATCTTCATCTTGAGAAAATTGCCGGCACGGCAGCATTCCCCGATGATTACCGCCGTCTTGACCTGACCGCCTGGAAAATGGTGACCGAAGACAATACCCGGTTCTTTCTGGACAGCGGCACCATTGGGCTCACGCAAAAAGGTGCTGCAGATCTGCATGTAAAAGTGCAAAACTTTAAGCTTTCACGCATGGAGGAACATTTTTTTGCTGACTCCGATGCCCTGATACGGGGCGGTGCATATCTGCGGGCCCATATCAAAGGCGACATAGCTGACCCCATGAGCTTTACGGGAAAACGCCTCTCCCTGACTCTGCTCAATCTTCGTGTTGAAAATCTGCCCCTGCAGAAAACCGAAAAGATCCGTAAATTTGCCCCCACCTTCGGTAAAATTCGTTTCAGTAAAATTGTGATGAACCCAGTGGATCTTCATACGGGGGGGCGGCTGCATCTGAAATATGCCAAGGGGATCAGCCCCAAACTCTCCTTTGAAGGCTGGGGAAACCTGGATTACCGGGGACGGTTTTATTTTGAGATGCGCGGCCGGGTGAAGCCGAAGCACGCTGATCGATTACCCCGCCTGACACGTTTGGCCCTGAATGAAGGACATCAAAGTGAATACGGCGCGTTCTTTGCCAAATTTTTCGGGACAATGAAGAAACAGCGTTTTGTTCCCGAGCGGGGAATCGCCGGGCGTGTCGTGAAATCGGAGTTCCGCAGGATTGGTGCGGCCTTTCGTGAGATCTTTCAGTAGATATCGTGTGTTGGTTTAAATTTACGGCCTAACACATTGGTATTATTGACGGTAAAAGCACTTGTCACGGTAGAACCTGCTAAAGTCATCCTTGGAAATATCCCGTGAGATCAGGGCAAGAACTTTTTCGGCCAGCTGTTCCTCGTATTCTTCATCGCAGGTGTAGCCGTTAAAATAGAGGAAGGTGAGGGATGAGAGCAGGGCGGCTCGTTTGTTTCCGTCAAGAAAGGGATGATGATACACAATGGACTGCACGTAGGTTACGGCCATTTCGAATATATCCATGAGAAAAACCCCGCCGAAGGTTGCCTTGGGGGCCTGCACGGTTGCATCCAGTTCACCAATGTCACGCAGAGCCGGGGTACCGCCGGAGCGGGCCACTTCAATTCTGTGAAGGTAGAGGATTTCATCCTTGCTGAGAAACCGCAGGTTCATTCCGCCAGCTTGTTGAGGGATGCCCGGTATTTGACAGATAAAATGCGGTACACTTCATCCAGGGGCGGTTCGTAATGCCGGTGCTGTCCATGTTCAGGAACAAAGGAAAATCCCTGAGTGCCTTCGGTGTCCACATCACGATGTATATCTTTCTTTTTATTCATTTTCATCAGTTCTTCTCCCGTTTTTCATGGGTACTTCACCTTTTACCTTATAATAAATAATATTTTTCGTCTGTCAACAGTTTTACCTCTTTCAGGGAGAGAGAATGTCTTTTCCGCAAAATTTTATCTGGGGTGCTTCCACCGCAGCATATCAGATTGAAGGTGCAGTGGATCGGGACGGCCGCGGTCCCTCGGTATGGGATGAGTTCTGCCGCCGCCCCGATGCGGTGGTTCGCGGCGAATCGGGAGCGCATGCCTGCAACCATTACGATCACAGCAGAGATGATGTTGCCCTTTTTAAGGAACTGGGCTTTGGCGGCTATCGGTTCTCACTCTCCTGGTCACGGCTTCTGCCGCAGGGAACGGGGCGGATAAACCGCAAGGGCCGTGATTTCTACAACCGCCTGATCGACGATCTCTGTGCAGCCGGTATTACCCCCTGTATTACCCTGTTCCACTGGGATTTCCCCCTGGAGCTTTTCTACCGCGGCGGATGGCTCAATCGGGACAGTGCGTCATGGTTTGCTGAGTATGCTCAGAAGGCAGCGGAACTCTTTGGTGATCGGGTGGACTGTTTTATTACCCAGAATGAACCACAATGTTTTATTGATCTGGGTCATCGCACGGGGTATCATGCGCCGGGGATGCGTCTTGCCATGGACAGTGTTCTGCGTGCGGCGCATCATTCCCTGCTTGCCCACGGCGATGCCTTTGCCGCAATGAAGGCTGTGCGCAGTGATCTTCAGGTTGGATACGGCCCGGTGGGGGTTACGTCCATACCGGCGGATTCATCGGGGCGCACACAGGAGGCCGCACGAAAGGCAATGTTCTCCCATGATGATGAATCACTCTTTACCAATACCTGGTTTATGGATCCCGTGTTTTTCGGCACATACCCCGAAGACGGTCTTCGGTTCTACGCCGATGCAGCGGAGGGATTCATTCAGGACGGGGATATGGAGCGCATCGGCAGAGGAGCTGATTTTCTGGGGACCAATATTTATCACGGTGACTATGTCGGTCCCGATCAGGAGCATGTGGATTTTCCCGCCGGTTCCCCGCGCACAGCCATGGGCTGGCAGATAACACCGCAGGCCCTGTACTGGGGCCCGAAATTTCTCTGGGAGCGGTATAAAACCCCCCTGATTATTACAGAAAACGGTGTTGCCGGCATTGATATTCCCGATAACCGCAAAGTGGTGCGCGATCCCTACCGGATCACTTATCTCAGTTCCTATCTGAGAGAACTGAAACAGGCCTGCGCCGAGGGAGTCGATGTCCGGGGATATTTTACCTGGTCCGCCATGGATAACTTTGAGTGGGCCGAAGGCTATGATAAGCGCTTTGGAATGATTTATATTGACTACGCAACGGGGGAGCGGATTCCCAAAGAGTCGGCCTACTGGTACTCCCGCATAATAGAACAAAACGGAACAAATCTCTAAAAAGGATGGACCATGAGCATTTTCTGGAGCGAAACACTCCGCGATCTTGAGCCTTATAAAGCCGGAGAACAGCCCACGGATAAACGCTATATCAAGCTGAACACAAACGAGAATCCCTATCCGCCGTCCCCCGCAGCTCTGCAGGCCTATAAAAATCATGATGCCCGCGATCTGCGCTTATACCCCGATCCGGAATCCCGTAAACTGCGGGAAAGCATTGCCTGCTACTACCGCCTCAGCCCGGAAAATGTCTTTATCGGGAATGGATCCGATGAGGTTCTTGCCCTTATCTACATTGCGTTCTTTCAGGGCAAAAAGCCCATTATGTTTCCCAGTATCAGTTACAGCTTCTATCCGGTCTACTGTGACATCTTTAACGTTGATGCCACCCTTGAACCCCTTGATGAGGATTTTTTAATCCACCTGGAAGATTACGGCAGTGATAACGGGGGCGTTCTCTTTCCCAACCCCAATGCTCCCACAGGACGTGCGGTCAGCCGCAAAGAAATTGAGGATCTTCTGCAGCGCAATCAGGATTCCCTTGTTGTGGTGGATGAGGCCTATGTGGATTTCGGTGCCGAAACGGCAGTTCCTCTGATTGAATCGTACAATAATCTATTGGTGGTGCAGACCTTTTCAAAATCCCGTTCCCTTGCGGGCATCCGCGTGGGTTTTGCCATGGGGCATCCTGATCTGATTGAAGGGCTCACGATGGTTAAAAACTCCTTTAATTCCTATCCTGTGGACCGTATTGCCGTGGATGTCTGCACCGCCGCTATGGAAGATGATGCGTATTTCAGAGAATGCCGGGATAAAATTGTTGCAACCCGTGAACGGACGGCGGAGAAACTGAGAAAAATCGGATTCACCGTACTGCCCTCGTGCGCCAACTTTCTCTTTATCAAACCCGCGGTAATTAATGCGCAAACCCTCTATGAACGTTTGAAGGAAGAAGGGATTCTCATTCGTTATTTTGGTAATAAACCCGGCATCAGTGAGTATTGCCGGGTCAGTATTGGATCAGATTCAGAAATGGATGCGTTCACGGACGCAGTAACAGCCCTTGTGAAGGAGGCAAAATGAACCTTGACAGTGTAATTAATAAAGTCCCTGATTTCCCGAAGGCGGGTATCCTCTTTTATGATATTACTTCCATATTTAAAGACCCCCAGGCTTTTAGCTACTGCTATGACCGAATGCTTGAGGAGTTTCCGCCGGAAGAGATCGATGGAGTGGTCGGCATTGAAAGCCGCGGTTTTATTATGAGTTCCATATACGCACGGGAACAGAGCAAACCCCTGATCCTTGCGCGAAAGGAAGGCAAACTCCCTTCAGAGACGGTCTCCCGCAAGTATGCCCTGGAATACGGCACGGCCACTCTTGAGATGCATATTGCGGATATCGAAAAGGGCAGGCGTTATCTTCTGGTGGATGATCTGATTGCCACCGGCGGTACCCTTGAGGCTGTCATTGCCATGATTGAACAGCAGGGTGGAATTGTGGCGGGAATATTCTCAATTATCGGCCTTCCCTTTTTGGGATATACAGAAAAGACCGCCGGGTATAAGACCGTTACCCTACAGGACTACCACGGAGAATAATGTGTCCGGAGCAACAGGAAGAATTGGGTGATGCAGGTCTGATTCTGTGGTGAGCGGACAGGATCAAATTCAGAGAGTGCCTTTTGCGGTACTCTCACTGCAAGACACAGGGGTTACCGTTGCGCCGGGGACAGCCATTTTCGGATAATCCTGCTTATCTCTTTAATATGTACCGGTTTGGTCACAAAATCATTCATTCCCGCGGAGAGACATTTCTCTTTTTCTGAATCCATGGCATTTGCCGTCATGGCAATAATCGGAATTTCTTTGTTGGTTCTGCGGATTTCCCGCGTGGCTTCGTACCCGTCCATGACGGGCATCTGAATATCCATAAGAATGAGAGCGATTCCCTGCTGCTTCAAGATCTGCAGAGCCTCTTTGCCGTTGGCGGCAACCACGGGTACCGCACCGATATTTTCAATAATCTTAATGCCGATACGCTGATTAATCAGGTTATCCTCCACAATCAGAATCTGCGGGCCCGCGGTAGATGCCCGGGGCAACTGCTGTGAATTACTCCGTTCTTCCTGCGGATTGGCAGTGCCATTTAACACCTCCATCAGTTTTGTCAGGGAAAATGGCTTTTTAATCGAAATTGTCTCTGTATCAGGATGAATTGATACGCCGGGCCCAAGGAGTGACTCAATCAGAATAATCCGGGCAGCAGATGCAGCAGGAGGTATGCGAGAGGGGACGTCATCGCGTATGAGGGATTCATCAATAATGATGGTGTCATAGTTGCTCCTGTTTTGCGCGGCCTCCTCCAGAACGTGGATAAGATGTGATTCCTGCGCAGTAACATAAAAATGAGGATTACCGTAATAGTTGAGCCAGGAGAACAGACTGTTGTTGAGCAGACGGTCGCGGGATGCAATAAACACAGATGAGCCCTGCATGAAATCTGTGAATTCAGCTGGGTGATTGGGGGACACCTGGGAGACCGTGAGGGTAAACCAGAATTCAGTGCCGATACCTTTCCTGCTGTGAAAGCCGATTGTTCCGTTCATCATAGACACCAGTTTTTTGCAGATTGAAAGGCCCAGTCCCGTTCCGCCGAACTGGCGGGTTGTGGAAAGATCCGCCTGGGTAAACTCATCAAAGAGAGCATTATGGTCATCCGTGTCTATTCCGATACCTGAATCTTTCACCCGAAATTTCAGGGTTGCCTCATTTCCGGTTTCAGAAAAACGCTCCACCCCTGCATACATGTTGATAAATCCCTCCGTGGTAAACTTGGCAGCATTGCCCACAAGATTTATCAGAACCTGTTTCAGGCGTGTGGGGTCTCCCGTCACCACATGAGGCATACGGGGATCGCTCTGTAGAGAAAAACGGAGTTTTTTACTTTCTATCTGATAGGAGAGGGTTTCTGCAACATCATTCAGTACGGAACAGGGGGAAAAGGGAATCTTTTCAAGATTCATACTGTTGGATTCTATTTTTGAGATATCCAGAATATCATTAATGATGCTCAACAGGGATTGACTGCTTTTTTTGATAATATCAAGATATTCCCGCTGAGTATCGGTAAGCACTGTTTCCTCAAAGAGTTCTGCCACACCGATTATACCGTTCATGGGGGTTCTGATTTCGTGGGAGGTATTTGCAAGAAAAAGGGATTTTGACCGGTTTGCCGATTCGGCCTCCCGGCGTGCTTCTTCAGCACGGTGTTTTTCCTGTGAAAGGAGGCTGTTGAGTTTTTTGAGGGTATTGAGGTTCTCCGTCAGATCGGTTTTCCGGCGTTGCTCCAGCTCACGAAGCTGCATAATGTCGCTTTGCACCACAGAAATGGATTCTCCCAGATCATAGAGTGGACTGATGGGAGAAAGGGGGTTTTCCATGGCTTTCTTTTCATTCCAGAGAAGAAATGAAATATATCGTTTCAATTCCTGAATATCTTTTTCAGGAACCATTGTATTCTGTTCATACCCCATACTCTGAATACTTTCAAATCGCCCGGAGTTTACATATTCAAAGGCTTCCCTGACATCCGCCGTAAAGACAACGCGCTGATCCAGCATTACTGACAGCAGGCGGATAATAGCTTTCAGCCGTACTGAAGCACCGCATACAAAGGTAATTTGCGGCCAGCAGAGATACTGGCGGTTTAACGCGCGTAATCCATCTGCGTAGATTTTTTGTACCGGCGTGGGAAAGGATTTCAAGCCGGAGTAATCTGCAATGCGAATATAGCTTGTCCCGGTGAGCCGGTCTTCGGCAAAGATGTTTTGAAGATAAGTCTGCACCACATTTTCCGCATCTTTTTCGACGGGGTTTCCTGTTATCTCGGAGTAAAGGAGCTTTTTGTTGATAACACCACTTTTATATGAAAATGTTTCGCTTTTATAAAACCAGCTGGCCCTGAATTCAATATCCGCCATGGAAAACCCGCGTGAATCCTGCAGGGACTGTGGTAAAGATCGCAGATATTGCGCACCTTTTTTGCGGGCAGCTGAAGCACCGGGGGCTGAAAGATAGAGTTTTCCTGCAAATCGTGAAACACCTGAAATGGTTCGAATCCGCTCCATTAATGAGGGTGCTGCATTGATTATTACACCAATCTTCTTGCGACTCTGATTCAGCATCTCTTTCAGGGCCGATCTTCCCTGACGGGAGAGACATTTCGAGAATGAAGGAGTACCGCTGATAATCAACGCTGCGGGACTGTGAATATTATACTCTTCACTGAATTTCTCAAGTATCCGGAACAGATCAGGCAGGTTATTCTCCTCAAGAGGGCCGCTTATTTCCAGGCGCAGAACAGCCGGGCTGAGTGCAAAAACAGTGACGGAGCAACCCGGGGACAGGGGCAGATCAGTCCAGGTCCGGTTGCGCTCGTAGCCGGGAATGCGGGGGGAATCCCGCTTTTCAGTTTTTGAAGAGGGAATATGAATCGGTACTCTCTCGGCAGGATATCTTCGATGTCTGAGCTTTTCCATAATCACGTCAATCTTTTTCAGCGCATCATCTTTGGATGTTCCTGCACTGAACAGCATGGGTGTATTAAAAAGGCGAACTCCGAGGGATACTTTAATTGCATGGAATCGGGGGCTGTTATATATGACGTATGCACCAATTATATCCTGATTTGCAAGAAATACCTCCTTTTGTGCCTGATAAATTTCATTGGTGATCTTTCCGTAAAGATGTTCATAGTTGCGCAGTTCAATATAAGGCGGAAGCAGTTTCTTATCGTTAATAAAGCGATTCACCAGTTCATAATATCGACGGGTGTCAAAATCGGAAATGCTTCCGCTGTTATGCGAACTGATAATGTGGGTCCCCACAGCCTCAAGGGTTACTCTGTATTCTCCGCTTAATGGAATATCCCTCCACGCAGAATCCCGAAGTACGGTGTGTTTCTCAGAATTCATTCCGTCCCCTCAATGATAATATCAGCTTATTGTACATTTTCTTTTCATTTGATTCAACACCTGTCTATGATTAATGTATTTTTCGTACATACTAAATTGTTATTCAGGATGTTCAATTATGGAAAACACAAAGATTATTGCCGTTTCTTCCTGCAAGGGCGGTGTAGGCAAATCAACCGTAGCGGCATCTCTCGCCCTGAATCTGGCAAAAGCCGGATATAAAACCGGACTGCTTGATGCCGACGTATTCGGTCCTTCCATGCCGACATTGTTTAATACACCCAACGCTACAATCCATCAGGATAATGAGGGCCGGATTATTCCGTTCGGGTATACGCATAACCTGCAGATTCTTTCTTTTGCATATCTCATGAAGGGCGACGGCCCCGCAGTGATGCGCGGCCCCATGGTGTCCGGCTACCTTCAGAAAATCCTGACAGAGACAAACTGGGACGGCTGTGACTACCTTATTATCGATATGCCCCCCGGCACAGGGGATGTGCAGCTGACGATTACACAGACGGCACGCCTGGATGGCGCTCTTGTTGTCACAACACGACAGAATCTTTCCCTTGTGGATGTTGAAAAGGGAATTGAAATGTTTGAGAAGGTGGATGTTCCCGTTCTGGGAATTGTTGAAAACATGGCCTTTTTCCGCTGCGGAAACTGCGGTGAGGAGCATCCGGTGTTCGGGGAAAAGAAAGTCGATTTTTCCCGTCGGTACGGTCTGAATGTACTTGCATCAATCCCTCTGGATCCACTGTACACGGGCCCGGTAACCGCATATTATGAAGCACCGGAAATTGCCGGACTTGCCCGGATTCTGGTTGACGAAGTATCACGGGACAACGGCAGAAAACAGGCGATTCCCGAAACAGAAGTTTCGGGAGATTCCATCACCTTTATTTTCGAGGATGGGGAGCGGGTAACCGTGAAAAACCGTACCCTGCGGGCGTCATGTCAATGTGCGTCCTGTGTCGATGAATTTACGGGGAAACAACTCCTTGACAAAGACAGTATTCCGGCCGATATTCACCCCGAAAAGATTTTGCCCATTGGCAACTATGCTGTGCGGATAGAGTGGAGTGACCACCATTCGTCGGGGATTTTTTCCTACAAAATGATTCGTTCCCTGCAGGAGTAGCACGTGCTGTTGCTGCAGGGCAAAACAGCTTTTCGGTTGACTCCTGTACATAAATAGCGTATCATTGGAAAAACCGAAATAAACAGCATAAGGAGATACCATGGACAGCATCAGACCGGGTGATCTGCTCAAAAGCCCGCAAAAAAAACGTACTGACAGCCTGCTTTCCCTTGCAGGGGCAGCATTCTTCTCGTCCCTGTATTCTTCGGTAAGCGGTTCAGCAGTAGCAGGGTTGCTTGCTTTTCTGTGCGTGAGTGTGCTGATGGTTTCCGTACAGATCACAGCAGTACCCCGCCTTGCCTTGCAGCGCAGGAAGGAGTCCGATTCAGTCTTTCTGAACCGCTATTTTCGTACAGACCTTATGCTCACACTCCTGCTTTGGGGTTTGGCGATTCCCGCTGCGGCTGTTTTGAGCATGGTATTCCTGACAGAGCTGAGCCTCAGAATGGGTTTTCAGCTCTGGGCCGTCGGCCTCTCGACTGTTGCAGTGGTACAGGTGCCCCGTTTTTTCAGTGCCGTCATGGCGCTTCGTCCCGCAAAGATCGGGCACAGCAGCTCTTCATTTCAGCTTGACAGTATTACCGCAGTCCGGATTGTTTCTGCAGTTTTTGCCGGGGCAGCGCTTCTTCTGTTGTTCGCCGGCCTGTCCCCGACTATCCTGCAGATACTTGTCGGGGCAGCTGCGTTCCTTGCATGTGCCGCCTATACGGTCCTCTCCCTGACAGAAATAATGCAACTTCTTCGTGAGTCTCTGCTTCAGCGGATTCGCAGAATCAGTGATCCCGCCGGCGAATATACCCCCGTGTCTCTGTACCCGTTTGCCGAAGAAGCACTCACCACCGCCGTAGACCATATTGCCGATCGTGACCGGGCCTATGCACGAATACTCAACCGCATTGCCCGCGGCAGAACCGATGCTGATCTTTCCCATGTGGGCAGCGATTACTGCGGTACTGCTCTGCGACGATGTGTTCACGCGCTCAATCAGCTGTTCCGCCGAATGGAGGAAAGCAGCACTGTCATTTCCCGGACGGCAGAGGATCTTACTGCCTCCGGTTCAACCCTTACATCTTTCTCCGAAAAATACGGCACCGCCATCAAGGATCTTGCTGAGTCTGTGGATACCATCAAAGAGCGCATTGAGAAAAATGTGGAAAAGCTCAGTGAATCCAATGAGCAGGTATCGGAAATCACCGAAGCAGCTGAAGAAGGGCAGGGGAGTATGACCAAGATGACCGATGCCATGCACAGTATCAGTAATTCAAGCAAGGATATCGGCAAAGTTCTGAAAACCATCGAAGACATATCCTTTCAAACCAGTCTCCTTGCCCTGAATGCTTCTGTGGAGGCATCCCGCGCCGGACAGCACGGCAAAGGCTTTGCCGTGGTTGCCAATGAGGTGCGCGCCCTGGCCAACCGCAGTTCCGAATCCGTGGAAAATTCTTCGAAACTGGTTGATGTGGCCCTCAAAAACATAACCCAGGGCGGTAAGGTTGTCGGCGATATTGAAAGCAGCTTTGAAGCAATCAATTTCTACATGGAAGAGCTTGATGATCATTTCCGTGATAATGAAGAGGTCAACGAAGAGCAGGTGCGGGCCATATCCCGTATTGAGGAAAACATCCTTAAAGTGCAAAAGCTGACCGATACGGATAACAGCGACCTCAGTTCTCTTGCGGGCAAATCCCGGCGCATAGCAGAGGAATCCGAACGTATTTCATCTGTTATTCGTACGTTTCGCACGCAGGAGGATGGAGAGGAAGATGCTTCGGAGCATTCTGATTCAACAGACAGGGATGGTGACGGCGCTCACAACCAGCATGACTCAACGCACCATGATGAAGATCCCCGTTCAGAATCAACCGAAGACCCTGACAGCGGAAATCGGGAGCGACGCGGATCAAATGACGAAACGGACAAACATATTCAAGAGAACAGCCGTGACTGGGCTACACCGGATGACCAAATCGAGCTGGACGAATCTGAATTTGGAAAATATTAATTTATTCAGGGGGAATACATGAATCGACTCTCCATGCAGCTTTTCCTTTTCTTTATTATTTCTCTGCATGGTATCTGCACGGCGGAATTCAATATGGAGAAGGTACGCCGTGAACGCGGAGGAACCGTGACAGCACCGGATACAGCCTCAGCTGTCCCCCGCGAAAATGAAAGAGATGAAGTATCCGTGGGAGTGCTTGTTCTGCGGATCTTTTTTTCTTTGACAATACTTACCCTGTTGATTATCCTTGTCCTCTGGGGCGTAAAGCGATCGGGCCTGCTGAACGCAAACACGCCGGGGCTTACGCCCAGCCTGGAGATAATGGAAACAATTACCACGGGCAGGCGCGGACAGGAGGTCGTTCTTCTGCGGCATGAGAAAGAGGTTTTTCTTATGGGGCAGACTGAGCAGCATCTGACCCTTCTCAAAAGCTTTGATGCATCTGAATCTGCCCGCATTATTGCAGACAAACGGGGAAACGAAACAGTTTCAGCTTTTCAGGGCAGCCTGAACCGCTTTGTTGCCTCCATGAAGCGGGGAGAGAACGATGAAGCCTAAGGTTTTGTTTCCCGTTCGCACACGCTTTCTTATTCGCGTCATGCTCTGTGTTTTCGTTCTAATCGCTGGTGCAGCCGCTGCACCGAACATACCGAGTCTTACCGTTTCAATGACCGATACGGATAATCCCCAGGAAGTCGCCAGGGTTATGCAGGTCGTTTTTCTTATTACAATACTCTCCATCGCCCCGTCAATACTGATTATGATGACCTCTTTTGTGCGCCTGATCATTGTGTTTTCTTTTATTCGACGGGCCTTGGGTATCAATACCATGCCGCCGAATCAGATACTTATCACTCTTGCTCTGTTCCTGACATTCTTTATCATGAGTCCGGTCTTTACCGAAATTAATGATCAGGCATTGCAGCCCTATCTGAATGAAGAAATCAGCTGGGAGCAGGGGCTGGAAACAGCCGGCGCTCCACTGAGGGAATTTATGCTGAACCAGGTGCATGAGAGTGATGTTGCTCTTTTCCTGAAAGTATCCGATGCGCCGACCCCCCAAACGCCGCAGGATATTTCCTTTACAGTTCTGATACCGGCCTTTATGATCAGTGAGCTGAAAACAGCTTTCACCATTGGT
This sequence comes from Fibrobacterota bacterium, assembly GCA_051745065.1. Lineage (GTDB taxonomy): Bacteria > Fibrobacterota > Chitinivibrionia > Chitinivibrionales > Chitinivibrionaceae > Chitinivibrio. The sequence continues at coordinate 18,297 of JBNJDQ010000026.1, forward strand.
TTTATGATATTTATTCCCTTTGTGGTCCTGGATATGATTGTTGCCTCGGTGCTGCTCTCCATGGGGATGATGATGCTGCCGCCGGTGATGATATCCCTGCCCTTCAAGATTGTTCTTTTTGTCCTGGTTGACGGATGGAATCTTATTATTAAAGAACTGGTCCTGTCATTTAATTAAGGGAAATCCATGAATATTGCAACCATTATTGATATCGGTACCGAAGCGGTTCTTCTTGTTATTACCATCACGGGACCTCTGTTGCTGTCCGCTCTCTTTGTCGGGATTGCTGTGGGTGTTTTCCAGGCGGTGACACAGGTAAACGAAATGACCCTGACCTTTGTGCCCAAAATTCTGGCGGTATTCGGAGTGCTGATACTTCTGCTGCCCTGGATGATCACAAAGTTAACAGAATTTGTATATCAAATCTTCGCATTGATACCGGAGGTTGTTCAATAGTGCCGGAGCTCACCCTGGAGCAGATTGAAGTGTTTCTTCTCTCTTTTATACGGATTGTAACTTTTCTGTATTTCATGCCCGTCTTTGATCAAAAGTTTATGCCTGTTCAGTACCGTATTGGTCTGGCATTCTTTCTTGCGGTACTTCTTTTTGATAAAATCTTTGCACTTACGGATCTACCCGCCGTGACGACATACTGGGGATACGCCTTCGTTGTCGTGCGCGAGCTTATTCTTGCTGTGGTGGTGGGTTTTATGTTCAAGGCACTCTTTGCGGCCGTGTCATTTGCCGGGCGTATTATTGATATGCAGTTGGGTTTTGCCATGCTGCAACTTCCCGATCCTATTCTGCAGGGGGAACGCACCTCTGCCACAGGGATGCTTCAGATTCTATTGTTTTCCATGGTATTTCTCGTTGCCAACGGTCATTATTATCTTTTCATTGCATTGGGAAAATCCTTTGAGCTGATCCCTCCGGGAGAATTTCTGCTGCAGGGGGCAACGATCCCCCGTGCCCTGATTATGTCCGTCACGAACATGATGGAGATTGCCCTGCGTCTTGCCCTTCCCATTCTATCACTCCTTTTAGTGACCTCCATGACCCTTGGTGTGGTAGCCAAAACCATGCCGCAGATGAATATCTTTTTTGTAGGTATGCCGTTGAAAATCGGGATCGGCTTTATTTCGCTGTATCTTGTCCTGCCTGTTCTGGTAACCATTTTCCAGAAAGCCTACATGAACATTTACCGGGATGTTTGGGCCCTGGTTAAGACAATGGCAGGAACCTGATGCCCAAAGAAGGAGAAGGTGGAGAGAAAACCGAATCGCCCACGCCGAAGAAACGGCAGGATGCGCGAAAAGATGGTAATGTCGTAAAAAGTCAGGAGATCGGTCATGTTGTGGTGCTTCTGAGCGGTGTCGTTTTTCTTCGATTCTATTTTGATACAATCTATAAAAATGTTTCCGGGCTGATAACACATCATTTTCGCGCAGTTTCCGCAATACCGGCAGACCTTCATGATGGCAGCTTTGACATAATGCCCGTGTTTATGTCCATCCTTATTCTGTTTTTGAAAACAGCACTTCCCGTTGCTCTCATTATTCTTGCTGCGGGAGTTCTTTCAAATCTTGCACAGGTGGGGTTTCTCCTTACCTTCAAGCCCCTGCAGCCGAAACTGTCCAAGATTAATCCGATTAAGGGCTTCGGCAAATTTTTCTCACCGCGATCAATTGTTGATACGGTAAAAAATATTCTTAAACTGGTTATCATTTCGTGGGTTGCCTACGTAACCATCAAAAATAATCTGGAAGTATTTTACCGAACACCCTTTGATTCCTTTACCGAATCCATGGTACAGATCCTTATGGTCGGCTACGAGGTTGCGTTAAAAATAATCATCACCCTGATAATTGTAGCAATTCTGGATTATGCATATCAGAAATATGATTATGAGGAAAATCTTAAAATGACCAAGCAGGAAGTAAAGGAGGAGGGAAAACAGCAGGAAGGAAGCCCTGAAGTTAAAAAACGAATACGCCAGCTGCAACAGGAAGCTGCCAACCGGCGTATGATGGACGAAGTGCCCGATTCGACCGTGGTGGTAACAAACCCGACTCACCTCTCCATTGCTATTAAATACGATGAATCCATGAGTGCCCCCGAGGTAACCGCCAAGGGTGCCGATAATATTGCCTTTCGTATTCGCGAAGTAGCAAAGGAGCATGATATCCCCATCGTAGAGGATAAGCCCCTTGCACGGGGACTGTATGATAAAATACAGCCGGGTGACCAGATCCCCGTTGAGTACTTTGATGCCGTTGCCGAATTGATCGCCTATGTGTACCGCTTAAAAGGAGAAATATGAACCTTCCTGATTTTACGACCGTTCTGTGGGATTTTAACGGCACCATAATTGATGATGTCGACCTCTGTTATGATCTGTACCTGTCAAGCCGCAAAAAATACGGACTTCGGTACATGAGTCGCCAGGAGTATCGCTACCATTTTTCTTTTCCGGTTATTGACTTTTATACCCATGCGGGGTTCTGCGGCTCCCCCGCAGACTATTCCCGCATGGCAGGGAAGTTCATTCAATCCTATGACCGCCAACGGGCAGATCTGCATATTCACAATGGTATTGAAGCTGTACTGCACATACTGCGGGAACGCCGTATCCCAATGCATATTATTTCGGCGTACCGCCAGGAGAATCTGCGTGAATTTGTACAGGCTCTGGGGTTGAATCACTATTTTGCCGGAGTTCACGGCCTTACAAATACTGATTCATCTTCAAAACTACGCCGGACTGAAATGGTTCTGCAGGACGAAAACATTGATCCCCGAAAGGCCCTCTTTATCGGTGACACTGTTCATGACTGGGAGGTTGCCCTGGCTGTGGGAGCATTTCCTGTTCTTATTGCGCAGGGGCATAATTCTATGAAACGTCTGCAGCAGGAGTGTGAAGGGGCAGTAATTCTTGAAAATGCAATGGACTTAGAGTACCATCTTTACCGCAGGTGAATCCTTCAGACGGGTAAAAATGTCAAGGCGTTCTTTTTCATTGGCGACAATCAGACTGACTCTGATTGAAAGATACGTCCCGCCACTGCTTTTATTGGAATCACGAAGCGTGTAATTGCTCGTGCCCATAACGTATGCA
>JBNJDQ010000027.1:0-21044 GCA_051745065.1 Fibrobacterota bacterium
CTATTGAATTGGTGGAGGTGAGGGGAATCGAACCCCTGTCCGACCTGCTTTCTCAAAAAACCGCTACATGCTTATTCTGCCTACTGAGTCTCACCGTTCCACCAGCCGACAGACGGGCATGCAGAACGGCCAGTACCAATTATTTAAACAGTGAGTCGGTACACCCTCACTGCCGATCGTCCTGTTTGTTATACTCTCAAAAGCGGCGAACGCCAGCCACTTAAGAGAGTCGCAGCGTTGTTACGCTGCTACTGCGTAGTTATAGTCTTCAGCAGTTATTGTTTGATGGATGATTAACGAGGCCAACCATCATCCTCGACATGCTGTTCAAAGATCCAACAGGCCGTCGAAAGCCTTGACACCCCCATTTCGGGTCTCCATCAATATATAACAATTTGATCGTATTGTAAACATTTTTACTGCATTCCTTCAAAATAGCAGAGCCTCCGGGCAAAAATCACATTTTGTTCTGCAAAAATGACAATTCTGTAGTAGATTGTTTTTGATACGGAACTAATCAATCAGGAGCAAATTAATGAATCCATGGAAAAACATAGCCCTCATGATCCCTTTACTTCTGCTGCCCGTACGAGCGACAGTATTTCCCCTTACGGTAAATCAGGATGCCGAAATCACCATTTCCCGCGGTGCAGATGAAACCCGTGTATCTGTCCAGGGCGGAACAACAAAGAGTGTGGAACTCCCCTGGCTGACAACCACGGATGAAGTATCCATCTCTGCCGTATCGCAGAATCCCCGCTACTACGATACCACCTTCACAACAACTATCGAAATATTGGGCGCGGATTACCCCGCATGGGATGCAGACAAATCTTACGAAAACACCGACACTGTATCCCATGCAGGCAAAATCTGGTATAACGAATGGTGGGCAAACGCCGGCGATGAACCGGGAGTCCATAATGTCTGGAAGGAAGTGGTCAATGATGATCCCTACAGCCTTACCATCGATCTGGCAGCAAAACCCCTCCCGGAGGATACGGCCTTCATTCCCTTTCATGTAAATGTGGATGCCACCGTATTCGCCACAATCATCAGCATGATCGGTGGAGGCGACTTTATCGATACAATCTATGAGTTTGATCTGAAAGCAAAGACCAAAGACACTCTGCTTCTGCCGGTACGTGATGACGGAACAGCAACGATATCCACAGAAGAATCACACAGGAATGCATCCAGCCGCGTAAAGACTGTGGGCGGACGCCATTACCTGCAGGTGGGCTCACGTTTTCGCGGTGGAGAAGCAGCCATACTCACTCCCGCCGGAAAATGCGTTCAACGCATCGATCTTTCCGCAGGAAATCAACACGATGCATCCATCTGGGATGTTTCCGCAGGGATGTACATGATAGCCGCAGAAGGCCCTCACGGAGCCCGGGCTGTACATAAAATCAATCACCGCGGCGGTGATCTGCGCATGGCGGTTTCTTTTTCCGAAACCTTCCGAACCGGCGGGCTTGTTGCCGGAGACCCCGTCTCCATGGCCCCGCGCAGCAGAGAAGCCGCCCGGTACACTATCACCGTAACCGCCGACGATCCTGCGTACAACGACACGACCTACACCCTGGAACTCACCGGCAAAATGAATGCCTCCCAGAACATCTATCTTGTAGACCCCGACGGAAACAACTTCGATCAACTTGTGGACTCTGCCACCTACGATGAGATGTTCCCCAACCGCTACGGTCTGGGCTATGGCGACTACATCAACGATGAACTCCCCGAGGATACCTCCAAGATCAACAAGCTGGCGTCGGACGGTGACTACGACTTCTATACCTATGAATCCCTGGTAAAGGCCATGGACAGCATGAGCCGTATTGAAGTGGATCTCTATCAGCTGAAAGGCCATGACTACATGCACCGCATTGTCTGGCGCAACAAAGAGACCGGCAATACCCGCTCCATGATTAACAACGTCGCCTATAACGACTACAAAGAAACCAACGAAGAATACCTGGTGAGCACTATCGATTACGGAAACTTCTGTCAGGAAGGTGATGTGGCGACCCGCAAACAGGAGCTGGCAGCATTCTTCGGCAATATCTCCCACGAGACAACCGGAGCCGGAGTCGACGAGAAGAGCAAGACCTGGGGACTTTACTGGCGCGAAGAAGTTGACTGGCAGAAGGGCAGCACGGAACTGGGCTACGTGGACCAGTACCCCAACGAACTCTATCCGCCAACGGCAGGCCAGTCCTATCACGGCCGCGGCCCCATACAGATCACCCATAACGTCAACTACGGGCAGCTGTCGGAATTCTTCTACGGCGATAAACAGATCCTTCTGGATAATCCTGATAAACTGGTTCCCGAAAAACCCGAGGATGCCACAGTCGCTTATATGTCAGCAATCTGGTTCTGGATGACTCCGCAGGCGCCCAAACCCTCGTGCCACGACGTAATGGTGGGCAACTGGGTTCCCTCTGCGGAGGACAAAAGCAAGAACCTCGATGAGTCCACCTTCGGCATGACGGTCTACATCATAAACGGCGGCCTGGAGTGCGGCAACGGCGACGGCGATCACCGGGTGGTGGACCGGGCGGAATTCTATAAGCGCTACGCCAGACTCCTTTCGATTACCCCCGAGGACTACTGTGACTGCGGTAATATGAAGTAGCATCTGTTGCAGTTGCTGCAACAGACTGACGCAGTTTTACAATCCTGCACATACTGAGACGGGCTTTCCAAGCCCGTCTTTTTTTCGGCATACACCTTGCTGATTCACAGCTTCATTAACCTGGAGGCAAAATGATGAACACCCTGCTGTGGCTCAAAAAGAATCTTACCATCGCCATTCCTGTCACCATGATTGCAGGTTTTCTCTTTGGAATCTCTGCTGATGCGTCTTTTCTGAAGCACTTCATCATGCCCCTGACCTTTCTTATGGTGTATCCCATGATGGTAAACCTGAATATTCGCCGCCTTTTTGAAGGTGGTGACATACCCGTACAGGCAGCAGCGCAGCTGTTGAACTTTACAATCACACCCTTTATTGCCTGGGGGCTGGGCGCGCTGTTTTTTCCTGACAATACCTGGCTCGCCCTGGGGCTGCTCCTGACGGGGCTTCTGCCGACATCGGGAATGACCATATCCTGGACGGGCATGGCCCGTGGGAATATGCCGGCTGCAGTGAAGATGACTGTTTTCGGCCTTCTGGCAGGTTCTCTGCTGACGCCGCTCTATGTGCAGCAGCTCATGGGAGCCGACGTAGCCATCGATATGGCGGGCATCTTCCGTCAGATCGGTTTGATTGTTGTGCTCCCTTTGATTGCCGGTAATCTGACACGTCTGTTGCTTCAAAAAAGATACGGTACCGCAAAGTACGAAAAAGATGTGAAGCCCATATTTCCTCCGCTCTCCACAATCGGCGTTGTGGGCATTGTTTTTGCCGCGATGGCATTAAAGGCGCCGGCAATTGCGGCAAATCCCGGAATGCTGCTCACCATATTTCTGCCGCTTACTCTGCTCTATGCATTCAACTTTCTGATCAGCATTACCGTGGCAAAACTTTTTTTCAATCGGGGTAACGGCATCGCTCTGCTCTACGGCACGGTTATGCGCAATCTCTCCATTGCTCTGGCTATTGCCATGACCGCCTTCGGCACGGACGGCTCGGAAATTGCGCTGGTTGTAGCCCTGGGGTACATCATTCAGGTGCAGAGTGCCGCCTGGGTGGTTAAACTGACGGACCACATCTTCGGTCCCGCTGCGGAGGACCGGGCAGAACAGATTATGCACCGCGGTGTATTTTCACTGCATGAAGATCAGTCCCTGGAAGCAGCAATACGCCTTCTTGCAGAGGAACACATCCATTCTTTTGCCGTGCGCGACAGCTCTAATGAGATATGCGGCATTCTCACGCAGGAAAATCTTATTGAAGCTCTTGCCGATGGTGCCGACAGAACAGCTCCTCTAAAGAACCTCTCCCTGCAGGAACCTCTCCTTGCAGATATACACATGCCCGTTTCCAAGCTTCTCTCTGCAATGAAGCGGTCCCATGAATATAAGATAATTATTACCGATGCATCGGGCACGCCGGCGGGGGTCGTCACGGCCAGTGACATTCTTACGAACGATTCCCGCCGGTAAACCGATACAGACTCAGGGATGATCAGCAGGCGTCAGTCTTCACGGGCAGCCTGCTGCCGGCGCATGATTCTGATATTTTCAAGACCGATCACGGCATTTGAACTTCCGCTGTTTCGCCCCAGCGTATAAAACCGTTCGGCATCGGTGAGGCGCTCCATGCGAAAAGCGATGTTCCCGGCATACACAGCAAGCTCTGAGAAGTCCGGAAAGAGATCCAACCCACGCCGTGCCTCTTCCAGAGCAACCAGATCACTTCCGGTGCTCACCAGGGTTTCCACAATACGGTAGAGAATCCACCGGTTCTCCCTATTCGATTCAAAGGCGCGGCGCAGATAATACAGCTCGCGGTCAACATTATTGAGATTCCTGGCAAAATCAGCCTGAAGAAGAGCAATATGCGAATCATCGGCACTGTTTGCTCCTTCGGGATACTCTGCAAGAAGCTCAATTGCTTTTTCATAATCCTCAAGTTCCGCATAAAGTTCTGCCAGGGCAATATAGGCCTTTCCATTCTGCGGGGATTGTTCAATCAGTTTTTCAAACTGGAGAACAGCATCGGTGAGAGCCCCCATCTGCCGGTACGTTGCCCCCAGCATAAAAAGCCCCTGTTCCCGCTCCGGTTCAAGGGCTACGGCCCGCTGAAGTGCTGCAACAGCTTCACCGAACGCATCCAGAGCAACGTAACAGACACCGAGATTAAGCCAGGCCCGATAAAAATCCGGTGCATTCAGAGTTACAGCACGGTAATATTCAATGGACTGGGGCAGCGAATCCAGCTGGTAGTAGCAGTTGGCTATATTAAAACTGCTGAGAACGCGGTTTTCTCCCCGGGCTGCAGCTTTTTTGTACAACTTCAGAGCCTCTTCGGTCCTGCCGGCATTGAACACTGCATTGGCGGAGTCAAGCATCTTTCCGCTCACAGAGAGAGGTAAAATTCCAGAGATCAGCAGAATTATTAAATATATTCGTGCCATTATGACTCCAGAGAAAAATCAATAAGGATGCTCTTCTTTGAAATTACGGGAACACCGTTCTTCATGGCCGGAGAAAACTCCCATTCCTCCATAGCTTTCCGCACTGCTCCCTCGAAACTGCTGTGCGGTGCATCCACCTCATCAACAGTCATGACCCGGCCATCTTCACCGACAGTAAAGAAGACCGTTACTGCGCCACCGACACCCAACCGTTTTGCTTCGGCGGGGAAATCCGGCTGCGGTGTAAATACAGGTGTCGCGGGATTATCCACATCCCCTTCTTCAAAGACTTCCGCCCCGATATCCGAAGCGGCAATCACTGCGCCGTCTCCGCCTCCGCCCACGGAAAGATCCGGAGTGAGCCCCAGCTTCATATTTGACTGCAGAGACTTACCCTGAGACGATGACATGGAGCGCAAACGTTTGGTCTGTTTGGGCTTCGGCTTTTTCTTTTCCGGTTTTACGATTTCCGCAACGATCCGTTTTGCAGCCCCGGAATCCTCCTTATCCACATTGGAATAGGCATCCTGACTCAGGGGAATCACCACAAAAAGCCCGATATTTATTGCGAGAACAAGTGCAGTTCTCAGAAGAATTGTCGCTAAGGACATTACTACCTCCAGTTGGCGCGGCAGAGACATTATCAGCCTTTTTCCGCCGCAAGTGATACTTTACCCGCTCCGGCCATGGAACAGGCATCCATAACCTGAACTGCTTTATCAATAACAGCCCCCTTGTCAGCAGTGATAACCACAGCCGTTTCCGGGTTTTTGGTAACCTCCTGCTTAACAAGAGACTGCAGGCGCTCCAACGTAACCTGTCGCCCGAACATATGTACGGTTCCGTCCTGGGTTATTCCAATCATAATTGTCTTGGATCCCTGAGATACCGCACTTTTGGCCTTCGGTTTTGTTACATCCACCCCGGTCTGGCGGTTAAAATTTGTGGTAATAATAAAGAAGATCAGCAGAATAAACACCATGTCAATCAGCGGGCCCATATCCACCTGTGCCGCTTCGGTTCCGCTTTCTCCCATCATCTGAAAATCATCAAACATTTTATTTCTCCTGATTCCATCGTTTTGTTCGGTTTACCAGATCCTCGCCGTCCAGCCTGATGTAGTCCATCAGCTGATTACTGCGGTTTGCAATATAGTTATGAAGCATTATGATCGGAAAAGCAACGGTCAGCCCCGCCTGGGTTGTCACAAGGGCAACACTGATGCCCTGAGCAGTCAAATTGGGATTACCCAGTCCGAAGTCCGTGATTATTGCAAAGGTCTTGATCATTCCGGTCACAGTCCCCAAAAGCCCCAGAAGCGGTGCCACGGATCCCCACACGGATATTGTGCTGAGATCCCGCTTCAGAAAAGGTATCGCCGACGAAAGAAATTCCTTAAAAAGAGTTTCCGCATTATTCCCACGCCCTCCCTGTTTCATGGCCCTGATCTCCTGCAGCAAAAGATTGTAGTCATAAAATCCGGTATCCCTATTCTGCGGCGTTTCTCCGCGCTCAATGGCATCCAGAGCCTCAAGATAGATGCTGCGGGCCCGGGAAAAGCGGTTCTGACCGCCCCATTTTGCCAAAAGCATGTACCATGAGACAACGGAGATCGTCACGAGGGGGATCATAATCCACAGTCCCCCTTTTATTAGATAGGACAGCAAGACATAGAAGACCTCTGAAAGATCCATGCTTACCCCTCTCTTTCAGGCCAGAGTCGATTCATAACACGGGTGGTATGCTTCTGTATCTCCGACTGAATATAGATGGATCGGTTCCGCAGGTAGTTATGCACCAGCATAATAGGAATCGCCACGGACAGGCCCGCCTGTGTTGTCACAAGGGCCTGGGAAATACCGCCTGCAAGAATCTTGGGATCTCCCGTACCGTACTCCGTAATCATGGCAAAGAGATTGATCATCCCGGTTACAGTACCCAAAAGCCCGAGAAGCGGTGCCGCACCGGCAATAACAGAGAGAGTGGCCAGACTCTTATTCAGGCGCGGAATTTCCTCAAGAATAATTTCTTTGACAGCCTTTTCCGCTGCGGCCCGATTCCAGTCGGAATGCTTAATACATTCCGCAACCACATCGGAGATAAGCCCCCGGTGATTCTGCGCATATTCATAAGCATCGCGGGTATTATTCTCATTGAGCATCGTCACCAGCTTTCGTCCGCCCTTTTCAAAATTCTTATGCTTGATGGAATATTGAATCAGCTTTTTGATTATCAGAACAATTGCCCACAAAAGCAGGCCGAGCATGGGCCACATAACGGGGCCACCGGCGTTAAACTTGTTTTGGATTGCCGTAAACCAGCCGATTTTCTCACCGGAAACAAGCATTTTTGAGTTTCTGTTCTGCATCACATCAAAGGTAACGGCCGTGGTTACAGAATCACTGCGAACCCACTGTTTGAATTGCGGCCGCAGTGTTTCCACCAGCTCTTCGCTCCCGATTGTCTCCACGGTGAAACGGGCAAGTCCCAGCTCACCGGTCTGACGAACAGTAAACATCTCCCCGCTGTTATTCATGGCATAGGCAAACATATTTCCAAAGCGAACGATAACCATGGGCTGCGGTTCTCCCCCGTCGGGCATGAGCACCTTTTTGCTTACCGTCACCCGCCGGCCAAGGGCATACCGGTCCTGATAATATTCAATCATAGCAGAAATTGCCCCCGCAGGCTTTCTGTTCCGTGAATACGTGCGCTTCATTTTTCCCAGGCTGTCCTTAACCGGCTCAAGATCCATGGGCATACCGCCGTCTGCCCGCTTTTCCTCTTTTGTGTAGATCTCATCAAATGAAGCCAGAAGAAACTGCCATGAATCCTGTTTTTTCTCAAGGGCGCTTTCCTCATCGGAAATAGTGCTTTCCAGGGCATACCCCTCTTCTTTCAGACGGGTGAGAGCACGAACCTTGTTTTTCTGAACCTCCCGAAGATCACTGATCTTTTCTTTATCAGATTTCCGCTGATTCAGATACTGCTGCTTTTTGGACCAGCGCTTACTGACACTTGTCTGCAGCGTATCCCGGGCATCATCAAGATACCCTTTCAGAATTCGAAGTTCCTTATTGAGAGATTCCACTTCCCGTTCAGAGACAGCAAAGCCGAGGCTCACACAGAACAGGAGCAGGACTGACGTTTTCAGTGCTCTATTTATCATCGGAGTATCCTTTCTTTACAACGTCGAGGGCGGGGAATTTCAAGGAGACAAGATCCGGAAGGCTCTTGCCTTCGCGAACATTTACCGCTTTGAGAATTTCTGCTGCAACGTCCTTGGATTCGACCATCTCCCACATATCCTTGCCGTTTTCATCGCGCCCCTGCCATACAGCCGCCTTCGTACCGTCCATATTGACCGCTGCATCCATGAGGGTTCCGATCCGGATTTTGTATATCGTACCGCGCAGTTCCGGCACCGGGGAGCGCCCCTGAGCAATCTCAATGGCGAAGCTGCTGTTTGCCACATCCCGGGCGATCTGAAAGAGACGCGTCAATGCTTCGACATTATCAACATTTCCCGATTCCAGTTCGCTGATGAGCAAATCTGCTGCAGAGACGGGTTTTTCCCGAAGAGAGGGGGAAAGCTTTGTGCAGGACTCCTTCAATTCTTTAGCCGCATCAGCCATTTCCCGCGAAAGATTCTTCTGCAGTATTTCATAGGAGCGCTGACTTCGTTTTTTCCCGGCAAGAACACCGCCAAGAGAGTCCCGGCGCAGACGCAGATCCCGTATCTCGGAATCAAGAGAGTCGTTCTCATCTTCAACCGTCCGGATCTTCTCAAGGATTTTATCCCGGTATTCTTTAAATTCCCGGCGATCATCATCAATCTTATCGACAACGGAACTATTCTCTTCACGCACCTCTACAAGCTGAGCGCGAACATTTTTAATCTCGCTTTTTATATCCTCCACGCTCTGCTCTGCAGATGCAGCCGCAAACATACAGCAGCATAACAGTATGGGAATATGCCTCCCCAATCCAATACAACTCATCTGATCAATCTCCTTACTACAACATTTTGCGACAAAAATACCCCGGCAATACAAGAAAAAGATTTGTCCTGTGTTAGAATAACGTGAGCGCAGGTTGTGCGGTTTTTCAGGCCCAAAAATCACCCGGCAGTTATTTTTACACCTGAATCAGCACGACCGCTGTAACCACAATCCGCGCATTCCGCCTCAAGCGCAAAAACTCCCGGATTGCAAAGAAGCCCCCGTCTGCTTCCCCATTTCATCTTCGGCAATCAGCGTCTCTCCCTATGACGGCACAAAAAATAGGGGAAAGATTCGCATTTTTTGCAGCAAAACATTGCTATTTTTATCATCTCAACGCATATTAGAGCATACATTATTCTATCTAAACTGAGCATCATGGGACCTGTCAAAGCATTTACAGCAGCTCTTGTTTTTATCATTTCTGTTTTTCCTGTCACAGCAGATACGCTCTGCCCTCCCGCAGAGGGGCAATTGATTATGGTCAGTCCTGACAGCGGGCAGAGCCTGGGCAATTACACCTGGGGCCGCCTTCCCGTACGCACGGCGGGGGTGTACAGTATCAAAACCACTATTACCGTGGATAATCCCGTATCACAGCGGTTCCTCTATATTCCGCAGCGGTCATACCCCATGACCGTGCATATCAACGGCCATCAGGTGTATCGCTGGGCAGACCCGGCTCAACCCTCAATAAAGGCAAGTTACGCCCCCGCCATGGCACAGATTCCTGACAGCACCCGCCTTAAAACCATTGAAATACGTTTTCGCACAGACGGCCTGACAACCCCCGTTGCCCCCGTTGAAATCGGTACGTACGAGGCGGTTTTCTCAAAATACGCCCGGGGAAAGCTTTTCAACTCCACCGTTATCGAATCCCTTCTTTTCATTATCCTGGCAATCTCTTTTATGAGTTTTTACTACGCCTTCATATCAAAGGCGTCTACCTATATGTACCACTTTGCCCTGTTGGGCGTATTTATATTTTTCACGTACAGCATTTTTCTGTGGGATGACTTTAATCTGCCGGAACTACCGTTTTTCAAACTCTCCCGCATCAGCCTCACCCTTATTGCGCCGGTCCTTCTTCTTGCAGTGCTGACTTTTTCCAACTACTATCTTAAAAAAATCTACGTACGCTATGCCTTTCTGCCCATCGCTCCCATTATCATATACATTATTATCGTACCTTCAAAAGCTGCTCTGGTCGATTTTTACTCCCATCTGTATCTGTTTTATATAACACCGCTGAACATTATATCCCTCTCTGTTTTGGTTTATGCGGCAACCCAGAAAAAACGCAAAGAAACCTACCTGATTATCGGCGGCATTGTCATTTATCTTTTCGGGGCACTCTACGATATTTATTTTATTCATACCCGTACATTTCCGCCCATATGGCTTTCCTCCTACACGCATACAGGGCTTTTCTTCACGTTCATTGCGTCCATCGGTCTGCACATTAAAGAGAAACAGGAAAAACTGCAAAGCTACAGTATACAAGTGCAGCAGGCCCTGGATAAAAGGCATGACTCAGAGCGAAGAATGCGCATACTCCTGCGTAAACAGGACAACTTCATGAAAGCCCTCGCCCACGAACTGCGCACACCTCTTTCAGCATTACTTGGAACTATCAGCAGCATGAAGCTGGAAGCTCCCGAGCGGCACAACCTGTCCAATCTCAACACCAGTGCAAATCATCTGGCCCTTACGGTTACCAATCTTTTCTATTACGAAAAAATAAAAGACAACAGTGTTACCTTGTCCCGACGCATCTTTAATCCACGCAATCTTACAGAGGACATAATCGGCTATTATACCCCCCGGGCAGAGCTGAAGAAAAACCAAATCATGTACCGTGTCAGCCCGTCGGTACCACAAAAACTCACCGGTGATGACGAAAAAATAGCCATTCTTCTGGACAACCTTCTCTCCAATGCTGTCAAATTTACAGAACTGGGCAAGATATCCCTGCGAATGCATTACCGCACAAATATGCTGAAAATCCGCATCTCCGATACAGGCTGCGGCATCGGTCAGGAGACGCGACACCAGATATTTAAAGAATTCCACCGTGAAGAGGAACTCTCCCGTTCTCAGAAATACGACGGGCTGGGGATCGGCCTGAGTATTGTCAAAAAACTGTTAAATACCATGGGCGGCACCATGCGCCTGCGCAGCAAAAAAGGGGTGGGAACCATATTCAGTGTTGCTGTCCCCGCTGAACCGGCCCATGCCGTCCCGAATCAGCACGACCGAAAAGCACACACCATTCTGATTGCAGAAGACGACCCGGTCAACCGGGAATCCCTGGCGCGAATCCTTGAAAAAATGAATATGCACCCCGTCACTGCGGAAAACGGTTTCGATGCCCTCCGCCTTGTTGATGAAGGGAAAACGAAAGTGGATGCAGTACTCATGGATATTCAGATGCCCGTTCTGGACGGTATCAGCGCCACGAAAGAGATCCACAAAATCATACCGAATCTGCCGATTATCGCTCTGACAGCAAACGCCAGTCATGCAGAGTGCCTTGAGGCGGGCATGGCCGCCCACATAACAAAGCCCCCCTCTGTCTCAAATATCATTAATACAATTAACGCGGTTTTGCTGCGACAAGAGGGGGCAGAAGATCATGATACAACTGAAAATCATTCTACTCCTTCACAACTGTAAAAGTATATATTTATGTCCTATGAATTACCACCACAGAAATGAGTATACGACCTGCTATGAATAAACGTGTTCTCGTGATCCTTCTTTTCTCCTTCATTATATTTCTCATCACCTTCGCCCTGCGCTATTCTCCGCCCCTTGAGCTCTACCCGCAAAACGACACCTATTTTGAATACACGGCCTATTCCAATCTGCAGGATATTACCAAAAAAGCCAGCACTTCCGTCGACAGCACTGTCCTTGATACCTCGCGTCAACATCTGCACTACACCTATCGTATCGGCCGGAATCAATCCAACCCGACCCTGCTGTTTCACTCCCATGAACTGGTCCGTACAATTGATATTCAGAGTTACCGCAAGCTGGAACTGACCGTGGAGCCCGAAAAAACCGACGATTTCAGCCTGACTCTCTACATGTACATCCCCGGTTTCAGTGATCCCGGCCGTACGGATACCCATCGGCCGTACACCATGAAGTACCGCATTGACTCCTCCCGTGAAACCTACACCTATCCCCTGCGCGATTTTGCAACCCCCACCTGGTGGTTTGACTATGCCAATACATCAATCGACTCCATTCCGGAAACAGACTGGAAAAAAATGACTCACATTATGTTTAACAAATACGAACAGTCCCATCCGGAAGACAGCCTACTGCACCAGATATCCATAAAACGGATCCGCCTGGTGGATTCTCTTCGTGCAGAACTGCTGTTCTCTGTGGGAACCGCCCTGATTTTCGGCGCCATATCTGCAGTAACCGCCCTGCTTCTGCACCGCAAAAAAGAATCACCGCCGGTACGCAAGCCAACATACCGCAAGGTATCAGCCGGTTACAGTCAGGAGGACGCCGACCGCCTGATCGCCTTTCTCGGTCATGAATACGGCAATCCCCTTATGTCCCTCGATCTTATACGCAAAAAACTGGCTCTCAACAGTTACCAGGTAAACGAAATCCTGCGGGATCGCTTCAGTCTGCAGTACAAGCAATACATCAACCACATACGTATCAGCGAAGCAAAACGTCTGCTCACCGAAACAAATCGGCAGATTTCGGATATTGCTGAACAGGTGGGGTATTGTTATTCCAACTCCTTTGCCCGCATTTTCCGCAAAATCGAAGGAATGACCCCAAATCAATACCGCCAAAAAAACCGTACCCCCTGAGAAGTATTTTTTTCTTTTTCCTTTCAGGGGGAATTAACTATATTTCAATTGAATAAGCACTATGCTCCCCGGAGGATCTATGAATTCAGTTATGCTCCAGGTATCTAATCTCAGCAAACATTTCGGACCGGTACAGGCCGTCAGAAACCTTTCTTTCACCGTTCAAAAGGGTGAGATATTCGGCTTTCTGGGCCCGAACGGAGCGGGAAAAACAACAACCATGCGTATTCTGACCGGGTTCATTCCCGCTGATCAGGGCACCTTCTCCATTGACGGATTTGATACCCGCAGCAGTGACATGGAGATTAAACGGGCCATCGGCTATCTTCCGGAACATACGCCCCTGTACGGGGATATGTTTGTGGAGGAATATCTGAGCTTTGCCGGAAAGATCCACGGTCTGAAGGGAGCAGATCTCAACCGCCGGATCCGGGAGGTTACGGAACGCTGCAGCATTGGCGATGTCCGCAAAAAGAGTGTGGACACCCTCTCCAAGGGATACCGCCAGCGCGTTGGTCTTGCTCAGGCCATTCTTCACGATCCGCGTCTGCTTATTCTGGACGAACCTCTTTCAGGCCTTGATCCAAACCAGATCATTGAAATCCGCAGCCTCATTCGCGAGCTCGGGCAGGAGAAAACCGTGATCTACTGCTCCCACATTCTCTCAGAGGTGGATAAGACCTGTGACCGGCTTCTCATAATCAATGAAGGACAGCGCGTTGCGCTGGATACGCCGGCAAATCTTATTAACCAGAAAGAAACGGCACCGGTGTACTCTGTCAAAAGCGATGTTGCGCTGGAAAAATTCACCGCCCTTTCTGAAAAGAGCGACCATATCACCTCCGTACAGCAACCTCAGCCCGGTCGTGTACAGATTACCTGTACGAAAGACAGCCGTGGACGGGATCTTTTTTCCGCATTGGCCGAAGCCGGAATCCACGCCGATGAAATGAACCGGCAGCAGCGCACCCTGGAAGATGTCTTTACGGAACTTACCGCAGAAAGCGAGGATAACCAATGAACCGGGTAACCACAATACTGACAAAGGAATTGAAATCATATTTCCTCTCCCCCATCGCCTACGTATTTACGTCGGTCTATCTGATTCTGACAAATTTTCTTTTTTTCCAAACCTTTTTTATCAAAAATGCCGCCTCCATGCGGGGCTACTTTGAACTGGTTCCCTGGGTTTTTATTCTTTTCCTCCCCGCCGTAACAATGCGCAGCTGGGCCGAGGAAAAGCGCAACCGCACCCTGGAACTGCTTCTGACATGGCCCGTCAGTGATACGGAAATCGTCCTGGGCAAGTTCTTTGCAGCCTTCTTTTTTCTCTGCATCACCATGGCCATGAGTCTGACGGTCCCTGTAACGGTCTCCCTGCTGGGCAATCCCGACACGGGGGTTTTCATCGGCAGCTATGCGGGAACATTATTCCTTGGCGCAGCATACATCGCCATCGGTATGTGGATTTCCTCTCTGACGGAAAATCAGATTATCGCCTTCATTGCCACAGCCATGTTTATTCTGATCCTTCTGATGTTCAACAGCGGTGTGGTAACATCATTTCTGCCGGACACCCTGGTTCCGCTGTTCAACTATCTGGGAATTCTCACTCATTTTGAAAGTATCAGCCGCGGTGTTATCGACAGCCGGGACCTTGTGTACTATGTCACTCTGATATTCTTCTTTCTCTTTCTGAATGTTCAATCCCTTGAAACAAGGAAGTGGTAATCATGAAAAACGGACGCCCTTCAGTTAAGGTATACGCTCTTATTTATATTGCAATCATTGCTGCCATTGCCGTGCTTGCAAACTACGCGGGCAACCGCTTCTTTGTCCGTGGAGATCTAACGGAAAACAATATCTACACAATCTCCGACAATACAAAAGAGCGCCTGCGTGCCATTGATGATATTATCACAGTGGACGTATTTTTCTCGGAGAATCTGCCTGCGCGGTACCAGAAGGTGCAGACAGCAATCATGGATCTCCTCACAGAATTCAAGCGGTATGCCGGCGGATATCTGGTTGTTAAAACCCATGATCCCACCACCAGTAACGACGATCTCAGCCTGGCCCTGGCCCTGGATATTGAAAAGACGGAAATAACCGATATTGCGGAAAATAGATTGGGCAAGGTTTACGGTTACGCGGGAATCGCTGTGCGATATAAAAACCGAACGGAACGGCTCAATACAATCACCTCTGTGGCCTCTCTGGAACGCAAAATTCTGCAACAGATCATCACTCTGACCACCCCGGAGCTCCCAAAGATCGGCATTCTGAAAACAGATACCATCACCCCAATTCCCCGGGAAATGATTCAGAAATATCAAATGAAGCAGCCTTCGCAGCTGACAAGTCAGCGCTACCGCAATCTTTATGACATCCTGCTCGAAACATATCAGGTGGAGCATATCTCGCTCAAAAAAGGGGATATCCCCGGGGATATCTCAACGCTGGTCATCCCCGGCGGTTCACCGGCCTTTCTGAACAACGAAGAGTATCTGCGAAAAATCGACCGCTTTGCAGCACAGGGAGGAAATCTTTTTGTTCTTGCCCCGCGTCTGGATGTTGATCTCAATGAAATTGCCCGGCAACCGCAGATTTCTTTCAAAAACAGCCGGTTTTATAAACTCCTGGAGCAGTACGGCATAACAGTGGGCGAAACCATTATTCTCGATCGTCAGTGTGACAATATTTATGCCTCTGAAAACCGGGCGTACAAATATCCCTACTTCCCGGTTATTACCCGTGACGGCTTGGGAGATCATCCCATAACATCGTCCCTGGGCGGTGTTATACTGCAGTGGGTTTCTCCCATGTGGGCCGCACAAACCGCAGAAGGGGACACCTCCCCTGTCGTTGATACACTCCTGGAAACATCGAAAAACTCCTACGGCAATACCCCTCCCATCGGGCTTGCACCGAACCAGGACTGGGATCGTCTGTTTCAGCAGGCAGAAAACAAAGATACCCCCTTCGGCCCGTTCCCCGTCGCCCTTGCTCTGGAAAACAGCATATCACCGTATTATCCGGAAAACCGCGATATTACCTCTACGGGCCAAAACAGAATTGTAGCCGTAGGCAGCGATAATTTTGTAACCAAAAACGGTCTTGGCTTAAATAATAAAATCTTTATTCAGAACAGTTGCGACTGGCTGAACCGACGTACAGACCTGCTTTCCATTCCGGTCAAAAACATTGCTGACCGCCGTCTTGCACAGAAGGGCATCAAAAACAGCAGCCCGCGTGCACAGATCATTCGTGCGGTCAATATCGCCCTCATGCCTCTGTTGATATGCGGCATTGGCCTGGTAATCTACGCACGACGAAGAAAAATTGAACGCACAGCTCTTCAAAACAGCAAAAAAGGCGGCGCTCATGAATAAGAAGCGACAGGTTCTCATATCCGGCATGCTTTTGGCAGCGCTCACAGTGGTACTGCTGCTGTCCAACTCCCGTGAGCAAAAACGATCCCGCGCCAACCGGGCCCCCATTTTCCCGGATATTTCTGCAGAAAAAATCAGCCGTATCGAAGTCTCTCACGGTGACTCAAGCCTGATCCTTGCCCGAAAAAATTCCCGCTGGCAGGTTTCCACTGCTCCCCTTGCAGAAGAAGATATCTGGTTTCCGGCAGATACGGCCATGGTCACCAGTGTTTTTGCCAAGACAGGGCGCATTACCCGTGAGTACCGCATTGCAGGATCAGCAGAAGCCGCCGGTGAGCTCCATGTCACTCCGGATTCAGGCAAGACTGTTCGACTTATCGACACTGCAGGATCAGAATACGCACGATTCTATATTGGAAAAAAAGCAGAAATCTGGTCGAACAGCTACTTTCGCAGATCTCAGTCAAAGACGGCTTTTTCAGTTGGCGAAAACATCCGTTTTGCCTATAAATGCGATCTCAACGAATGGCGGCGCAATGAAATTTTCACCCTTGCTGCAGAGGACGTTACCAGCCTCACAATCTCCTACGCCGATACAACCCTCACCCTGACCCGACAGGAGCTTTCTCCGTGGTATTTGAAGATCAGCGGCGATGACAGTACGTATTTGCGCGATCGCCATCTTGTTGACACCTTTTTAACAAAAATCGGACAGCTGGAGGTCGGTCAATGGCTCTACAGCCCTATGGATAATGCAGGAAAAGAACCGCTTCTTGCTCTCACGCTGACCGGTAATTCAGAAGACGAAAAGCAGGCTCTGTATTTTATTGAAAAGGCTCCCGACGGCCTGAAATACATCTGTACTGCAACTGAGCGGGAAGGCCCTTTTGCCGTGTTCAACAGCCGGTACCAGGCTCTTCGCATGAACATCAGAAAAATTCTGAATCCCGATGCGGATATTGAGAAGGATTTTGACCCACTTAAAACAATCCGCCAACGTGTGGGATACGATTCCGCTGCAGCAGAGTAACCTGCTGCGGTATTTTTCATTGAATCTGCCAGAGGTCATGTCGTATATTAGGCCCGTATAATATTGATTCAACGGTTTAATAACATATGAAAATGATATTGCTTCCCGCCTGTGCCGCATTACTTCTTCTGTCTTGTCGTGTTTCCCAAAAATCTGCGGATCAAGTCGAAACAAAAACACCGCCCTCTTCAATCGATACCAGTACCCGTACACCGGATACAGTTCCCACAGATCCCTCTGTGTATTTCCAGTTGCGCGCCGGCGAAGGAATCTTTCAGATTCTTGGCCGCATGAATATTCCCCATTCCATGAAAATGCGAATTATAAATAAGCTTCGTTTCAATGCAGATATTTCCGTCCTCAAATCGGGAGAACAATTTTCAGCAATTCTCAGTGCGGATTCAACAAAGGGGTTCAGCACCTTTCGCTATCACCCCAATCGGGTTACAACGCATACCATTACCTATGATTCCACCGCAGACAGCCTTACCTATTCGTACGAACGACTGGAGACAGAAAAACGCGAGCGCCTGCTGAAAGGTTCCATCACTGCGGGCTCATCCCTGAATGAATCTCTGCTCTCTGCCGGTCTCAGCCGTAATATCACCTCCGTGGTAAACGGCATACTCCTGTGTAAAATTGCTTTCCGTACGGATGCCCGGGTCAACGATACCTTTTCCGTCCTTCTTCAGGAAGAGTTTTATAATGACTCCATTATTCCGGAATTTACTACGGTTCTGTATACGTCATACAATGGAGTCAGAACCGGTGAGCACAGTGCGTACCGTTACAGCGAAGAGGATGAAAAATCATCCTACAATGGTCATTACTCACGGGATGGGCAGGCCCTCATTCATTCCGGTGTCCGCTACCCTCTGGATCGCCTTCATATCTCCTCAGCTTACGGATGGCGGATTCATCCCATTACAGGACGGCGGACAATGCATTACGGTGTGGATTACGCGATCCGCTCGGGAGCCCCGGTCTACTCCGTTGCACCGGGAAAGGTCGTTCTTTCCGGCTACGACAAATACTCGGGAAACAAAGTAGCCATACGCCATGCCGATAAAAGCACCTCGTGGTATCTGCACCTGAATAAGCGTTTGGTTCATACGGGGCAGGTTGTACGCTCCCGCCAGCTGATCGGCCGTGTGGGCAGTACCGGACGCTCAACGGGTCCGCATCTGCATCTCGGCTTTAAAAATGCCCGCGGACGATGGATCAATCCCAACCGAAAGCGTATGATTGCCACTCCCAAGCTTGACGGAGCCCGCCTTGCCCGGCTGCAAAAACAGGCTGACCGTACGGACAGTATCATAAGCAGTATCTATGCCGAAGACCGCATTGTTTACATTGACCCCGTCACACCTGAATCCAAGGCTGACAGCACAGCACAGGAGTCAATCCAGAAAGGCTGATTTCCCCGTACCTCTGTACCGAAACCCTACCACCTTCCCTGTACCGGCATACCCGGGTTGATCTCTGTGGCGTCTCACCCAAAACGATCGAATCCTGCCATATTCACGGAAGTCCCGGGACGTATAAGTCAGAAGCTGATACTGTGACACAGGAACTTTCCAGGCAATCCCTTTGCAAATGAACCCTGATTCTGCTTTTCCATTTTAAAGGCCGTGGAGCGGTGCTGATGCCCGATTGTTTCGTCTGCCGCCATATTTCGGTGTTGACACCACCAGTCCAGTGCCTTTACCAACGGCAGAAATGGTACCAAAATACCAGTCATGGAGTGTGCCCCCATACAACCAAACTACCAGTGAGGATATTCATTCACCCGGTGGTGCAAAGACATACGGTTTCAGCTAACGTGTAAACAGGTTACTGGAAATCAGAGTCCCCGTACCTGCGGGTTCCAGGATAAAGCGCAGAAAAAAGCCGGACAAAACATGCCCGGCCTGCATTCAGTATCTGCACAGAGAAACTCC
Organism: Fibrobacterota bacterium; assembly: GCA_051745065.1. GTDB lineage: Bacteria > Fibrobacterota > Chitinivibrionia > Chitinivibrionales > Chitinivibrionaceae > Chitinivibrio. The sequence goes on from JBNJDQ010000027.1 coordinate 19,296, forward strand.
TTACAATCCCCGCGATATTACCGAGCGATGAAGCAGCCGACCTTTATGGTGAATTCTGAGAATCGCCGCTCCCTGCACTGTCGTACCGAGGGAAAGACTCTTTTGCCCGCGATCAAGGCGGTATTCCCGAAGCAGCTGCCCCTTCAGGGAGTAAAGCTGTACCACTGCCCCCGCAAGGGATTGCTCCGTATGAATCTGCAGTTTCTGCCCGGCACGGGATACTTCCAGAGCAGCAGGATGCGGCCTATGCTTCAGAACCGAAGTTGCCGTATCGTTAAAATTGATATCGTAGGGACGGCCCTTGTCAAACTCCATAAGCTGCGAGAAAAACCATCCCTGTTCACCGTAGGGCTCCGAAGGCAGGGTGTAATCCGTTCCCTGTGAGAGTCCTTTCCCCACAAGGAAACCGATGAATCCTGCATCGATAAACTCATCCACATGATCAAAGAAGTACGGGAAAAAGGTGTCCTCCCAGGCATTGGCCATGTGCTCTGTATCGAAGGAGTTGGGATTGTCCATATTGCCAATGGAGATCTGCCAGCCGAGAACAGGCAGATCCAACCCCTGACCGATCTGTTTCACCCAGCCCAGATAGTTCTTCATCTCCTGATCTCCCCAGTACCAGTCCGTGCGACCGTCCTTGTCTTTCCATTTTCCCGCGCACCAGCCGTTCTTTTCAACGCCGATAAAATCGGGATCATCCCCGGGCTTTTTGGGGTGCTCCTCATCGATACTCCCCCAGTAGAGACGTTCAAAGAACTCAATATTGATTTTTGCTGAAGTATCTATGAGTTCATCCGACGCCCAGACCATACCCTGAGAGTTCCAGCCGTTGCCGTCAAGTCCGAGATTCACCGACCAGTGGGACGCAAGAAACCCGACATAACAGTCCGGAGCGTAGCGATGCATGGTACGGATAATGCCCCGGCCGAGTCCGGCCATGGTATTGGGCAGATCCGAAAGGTACTCATAGGATATCTCCTTTGCACTGTCCACAATCTGCTTCTCCCAGGGTTTGGACGTATCCGGAATCACATAGAAGCTGTCCCGCACCACCGTATCGGGGATATTATTCACCACGGCGGGTATCTCTCGGGGATCAACCTCAATATCATCATTCTCCTTGGTTTGATAATGATCCTGCAGAAGATAGCCCCAGGTATCGGGCTCAACAACAATCACAGCGCCGTGTCCGGCGGCGTTTTCCGCAACAATGCGCAGGGTATGAAAGAAGTGCTGCATCTTTTGAGCATCGGAGATATTGCTGAGAAGCTTCGCCGTGCCTCCTTCTTCCTGTAAAACATAGATCACATAAGAGGCTTCGACTCCGGCCTGCTCCTGAGCTTGTTCGGAATAGTTGGTACCCCATTTCCATTGAAAGAGATTCACACAGGCATTTTTTGCGGGATTTACCCCTTCATTCACATAGCGATAGCGGTACTTAATATCGATTCCCAGTTCCTCCGTTGCCGTCTTCAGACGATGGGTATCCCAGGTGAGCGGTTGGGATTCATCGTAGGGAAGACCGTTACTCACCAAGCCAAAACGGATATCCTCCCACCCTTTTGGCGCCTGACCAAAGCCGGCGAAAAGATGAAGTGCAGACAGGAAGACGGCGCACAGCGTGCGTACAGCAAATTTCATAGTAAAACCCTCACCATTGAATGTTCATGGATAAAAATAACCCAAAACAAAAAGAATTGCACAGATGATTTCATGCAGGGCGCAATTGCAGTACCTCAGGGGAAA